>JAURFC010000034.1 GCA_030834445.1 Bacillota bacterium
CCACACGCGCCATTGAACCCCCCAAATAATCCCGATAAGTACTTCTAAGACAAGCACGATAAAGGTGATGGTTTGGATGGAAGGAAAACGGGTATTTTCTGGAAGTTTTAAGCGTGATTGAAAACGGAACATCCATAAGGAAAAGCCGACAAGAATGCTTAGAGCCACCAACGGAAAGATGACGCGGAATAAGGGCGTTGTAAGATCAAGGATAAGACGATTCGGTGATCCATCCTCATTGAATCCTAACGTAAACCCATAATCCGATCGACTATAAATAAACCAGACACTGTAGGCAACGAGTAAGGCAATAAACCCTAAACTCACGGATTGAAATAAGTTCGTAAAAGATGCTTTTCCAAAGGTTTTATGTAGTAACCAAGGAAAAAGGCCCATGGCCATATACCCAAAGGTCACAAAGGGAGTATACGTTCCAACCGAATTAAGCATAAACCCAAAAATATCAACAAACGCGCCCACAATCATCCCATATATCGGTCCGACAATAAAGGACGCTAAAACCACCGCACTTGAACCAAAGGCGATGCGATTGACTTCCCCTAAAGGAATCATTAATAAGCGATCGAAAATAAGACCCATCGCGATAAACATCGCGGATAACGTCATTTGACGGATGATTTTTTGTTGCATAATCCTAAGACCTCGTGGTGATATAGGCTCGCATGACACCCACAAAGGCGAGCGAACCTGTGATTAATAATACACGATAGGGTGAGGATTGTTGGATCCAATCACTTACGAACTTAAAGGAGTCCTCCACAAAGGGTAAATCAACCCCCTCATAATCCTTTCGGATGCGGGCACGTGGGTGATTAAACGTGGTTAAATGAATATCATTTGTTAAAGTCTTTAACGGTTCCAGTGAGGCGTGTAACGCCTTATCGGTAAACGAAGCAAATAAGACCGTGAGTTCCGTATGAGGAAACGCCCTCTTCCAAGTTTGCACAAGCGCTTGCATTGCCCCAGGATTGTGAGCCCCATCGACATAAATGACCGGTGAGTCCATGATCTTTTCAAGCCTACCGGGAATCATCGCACCTAGACACCCTTGACGGATAGAAGTTTCGGATAAGGGGAAGTGGGCTTGGAGTGCATGCACTGCACTCACCGCCAGCGTGAGATTTTGTTTTTGATAATCTCCGTTTAGTTGCGTGGTTAATCCTTGATAGGGACCAACGTTCCAAGTTCCGTTTGTCTGGACTGAAAAAGGAAGTAAGGGAAGAATCGGGGACTGGTTTTGCGTGGCAACCGTTTGAACTACATCATACGCTTCTTGGGGTAAGGGACCCACCATCACTGGAACAAAAGGTTTGATAATCCCGGCTTTATGGTCGGCAATGGAAGCGAGTGTGGATCCTAAGTAATCGGTATGTTCTAAGCTAATGTTCGTAATGATACTTAAAGTAGGCGTAAAACAATTCGTCGCGTCAATTTTTCCACCCATCCCGACTTCAATGACGGCGATATCGACCTTATTCGCTTCAAAGTAGGCAAACGCTAAAAGGGTGACCATTTCAAAATATGTGAGTTGATAATGGTCGAAGCGGTCTGCCCACATTTGAAAAAAATTAACAATAAAGGCATCTTCAATCCTCGTTCCAGAAATAGAAATCATCTCATGAAATTGCGTGATGGGAGGACTGGTGAATAACCCAACCCGTCCATACCCTTGTTGAAGAATCGAGGCGATGAAGGTCGCTGTCGATCCTTTGCCGTTCGTGCCTGTAAGATGAATTCCCGGACGAGAGAACGCCAACGGAAAATCGTTTAAAAACGCATCAAAATGAACACGGGTGTACGCTTTGGATTGCCGAGCATGCAAAAAGGAAAAAACATCATCAATGGTCTTAATCACGTAAATCACCTTTGATGGCCTTATCAAGTTTGTGTTGATTTTCTTTGTTTTTAATCGACTCGCGTTTATCGTAATTTTTCTTTCCTTTACCAATCGCGATTTCTAACTTAGCGCGGCCGTGTTTTAGATACAGTTGAGTGGGAACAATGGTTAACCCTTTTTCTTGAATCGCTTTGTGAAGTTTTAAAATTTCCTGATGATGAGCGAGCAATTTTCGGGTCCGTAAAGGATCATGATTAAAGAGATTGCCTTGTTCGTAAGGGGCGATGTGCATATTGAGTAAAAAGAGTTCATTGGAACGAACAATGACATAACTATCTTTTAAGGATCCACCACCCTTGCGTAAACTTTTAATTTCGGTCCCTGTTAAAACAAGACCCACTTCTAAAAAGTCCGATAAAAAATAATCAAAGGACGCTCTTCGATTGGCAATTAAAACATGACGAGAGGTCGTGGTTTTCATCTTTCAAATTATACACGATTCCCCCTTGAATGAGGTTTATTCGTGGACGGGACGTGAGGGATTGAGTGATTCAAACAATGTCATATACTGTTGTAATCCATAGACAAGAATGTTCATCGCTCTTAATAACGGTTCTTCTTCTAAAACAAGAGCAAGACGCACTTCATTTTTTCCTTTTCCAGGGGTGACGTATAAATTTTCTGCCGGGGTGATGAGCACACGTTCTCCATCCAAATGAATCTGCTCAATCAACCACGTACAAAAATGATTACTATCATGAATCGGTAAAGAAAGCATCAGATAAAAAGTTGCTTCAGGTTTTACATAATGAATCCAAGGATACGCGGAAAGAAATTCAATCACCTTATCCCGTCGTGCTTCGTAAAGGGCAGGGAGATGGGCGAGCGATGGATTTTCTAAGCGATAAAGGGCAGCGGCGCCGAGCTGATCGAGTAAAGGGACACCTAAGCGCGATTGTCCGAGTTGAAATATGCGTTCCATCAACGGTGCATGGGTATTAATCAAACAACCAATACGCGCGCCACAGGCTGCATACCGTTTTGACACCGAATCAATGACCACAATCGCTGGATAATTTTTTTGGTAGGCAAGCAAGGTGGTGGCCTTTTTTCCTGCAAACGTTAACGTATGGTACAGTTCATCACTGATAATCCACAATTGATGTTTCTTTGCAAAAGCGACGATTCGTGTTAATTCTTCTTCCGTA
>JAURFC010000036.1 GCA_030834445.1 Bacillota bacterium
CCAAAGGAAGCCGTTCCATTATTGGCGAAGTGTATGAAATTAGTCCTCTAAAATTAAAAGAAATGGATGATGTCGAAGGCGTATCAACCGGTTTATATCGTCGTGAACTTGTTCAAATAACGCATCCTAAAACGTATGCAAAAATAAATGTTTATGTGTATTTAAAAGAAGATGTTAAAGGCTGGTTCTTGGTCAATAAGGCCATTGTGGAGTGGCCAATAACGCCTTCTTTTTCTTAATATTCAAAAAATGATTAAAGAAGACGGGGAGTGAATCAACGTTTTTTTAATTTTATTCAAAAAGGATATCCAGAATCGTTTAAAATAAAATGATGACTTTAAAAGAATATGATTACGTGCTTGCACCGTATGGGTATCATGCGACCCTTTTAGCATTACGTCTAGGTAAATGGGATGAGACCTATACGCTCATAACCAAAGCACAATTTCTCAAGGATGTTCAATTCGAAATTGATGAAGCGCTTGCAATTGCCCTGTTGTTTGATCACGAACACGTTCCACCTTCGCTCGCAGCGACCTATCTTAACGAACTAACCTTTGTACCTCCTAAAAGTGATCATCCGAAAGTGAAATTGTTACGGAAACATTTTGACTTATTTGATCAACATGGTGCGTTGAAGCGTAACCCCTTAGGGACCGCTAAGTATAAATATAAAAAGATTTATGTGATGGGTTACGCTCAAGAAGATGCTGCTTTAAATCAATGGTTCCATTCCTTAGGGGTGAAAGCTACATGGGCGCCTCAACCAAAACCCTCACCCACGCTAGTAGTCGGCTTATATCGTTCGGTCGCCGATGAAGTCAGCGGTTTTATGAATGCAGTGTCACGCCTTCACGATCAGGGCGTAGCTTGGAAAGATATTAAACTTTTTCGTCCCCCGGAAGCGTATCATTACGAACTCCAGCGACAAGCGGCGTATTATCACGTTCCCTTAGAAAACCTTACGCAACAAACGATGGCGTTAAGACCGCTTGTGGTTCATGCCTTAGCCTCTGAGGATATCGAGGTCTTTCTTAGCCAACACGGAAAAGAATATCCTCCCGAAGATGTTCAATTTCTTCAATCAGTCCTCAAAAAGATTCCCGATGCATTTATTCATTCCCCGTATCACCATGAATACATTCGTTGGGTGTGTGAGCAGCATTGTTCACCGCGCCCCCGTCAGCTTGATAGCATACGTCTTGTGAATGAAGGTCTTTTTTTAGAGCATCAATGTTTATTTATTTTAGGATTTGCGCAAGGAAATATGCCGAAAGTTGAACGGGACATTGGCTATTTATCCGATGATATCCGTCATACCTTGGGTTTGGATACAAGTCGTATTCGCAATGAACAGTCCAGATATTCATTAGAACAATTACTTGCCCATCCTGGGAAAGTTTATCTTTCTCGATCGGAGATGGTGCAAGGGGCACCCACATTGCCTTCTCCCTTCGTGGATACGTTAGGTATGACAGAATCCCCCATGCTTTATGCGCATCATGGCCATGATTATGGCTATGAACTCGGTTTGATTCGTAAAAAACTCTATGAGGAATTAAAAACGTATTATCAAATTGAACACCCTTACTTAGCGAGTTTAACCGCAGCGTTCCCTCAAAAACCGGAACGATTTCATTATGCTTTTAAAGGACTCGATGTCCCGGATAAAGACAGTGTTCGACTTTCTTATTCGGCGGTGAATACGTATTTTCATTGTGGTTTTAAGTATTATGTGGAACGGGTATTGCATGTCGAACCCTATCAACAAGACCGTTTTCATATGCATTTAGGCACATTCGCCCACGCTGTCTTTGAACATCTACAAGGCGATCTAAATCAATTTGATATCGTCTTTGAACAGCAACTTGAGATTGCTCCTGATCTCACACCCAAAGAACGCATGCTTTTCCGTCATCTTCAATCCAAATTAAAAGAGGTGGCAACTTTTAATGATTTGCATCAAAAGGCCATGCAAAACCCTTCATTTTACGAAGAGCTTGAAGTGGTGATGGAGGTCGATGACCATACAACGATGAAAGGGTATATCGATCGAGCGATTATCGTTCAACTTCAAGCGGAGAAGGCGTATGTTGCGTTAATGGATTACAAATCAGGGAGTGAATCCTTTGATAAAAAGCTAGTGGATTATGGTTGGAGTTTACAATTACCGATCTACGCGTTGATGATGGACTATCATCCTCAATTAAAAGGAAAACCCTTATTAGGGGTGTTCATTCAACATATCCTCGATAAAAAGATGAACTCTGAAAAACTAGAAATCAACCAACAACGTTTTTCGAAACATTATCAATTGGATGGCGTTGCGGTTGAAAACCCGGAACGTTTGTTTGCGTTTGATGCATCCTTACAAAAAGGGAAATCACTGTTTATCAGTGGAATCACTCCGGTGTCAACTGGGTTTAAAAAATCCAAAAATGTCATCTCTGAAAGCGACATGCAGCGCCTTAAAGCAACGGCAAAACTCAAAATACAAGAAGCGAGTGATAAGATACGTCGACATGAATTTCCCATCAATCCGATTCATATTAATTCAAGTCACGATTCGTGTACCCATTGTCCGTTTAAGGATGTTTGTTTCCGCCATCAAAGTGATGTGCGAGTGGTGAAATTTGAAGATAACGAGGGGACAAACGATGAGCTTAACTAAAGCCCAGAATGCCGCCCGTCTTCATGGGAAAGGTAATATTCTTGTCTC
>JAURFC010000018.1 GCA_030834445.1 Bacillota bacterium
AACAGATGCAATCACACCATTAACAACAGCTCTTGCGTGTCTAGTATGATTAATATCAGAATCTGTAAGCATTGTGTTTCTTCTTCCTCTAACTTTTCCTGATGTACTCGCTTCTGCTTTAGCTAAGACATTAACGATTTGGTGGGTGTAATATCGTTTCCTAACGCTTCTCCAAAACCACCTGGGGCACAAAAATCACGTTGCATATCAATGATGACGAGCGCCGTTTTCTTTGGATCATAATCAAACTTAAACGGTTTTGCATCGACGACATTTTTACGCATGATTTGGCTTTCCTCCTTTCTTGGTTAGTTTGTCAAATAGACCAACGTGGTATCCGAGTAAGAGGATACCGACTAACACATAACCGAGGGTCATTCCCGGGTTGGGTAATAAGCCAACCGATGTTGGGGAATGAATCACACCAAAGACCGTTAAAAATGCTGCAATAAAGGAAGTGATCGCAGCATGCATAAATTTCTTATCAATAATAAACGCGGCAATCGATCCTAAAATCATTCCCACTACAATGGCACCCGCCCCTAAGGCGGCAGCCCCTAAGTAATTAATGCCTGCATCCGTTAACACTTGATTGCCGACGGTGAGTGCATCCGTTCCTGCAGCGCCTAATGCGGTATCCATCGCGTGTTGAGTCCATTCTGATAGCCAAGGAATCATAGCAAGAACTGCGGCAGGGGCATATTTGAGATCAGAAGACGTAAACGCTTGGGTCGTGATGACAACACCAATGTAAAGAAGGATGGGATATAAAGCCGGTAAAGGAACGATGTTTAAAAGCACCGGAACAATCCCTAAACTCGTCATGAGTAAGACACCAAAACCTGTAGCAGCAGCGTAACCGACACGTGCACCTGCTTCTTTCCATCCAGGATGACCAATGAAGACTGCCGTAGGGAAGGGTGATCCAAACGCGACCCCAATAAGTGAGGTCAAACCATCCGCAGCAAGCGCTTCACGTGTACTGTAATCATCCCCTGCTGCTGCTGCAGATTCAACATTATCAATTGTTTCTAAAAAGTTGTAAATTCCAAGCGGAATCGCGGCAACAATAACCGGCGCAACGGATTCTAACCCCGTTTGATTAAAGAGTTCGCCTAGAGCAAGTTTAGGTAGATAAATACCTAAATTAGCAAATGAATCGACTAAAGCATCCAAGGACATGTAACCACTTATCCAGCCAATGATGACACCCAAAATAATGGCTACCAAACCAACTGGGAGATTGAAGGGCATTTTAATTTTGCCGATGAAGCCAAGGATGACTACCGCCAATGAAATTAAACCAATGTAAGGAACATAAAAAACACTAAAGGCGGGATTGAGCGCAATATATGTAATCGAAACACCTGCTAAAGCACCAAGCATGGCGGATCGTGGTAAGAGTTTTCGAATTTGCATCCCAATGCCGACACCAAGAATTTCTATGAGACCTTCGACTGCTGCCCAGATTAAACCCGCCGACCAGGCAAGGGTGGCATCATTGGTCGTCCAATAAACCGGACCAATGACGGCAAAGACAATTAAAAACATATGGGGGACACTGGATCCCGAAGGTAACGCCGTAACATCCGTTCGTCCAGTTTTCTTGGCCAAACGATACGCCATCCACGTGTAGTAAAGACTCGCCAGGAAAATTGCTAATCCAACCGCAGGTAATATCCGACCGTAGACAAAGGCATCTGGTAAACCTACAACAAAACTTAATAAGACAGCCATGGTTAAGATATTCGTTAAATTATTGGTAAATAATCCAAAGAACCCATTCCAATCACTCTTGACCCATAGTTTCATGTGTAAGACCTCCGTATAAACTATGATAGTTTGAAATGTAAGCGATTACATTATTAAAAAGAAACAATCAAAATACTTTTTTATTGTTATATAATGACATTGCGATGATTACATTAAACCATCTTCTTCACCATCAAATTTTTGATCAGTTTGACTTGTTAACCGCAAAACATGCGTTGCAAAGAGAAGTAAAACATATCTCCCTTCTTGAAACACCCGATTTTGAAAAGTATCTTATTCCCAAATCATTAATTCTCACCACCCTCTATCCCATTAAAAGTGATGTCAGCTTATTTGAAAATTTATTGGACGTCCTTCTCGAAAAAGATGTTTCTGGATTAGTCATTAAATTAAAACGCTATGTGGATATCATCCCGCCTAAAATTCTTGAACGTGCAGAAAAACTTGGATTACCCATTATTAGTTTGACGTATGATGCGAATCTCTCCACGCTGTCTTCTCGCATTCTAAATGAAATCGCCTTAGATAGTTTGCGTTCTTTATCGTCCTCTTCCATGTATTTAGACTGGGTTCAACGCTTGGATGAAGATCCATCCATTGAAACTATCCTCGCGTTGAAAAAACAAATGAATGATGTTACTTTTTCGATTTTTGATCACGATAAAAACGAACGCTATGATGCATCGCCAGAATGGAGTGACATGGCTGAAAAAGTGTTTTTAAAAGCAGAATCTTATAATAAAATAGATGATTTTTATGTGGTGAAAGACGTCATTCGTTTGTCGAATAAGCATTTATTTACCGTAATCCTTTATTCCAAAGAAGATCAGCAAGGACTTCTTTACTACTATTCGGAAATGATTAAAATGATGCTTGTTTTCCTATATCAACGCAAACAAGAACAATCTTTACAGCAAAACCAGTTTCTACTGGAACTCATCTCAACCTCCCATATTCTCGAAGGAAGAGAACAAGAATTTAAGAAAAAATCAGAACTTTTTCATTGGGATGTTAATTTCCCATTAACAATGGTGTTAGTTCATTTAGACTTGAATTTCTCGAATGCAAAAAAACACGACATCCGCATTGAATCAATCCGCCAAATTTTCATGAATCATCTTGATTTAGAGAAAAGACAAATTCGCTATTTACAGTTAAGTCAAAATATTGTTTTTTTGTTCTCACAACCTTTAGGAGTTTCGATGGAACTTAAATTCCGTCACATTATTAGTGAGTTTGAGAAATTTAATCAAGGTCAGTGGATGAAAATTGCTTACACAGAAAAGCTTGAATCCTTAGCCGCTATTTCCAAATCGTATGCGACCCTACTTCGTGGAATGAATTTAATCTTAGAACATCGCACCCGGGAAAAAATATTTAATGATCAATCGGTGAAAATGCTTGGTTTACTCGCTAATATTTCACAAGCCGATTTACAAGACTATGTTCAAACCTCTCTTCACGAAGTACTTCAATACGAAAAAAAACAAGGTGTCCCGCTACTCGACACCATGTATACATTAATCAATCATCAATTTAACTTAAAAACAGCTGCCGAAGAATTATTTATTCATTACAATACGCTCCGTCACCGTATTCAAATTCTTGAAAGTTTAGGGTTTGCACGTGAAAATTTAAAAAATAATCACTTTGATTTAATCTTTGCCATTTACCTTGCCAAGAATTTAAGTCTTTAGTTTTATTCATGATTCTTTACTAGTAATATCGTGAATTAAGCATATAATTACGTGTTGTTAACGCCCTATGATTTTCTTAAAACACTTTCGTGAATATTATGTGAAGTATAGCCTTGCCTTTGTCCTCGGTATCCTCATTTTACTTGCGGTCGATTGGTACCAATTGGATGTTCCCCGTATTATCCGAACGATCATTGATGGGGTAGAAGCTGGAACGCTCACAACACTTACAGACTTAGAGGGACCGCTTTTCCAAATCGGGACCATTGTTTTAGGCGTCACAATAGGCCGTTTTTTATGGCGATATTTTTTCTATGGAACATCCCATCGCATCACGGATGATTTACGTAAAAAAATGTTTGCCCATCTCACTCAACTCGATCAAAGTTATTTTGCCAATCAAAAAGTCGGTGGCTTAATGGCATATTTTACTAACGACCTCAATGCCATTCGCGATGTGTATGGTTTTGGATTACTCATGCTCATCGATGGTCTCGCACTCGGTGGTTTTGTCCTATTTCGCATGATTCAACTGCAACTGTGGATGACCTTATTTGCCTTTGTTCCGATTGCTTTAATGGGTATCCTCGTGTTTTTCCTTGAAAAGAAGATCGAACTTAAAGCAAAGAAACGCTCCGAAGCGTTTGAAGCGTTATCAGATTTTACCCAAGAATCCTTTTCCGGTATGACGGTGATCAAAGCCTATGTCCGGGAAATGGCCCAATCGCTCTTCTTCAAACGACGTTCAGAAGACGTTTATAACAAAACGATGGATAATGTCCGTTATAACATTCTTGTGAATGTGCTTATCGACACGATGATTACCTTAGTCATTCTTTCCATCATTAGTTTTGGATCCATCCTTATCGCGTATGGGTCGTTATCCAGTGGTGAACTCACAGAATACATTAGTTATTTCTTTACCCTTTTGTGGCCCGTTTTTGCGATTGCAGGTTTTCTCAATACCAATGCCCAAGCCCAAGCGTCTGCCAAAAGGATTTACGGGATGCTAGAAACCAAGACACTCTTAAAAACCCCTTTTTCTTCTTCGGAAACGATTGCCTTAAAAGGAGCGATTACTCTTAATAATCTCACCTTCCAATATCCCGATGGCACCCAACCGGTTTTAAAAAATGTATCTTTTTCCATTGCCCCCGGAGAACGCGTGGGTATCTTAGGTCGTACGGGGAGTGGCAAATCCTCTCTTGCCGAACTTCTCCTTCACCTGTATGACGTGGAACCGGAAATGTTGCAATTTGATGGCATCGATTCCCGCAATCTTCCCCTTGAAACCTTACGAAGCGCCATCGGTTATGTCCCTCAAGATAACTTCTTATTTTCTGATACGATTGCTAATAATATCGGCTTTGGATTATCCACAATCAATCAAGAAAAAATTGAAGAAACTGCCAAACTTTCTGATATTCATGAAAACA
Source organism: Bacillota bacterium (assembly GCA_030834445.1). Lineage (GTDB taxonomy): Bacteria > Bacillota_I > Bacilli_A > RFN20 > CAG-826 > UBA970. The sequence continues at coordinate 4,907 of JAURFC010000018.1, forward strand.
TTATTGGTTTTCACGGCGGCTATCAAACCGTTCTTGGGGAACGAGGGGTTACGATCTCTGGAGGTCAAAAACAACGCGTATCCATCGCACGGGCATTGATAAAAGACCCCGCCATCCTTATCTTGGATGATTCCGTGTCGGCTGTAGATACAAAGACAGAGTCTGCCATCTTAGCAAACTTGAAAAAAATTCGTAAGGGCAAAACAACCATCATGATTGCCCACCGTATTTCCACCGTTAAAAATCTTGATAAAATTATTCTCCTCGATCATGGGGAGCTCATCGCCGTAGGGACGCATGAATCGTTACTTGCCACCAACCCACTCTATCAAGAAATGGTTCGCTTACAAACATTAGAAAATCTTGTGGGAGAGAAAAAACATGCGTGATTTTCACGACCAACATGAAACCCGTCAAGATCGTACGATTTGGAAACGTTTTTATACGTATCTTAAACCGCATTTAAAGAGTTTTATTTGGGCGTTTATTTTACTTTTACTTGGCACGATTACCGGGATGATTCTACCCTTAGCATCCGGACTAGCCATCGATCAAATGACGAATCCCAATCTAACCCTTGAAACAAAACTTTGGATTGTTGGTATTGGAGCCGGTGTTCTGCTTCTTTTATCTGCGATTTCCACCTATGTTTCGTATTTACAAAATGTGTTACTGCAAAAAGTCGGTCAATCCATTACGCATACGATCCGTCAAGATGTGTATAACCACATCAATGCCTTATCCATTGGTCAACTCAACGAAGTCCCCGTTGGTAAACTTGTGACGCGGGCCACCAACGATCCTGCGAATATCTCCGATATGTTTACCAACACCTTAATCAATGTCATTCGTGCAGGGTTAACCTTGATCATTATTTCCATCATCTTATTACTCATTTCCCCGTTGATGACCCTCATTACGATGGCAGTGATCCCCCTCATGTTGCTTGCAATGACGGTCTATCGTCATACCTCCCGCAAAGCGTATCGCCATGTGCGTAACTTGCAATCGGATGTCAATGCTTATTTATCCGAACATTTATCGGGGATGAAAATTATTCACGTCTTTAACCAAGAACACAAAGTCAACACCCGCTTCCGACAATTGAGTACGCGCTTACGAAAAGCAATCTTCCAAGAAATGTATACCTTTGCAGTTTTCCGACCGACCTTGTATATGCTTTCGATGCTTGCCACTTTATTTGCGATTTACTTCGGGGTTCGTTCCGTCTTTGAAGGGACGTTAACGATAGGTTTGTTTATTTCTTTTTATGTCTATGTCGGTCAATTCTTTGAGCCGATTCAACAAATTTCGGAACAACTCAACACCTTACAAGGTAGTTTTGCCAGTGCCGAAAAAATCTTTGATGTCTTGGACACCCAACCCGATATGGTCGATGCCGATGATGCCATCGAACTAGCCACCTTCCATGGTAAAGTGGAGTTTAAAAATGTGTGGTTTCATTATCTTCCTGGCGAATGGGTTTTGAAAAATGTTTCCTTTACCTTAATGCCGAATCAAACGATGGCGCTTGTTGGTGCGACCGGGAGTGGCAAAACCACCATCCTCCAACTGTTGGTGCGAAACTATGACATTCAAAAAGGCACGATTCTTTTGGATGATATCCCCATTCAAAAGATTAAACGATCGTCATTACGACGTCATATGGGACAAATGTTACAGGATGTTTTCTTATTTTCCGGAACCATACGCGATAATATCACCCTACACAATCCTGCCATTACCCAAGCCAACATTGATGAAGCATCACGTTATGTTGCTCTGAATCACGTCATTGATAAACATCCTGAAGGACTCGATTACCCCGTCAAAGAAAGAGGAAAGAATTTCTCCAGTGGCGAACGTCAACTCATTTCCTTTGCGAGGGCGCTCGTGTATCAGCCTTCTTTAATGATTTTGGATGAAGCAACCGCCAATATTGACTCCGAAACCGAAACCATCATTCAAAACTCCTTAACCCAAATGATGTCGATTTCTACCATGCTCATTGTCGCCCATCGTCTCTCTACAATTCAGCATGCGGATACTATTCTTGTCATGGCTAAAGGAGAGATTATCGAACAAGGTAACCATCAAGAACTCCTTGCCAAAAAAGGTCATTACTATAACCTTTATCTTCTTCAATACGAAACCCCATCAATTTCCTAACCTTCTCTACATCCTGTAGAAAAAGTCTTCAATAAACCAAAAAAACATTTTCTTTTCCTGTTTCTTATTAGGATTGAGGGGAAGGAGTTTTATATGGCAAAATGTCCATCTTGTCATTCTCACAATGTCGTCGTCACCGAAGAAGTCTACACACGAAAAGGAAGAGGTTATTACCGTTTTCTTCAAACCCTTACCTTTTTCCTCATTATTGGAATCGCTATCGCCCTTGAAGAACTTGCTACCGGTATTCTGATTGCCATTGGATCAAGTCTATTGATTGGGGTTATGTCGTTATTCAACGCGGCAAAACGGGCAAAAAGCCGAACCAAAATCACCTGCTTAGCGTGCCATAACAAACAATACCTATAAAAAAATAATATTTTACTTTACAACACTAAAGTATTGAATTATACTCCTTTACAATAAAGGAGATTGTGATGAGCACACTCAAACAAAAATTCTCTCTATGGACCGGGATTGCCATGGTCGTAGGGGTCGTCATCGGAAGCGGCATCTTTTTTAAAGCCGATGATGTCGTTATTGCTAGCGATGGAAGTTTACCTTTAGCCCTTTTAGCGTGGGTTATTGGGGGCTTAATTATGCTTTTTTCGGCCTTATCCTTCAGTGTCATTGCCTCGAAATATTCAAAGGCCAACGGGTTGGTTGATTATGCTGAAGCTGCCTATGGTAAAACCTTTGGTTATTATGTCAACTGGTTTTCTACCTTTATTTATTATCCTTCCTTAGTCGCTGTTTTAGCCTGGGTTTCAGGACTCTACACCACCATACTCTTTGGTTTAGCCGAAGGCGATCCAAGCAATGTCCCCTTTACCTGGATTTTTGCAGGATTTTACACCCTCGCTATCTTTGGTTTAAATTATGCCTCACCCAAACTTGCAGGGAAATTCCAAGTTTCCGCGATGATTATTAAACTCATTCCTTTAATTCTTGTTGCAATTGTTGGAACGGTTGCTGGTTTAATCAATGGTGTGAGTTTGGATAACTTAACAATCGCCGCAGAAACGGGTTCTACTGCCGGCGGGATTGGTTTAGCCGTTCTTGCCACCGCGTTTGCTTATGATGGTTGGATTGCAGTGACCTCAATTAACGCCGAGCTTAAAGATCCAAAGAAAAATCTTCCCTTAGCGTTAACCTTTGGGGCAATCATCGTTATCGGCATCTATTTACTTTATAACATTGGTTTGTCAGGAACGATTTCTAACCAAGCCTTTGTTGATCAAGGTAATGGCGCCATTAACCTCGGTGTGAATACTTTATTTGGTTCGCTTGCGAGCACCATTCTCATTCTCTTCGTGGTCATTTCTTGTTTAGGAACTCTCAACGGACTTACCTTAGCCGCAACTCGTGGTTTATACTCGCTTGGGATCCGTGATCAAGGTTTTAAACCCAAACTCTTTACCGTCACGAGTGACAACAATGCTCCTACCAATTCCGTTGTGGGTGCCTTTGGCCTTGTCGTGTTCTGGACGATCGTCTGGTTTGGTAATTTCCAAGGCTATTGGGGTGCCTTTATGGATACTTCGGAGTTACCCATCGCGCTCATGTATGGTTTATTCATCTCCCTCTATGTTTGGATGATGATTTCCTTCAAAGGTGAATCTATCCTTCGTCGATTCATCTTCCCAGGCTTAGCGATTGCAGGGTCCATCTTTATTGTCATTGCTGCTGTTCAAAAAGACTTATTCCTTGTCTTTGTCTTACTGACCGTTCTCTTTTTAGGGGTAGGATTCTTCGCGAATCGTCGGCCCAAAACAACCGATAAATAAATTCGATGTAACGAAAAGAAAAAGCGCGAATCTTCGCGCTTTTTTTATTGGACTAATAACTTCAATATTTTTTTGGCATACCGCAGAAGATCATCCAATAAAGTTCCCATAAACGTAAAGGCTTCATAATCAATCGCTTGGGAAGGGTTTTGCTTCTTTATTTGTTTAACGAGGCTTTGTACCATAACTCGTGGTCCACATAAAAAGACCTCTGCACCTTTTTCTAACGCGATGTGCTTCAAAGAAATGTATCCTTTTTCTTTCGTGTTATGAGGGACAAACGTAAAGTTAGGATGTCGATCCGCGTACGCTTGAATGACATCAAGACCGACGGCATCATCTGCGTTACGGTAGGAATAATAAAACGTCACGTTAGGATGAAGTGGTTCAGGTTGACGAAGATGCGCGAGAAAGGGCGTAAGACCAATCCCACCGGCAATCCACACTTGTTTAGGCCCTTGATGAAGTAAGGTCATCGTTCCAAACGCACGCGTTAATGATACCGATGTTGATAACTGAAGTTTTTCATGAAGTTGCTTCGTAAAGTCACCGAGTTTTTTAATGGTAAAATACACTTTTTTGTTATCCGATCCCGAGACAGAAAAGGGATGAGGGGCATCTTCAATGCCGCGTTGAAACACCTTAAAAAAAACAAATTGTCCCGGCTGATACCGTAACGGTTTCTTCAACGTGATTTCAATGTCCATCGTTTCCGCATTCGGATACGTAATCTTTGTGACCTTGCCGCGATAGTGAAACGCCAACCATTGATACATAAAAACCATGTACGCACTCGAGGCCATACCACCTGCTACCACGAGAATCATGAAAATTGAAAGAGCAGAGCCACTAAAAAGTGCATAGGTCGATGAATAAAATGCATGAAAAGACCCATAAATAAAGGGAATAATCATGAGTCGATGAATAAAACGCCAATGTTCATATTTAAGATATTTAGCGAATAACGCAACACCGATTAGTGCTAAAAACCATGTCTGGGCTGTTTCACCAGCGTCGTTTGCATCACCCAGAATGGGTGAAGAAACATTGAGCACTTCAATAATAGCTTCCGAGAGTTCTTCGTGGAGGAGAATAAGCGCAAGCGGAAGGATAGCAAGCCAGCGATGATACACATACATGCGGTCCATCCCTCCAAACCATTCGACGAACCAATTTTGTCGTGTTGAAATGAGAAAGACAAGGAAAAAAGAGGTTAGAATCAATCCACCAAGCATTTGAGCGATGACACTCTCCACGGGTTGCGGTACGACCGGCGTTGCGGTCCACCAAAGGTAGCTATTAAGCCCTAATAAAACAACGACAAAAAGCAGACCCCGCCACGATTTTTGTATGAATGTCATTGATTATGTTCCTTTTGAAGTACGTAGACTCCGAGCACAAAGAATAGCCCTTCAAAGACGATGCGTTGCACATAAGCATATACAAATTCACGAGGCCAATCCAACCCCATAATATCGATATAAACAAGCGCGATGATCCCCATGGATACCCAACCTGCCGTCAGCAAATAAACGTCAAAGCCCTTTAGAAAATGAGGTTTAAAAATTCGAACGCCTAGGAGGATGGTTAAGATGAGCGTAAATAACCAGTAACCATAAAGACTTAAGTAATTCCAAAAAACCCAAAGCGAATCGATCATTAAATAAACCGTCGTCGAGGCAATAAGCAGTAAACCAACGCCATAATAATAACGACGATAACGACGGTTCAAAACGATGCCTAAGAAACTGACACCACGAAGAAGCATATTGATAAAGCCAAGATTGATAAAATCAATATCGCCTTTTGGGTTGTACACACTAAATCTAAGTTGCTCTAAAGGCACTAAAATAAAGTGTAAGCCAATGTCCAATACAAAAAAGAAAGATAATAGTACGGCAAGACCGAGGATGATTTGTTGCTTTTTATTCATGTCTTATTAACAACGTAATCTCTTTTTTTATTGGTTACCAACAAAATATGAATTTAAAATGTTGATAGTGTGAGGGTCAAATTATGAAATTAACATTATTAGGTCAAATAGTTGTGGGAGGATCCATTGCCATTGGTGGTGTGGTTGCCCCAATGCTTCAGCAAAGTACACAACAACAAAACAACGTCAATGTCAGTGAAAACTGGATTCAACTCACATTAAACCAACTCGCATATTATGACGGAACCAATGGAAAACCTGCTTATGTGGGTTTTGAAGGATCGATTTACGATGTAACCAACGCTTCAGGGTGGTCCAATGGCATGCACGAAGGAATGCATTTAGCCGGACAAGACTGCACTTCGATTTTAAAGA
>JAURFC010000014.1 GCA_030834445.1 Bacillota bacterium
CCCCTTTGCCTGAAGCGATTGAATAAACTTCACAAAATACGCCGCCCATAAAGGATAAAATTCTTCCTTGAGCGAACCGCCATGATTCATGTAATGATTCGTTTTCATCCATGCTGGAGGTGACCAAGGAGAAATGAGTGTTTTTAATTCGGGTTGATGCTTCAATGCTTCCCGTAAAAAGGGTAAAACATACTGTTCTTCACGTTCGATATTAAACGATTGTAAGGTGGTATCCCCGTAATGAACATACGTGTAGTTGCCCAAAGAAAAATCCGAAGAATTCATATGAATACGCGTTAAGTTGTAGCGTAAGCCATCGTCCCCAAAATAGTTGGCAACCACCGCCTTAAAGTCGGCTTCGGAACGTCCTTCCATCGCCGTATACGCGGCGGATTCAGTAATCGCCCCACCAAACCCTAAATGGGTTTGAAAGCGCGTTTTCACATTCACAATCAAGGAAGGATTTTGACTCGGTTGAACGGATAATGGTGCCCAACGAGCCCCTTGCGCATGACTGACAATCGCTTTGATCATTGATACACCCTCACTGATGCAATATCCATCTGATAGGGCATGTCTTTTTCTTCAATCTTACCGCCCCAGGTTCCCCCCACGGCGATGTTTAAAATTAAATAATATGGTTTATCAAACGGCCAACTTTCAACCGGAACCTCCCCGGCAGGTTTTTCAAAGGTAGCATAGTGATGCTCATCGATATAAAAAGAGATCGCTTCTTTGGTCCAAACCATTTTATAATCGTGGAAATCTTCATGAATATGGGGAATCTTAAAAAACGCCGTGCGCTGAGTTTTAATCATGTGATTAAACCACTCTGTATGCAAACTAAAGTGGATGACTTCAGGGTCTCGACCCACATTTTCCATTAAATCAATTTCACCACACCGAGGCCACTTTACCTTACCAATATCAGTCGGTAAAAACCAAATCGCAGGCCAAGAACCCATACCATAACCAACTTTCGCACGGACAATAAAGGTTCCATATTGCCATTCTTGTTTACCACGTGTATTCATACGAACACTTTGATAACGACACTTCGTTTCATGTTTGGGGTGAACTTTTGCCAGTAAGGTTAACCCATCTTTTACGATTAAATGGTCGGAATCATCGACATAGCATTGCGCTTCTGCGTTATGCCATTTATCGCCGACTTCGACATTCCAGTGGGAACGGTTAAGTTCCGTTCCGGCAAACAATTCCTCAAAAACGAGGTGGGTGTGTTTCATAATTATCCTTGAAAAGTGAATGAAATCGGTTGGTTAACCGCCGATTCTCGGCCAAGAAAGTCCATCGCGCTTACCTGGACCTCATAGGTTTGGTTGGCAACTAAATTGTTAAACGTGAATTGGTTATTTTCCGTAAAGCGATGGAATTCACCATCCACATAAATTAAATAATACTCCACTTTAGTCCCAATGAAGTCACGATTCCAATGAATCGTATTTTTAAGTTGGGACGTAGCAAGATTGGCGGGCGTTACGGGTGGATCAAAGGTATCCACCGCGTAATCATATTCATACAAGCGTAAGTAATCGACCTTCATTTGGGTCGGAAAGATGGTGTTATCAATGCCTTGGACACCGCCCCAGCTTCCGCCAATGGCGAGGTTGATAATAAAGTAAAATTCTTGGTCAAAGGGGAATACTTCATCATAGGTGACGTCTTGATTGAACTGGGGAATGTAACGGAATGTCCCATAAAAATCCCCATCGGCAGCGACACGAATTTCACCAGGGGACCAAATCATTTCATACGTGACTATCGCTTCTTCTGCTTGTTCAACGGTTTTTCCAAAGGAAGGATTGTTATTCGTCGTGTGATTGAATTTCGCGGTATGAGTCGCGGCAAAAACACGATTTTCATCATAACCGACATATTCTAAAATATCGATTTCACCGCTATTGGGCCATTGGCCATATCGGTTGAATAAGGGAAGCATCCATACGGCCGCCCATGTGCCTCTTCCTGATGGCATTTGTGCACGGAAAACAACACGGCCATACTTCGCAGACACTTTATAACGTGAGTTAATACGTCCGGAAGTATATTGCTTATTGATGTACGTTTCTTTTTTGGCGGTGATGACAAGATTGCCGTCTTCAACAGCAACATTTTCTTCAAGATAATACTGGGCCTCATTATTGCCGCCCCCATTGCCATTGACTTCCACATTCCAGTGGTCACGATTAAGGGCATCGCCATTAAATTCATCCGACCACGTGCAAACCCAATACGTATCAAGACGAGGTTCTAAACATGTTTCCACGGGTTCTAAGGGAAGAATGCCGTTCGGATTATCTTGACTTGATGGCGGTAAGGAACTGACGAGTTCACTGCTGCTTGAAGAAGGATCTTGGCAAGCGAGTAAGGTTAAGCTAAAAAGTAAAAAGGGGATCGTATATTTTTTCATACCTATTCTCCGGTAATCCCCGTACGGTCGATACTTTGGGTAAACAGACGTTGTCCAAAGAAATAAATAAGGAGTAACGGTAAAATCGTTAAAATATTACCAGCTAATAAGATCGCTTCATTGAGTTCGGCTCCGGGTGTACCAGGAGGGAAAATGGTTTCATACGACGCACGGAAGGCTTGTAACCAAAGCGGTAACGTGACGCGTGCTCCAACATAAAGACCGGTAATGTAGGATTCATTCCAGTACCAGACAAAACTAAACAAGAAAACAATCACAAACGAAGGAATAGCAAGCGGTAAGACAATCGTTCGGAAAATACGGAATTGAGTAGCCCCATCCACTTCCGCGGATTCAATGAGAATCCCAGGAATGGTCCGATAAAACGTATAGAAAATTAAAATATAAATTGCAGCGTTAATCCCTTGTCCAGACATCGCGGGTAAAAGCATCGACCATTCGGTAGAAATAATATTCAGGTTTCTAAAAATAAGCATGTTGGCAACTAACGTGACTTGGGAAGGAAGAATAAAGGTCGCTAGCATAAAGGCAAAAAACATTTTCTTAAACGGAAATTCAAACCGGGCAAAACCATAACCAATGAGGGCGGAAGATAACGTCACCGCGATGGAAACCTTAAGCACATAGACCGTAGAATCCACTAAGGAATTCGGTAAGTTTAAAACTTGGAAAGCGCGCGTGTAATTTTCCCAAACGAGCGTAGTAGGAATCCATTGCACCCCCGGATTAATGAGGTCGTCCACGGATTTCAGACTATTGATAAACATGAACAATAACGGATAAAGATAAATATACGAAAAACTTAAAAGTAACGTATAAATGACAAAACGATAAAGGAAACCATCCGTAAATGTTTTTCCAAGGAAAAAGCGTTGAATTTTAGCTTTTCGTTCAGGGCTTAATGTCCACTTCGTGGTCATGCGTGCTTCCTCCTTCGTTCTCGTGTTAAGGCAGTAAAGATAAGAATTAAAATCACCATGAGAAGGAAATAGACCCACGCAATCGCGGCAGCATACCCATAACCAAACCAGAAAGCAGAATCGGGGGCACCGACAAGAATGTGCGTGCGAACTAAATCAAGAATGCCACCGGCTTCGACGTAGAGCGACATCGAAACGACCACATACACAATCGAGATTCCCATAAAAGGCATAATGGATGGTAACGTAATTTTCCAAAAGCGCATCCAAGGCGAGGCACCATCCATGCTGGCCGCTTCATAAAGACTCGGATCGATTTTTTGTAACCCGGCTAAGAAAATTAAAATCGGAATCCCGGCATACCAAAGAATGAGAAGCATCGAATTAATGACGAGCAATAACGGATCAGCGACGAGGTCAGGAAGATTATTGACGACGTAATCAATCACGGGACTTTCTTGAATATTGGGAAGGGTAATCGCATTTTGAGCGTTGAGTTCATTTAAGACTGGACCGGTTGAAATAATCACAGGTAAGAAGAAAATACTACGCCAGGCTCCTTTTCCTTTGATCGGAGTATTCACCAGCATCGCAATGACCACGGAGAAGACAAGAATAATCGGAACCGCGATAATAATGCGACCTAGATAGGAGGAAAATAAGGGAAGTAAAATGGAACTACGGAAAATATTAATGTAATTATCAAACCCGATAAAGGTGGTAATGACGCCTTGTTCAAGGTTGTAATACGCTTCATGGAAACTTAAATAAAGGGAATAAAGTAGCGGATAGAACGTAAAAATCGTGAACCCGACAAGCCATAACGAAATGAATAAATAGCCATAAATCGCATGTCGCATTTTTCGAGTGACATGAATTTTAAGGAACGAGAATAAAATTAATTGATTGTTGCCCGTGCGTAAAATGGCATTGTGGGTTAATCCATGCCCCAAACGGCGAAGGATCGGGGCGACCTTTTCTGATAGGAACGTCGCGATGCGACCAAAGAAAGCACCGATCTTTTGTAAAACAGGTCGCGTGAATTTCACCACCGTAGTCACGAAAGCGTTCCAGGTTTTTTTCATCCAAGAATCCTCGCTTCCTGGGCAGGAATGGTTTCCCCTCGATAGGTGTATGGTTGGGAACGATAATTAACAATTAAATCCGAACCATCACTCAAGGTGACAAGCGACACCCCGATGGTTAGCATGGTACGACTTGTAATTTCAAGATCTTTGAGCGCCTCATAAAAGGGTGCTAAATAGCTATAGACGTTGACGATATCGGTTTCAAAGTCACTGAACGCGGTGGTAAAGTAACGGTTTGAATACGTATAACGTAAGCGGGTACTTTCCGCGGCAGTGAGTAAGTAACTCGGATAAACACCATAATCAATCATTTGCAGTAAACGATCTTTGCCTAACGCATTGAAGTTTAAATACGGCGTATACGTAGGAATTAATCCTCGTAACGTATAACTCACAAACGGAATCAGGTCGGTGTATAAATCAAGTTGGGCATTGGTAATGGGTAAATCCATGTAGTGTTTCGCATACAAAAGTAAATACGCATTCGGACGCGATAAAGCAAGACCCTCCATGAGGGCAGCCATCTCTTGAAGAATACCTAAGGTGTGGGTACGACTACGGCGTTCACCATCATAATAACTCGTTAATAACGAGCCAAAATCATGCATCAGTAATCCGTCGACCCCTAAGGATTCAAAGGATGAGACATCATTTTTCATCATGGTGAGGGATTGATCCGGATATAAGTAATAAAAGCTCACTTGGTCACTATCAAAACGATTGAACGTACGACTCATTTTAAGTTTTGAATAATTACGGGCAACATCCCGGTTATAATCCACCCGACGCGATAACGAGGTGCTCGTTAAATAGCCTTGATGCACGTACGTTTCTGCGCCCGCTTCTTGGAGGTCTTGAATGACCGAGACTAAACCAGATCGATCGGTATAACGGGTGCGATACGGCGCGTAGTAGGTAAACCCATCCGTCGACCATCCCGTGATCCCCACGGTTTGTTGTTCCACACCTTGCTCACGTAATTGTTTGCTGATCTCGCGAACTTGACGGGCAGTGGTCATGATGACCGGACTCGTCCCAAAGAACGTCGGTTCTTGTTCGGCCATGAGCATATTAAGATGAATCGGCATCGCTTCAGGTAAGGAGGGCGTTAAACCCATTTTTTCGAGGAGTTGTTCGCGATATGCTTTTGCCATGCCCACATAGTTGGCGCGGGCATCCTTTAAAACACGATACGAGGCTTCATACGGTGTATCCACACGTTCACTCGGAATCACGTCACTACCATCCCCTGCCCGGTTAATGATATTGCGATACACACGACGAAGATTAAAGCGATTGGTGATGCGATGGTAACGTGTGCTTCGTCCCCAGAAGTTAGCTAAAAGCGTGCTATGTTCGGCACCGGATTCAATTTCTGTCCAAAATCCTTTTTCATCAACGGCGTGCATGAGTCCGTAGACCGGCATAGATAATTGGGCAATCGAGGTTTTTCCATAACCCGGATCAGAGCCATAATAATCCGCTTGGAAGGCAGTATCATATTCTTCATTGGTTCGCACAAGTGCCCCATTGCCATCCGGGATGACCATGTAACTCGGGAATTTGTCTTCGCGTACCGCACCAAAATAGGGGAAGAATTGGAGACCGGTTAAACGGAAATTTTCATTATTTTCTTCAACTTGTGTTGGATCAAACAACACGGTAAATCCATCGTCATTCAAGCCTAATTGAAGTGTGAAAATAAACCCGTATACCTTAATATCAAACGCATACGTTAAGACATTGTTTTCTGAGGAAACAAACTGTACCGAAACGCGGTCGGTATCATAACTATTCGCTTCAAGCACATACGGACGTGTTAAATCAATGGCCTCAAGATCTTGCGATCCATTATTCGCGTAACTGACATCTGCTAAGGTATAAAGCGATTCAACTTTAATCGCGCTTGAAGAAACATTCGTGGTCCGTAAGGATTCAATCCATAACCCTGAATTCATTTGATTTCGGTTCGCGGTATTATCTTCTCGCGTCCCGGAAAATCCTTGGAATTCGGGTCGTGATGAATACATATAACCGGAGTCTTTGTCTTCAAGGATGATACTAAAGGAATCGTTTTCGACGTAAAGGCGGAATTGATTGTTTTCTAAACCAAGGGTATACCCCATTGTTGAAAGATCTTCTGTCGTAAAGGCCAACGCGTAATTGTCATTAAAGGTTTGATAATCCTCTAAAGAATATGCATCGGGTTGGGTATAACGGGAACTTGATAAAAGTTCATTTTCAACGAACGCAAAATTATCGACAGGCGTTGCTTCATCCATCATGAAGGGGGTACGAGGTTGCACCACCATCGCTGCTTGGGTGGTAATTAAAAAACCGAGGAAAAGTTTGGTGATTTTATACACGGCTAATCACCTCCTGAAGGATATCGGCAAAAAGGTTATACACCTCGCCAAGCAGGAAGAACACAATAAAGGTCATCGCAAGCATCATCACCGCGGTAAATAAGGTAATCAAGATATTACTGACCGTCGGACGAATATCATAGAAATGAATTTCTTTGACCATGATAAAGAAATAAATCACGGTAAAGGACATCCCAATGAGGAAGACGACATCATAAATAAACGATTCATTAAACGTCAAGCCGTGCGAAAGGATCGTAAGTAACGGGAACGTGATAATCATCGGAAGTAAGGTTAATGCCGACGCTTGGAACACTTCCTTGAATTTGCCATCGCCATCGCGAATCGATCCCACCAGATAATTACTAATGACCCATAAGAAGAACGGGATAAAGATCGTGATAAATTCTTCAACAATATTAATTTCAGAAACAATCCGAGGATTAAATAAGAAATTGGTTTCGTAAATCCAAATCGTATAGGTGAGGAAGAAAAGAGCAAGGTACACCCACGCCATGCGGTTGGAGAAAAATAGGTACCGTTTCAAATCATCATACCCATCCACCGGTTTTTGGAACACTTTAAAGGGGAATAACCCTTGTTTGACCCAGCGATTTTCTTGGATGGCTTGACCTACTGAGGCGAATGAAGCTTGCACTTTGGAAAGACCAGGAATGTATTTAGCAAACATAAAAACACCGACGAGTACGAGTAATCCAATGACAATCACATCTCCGTAATCGAGTAAGAAAGCATTACGAACTTCCCAATAGGCGTTAGAGTATCCGGTGCGATTGCGCGCAATGCGGTAATACGTTAACGCGGATTCATAATCTTGCAAGGCAAAATACGCATCGCCTAAACCTTGGTTCGCTAAATCAAATAGGCGATTTTGTTTGAGCACTTCCTGCCAGGGACCGAGCGATTCGGCATATTTTCCATCAAAATAAAGATCAATCGCGGAATGGACGAGCGTGGCAAATTCGGTGGGAATAAAGATTTGCAAGGATTGACTTCCGCTATCGACCGCATACAAGTTATTTTTGGAGTCGACGGCTATACCGCGAGCATTTGTAAACAATCCCTTTTGCCCGACTTGATCGGGGCCCGAGAATAAGAATAAGACGGATCCATTGGGATCATACTCGACAATGTAGCCTTCCGAAGTAATCGTGAAAATCGTGTTATACGGACCTACAGCAAGATCTTCGACACTATCAAAACCCCAAACAGATTGATTAAAAATGACGTTGGCAATATTCAGTTTAAGATAACCATCTTCTTCCTTTGTGGTCGTTAAAATGAGTCCAGATTGGTCAACCGAGACGTTATAGACAGGTTTGGGGATTATTTGGAAAAATTCTCGACGGGTTTGTTCATCAAAGAGTAAGGAGCGAACGGTATTTTCAAACGTGGCCGGAATACGGTTCCCCCCGAAATAACCAAAGAACTCCCCATCATTTTTGAATTGGGCTAGACCGTTAATATTCCCTGCAAGTAAAACATACACATTGTCGCCTTTATCGGTGACTATTTTGGTAGGATCAAAAGGGTCTTCTTCTTCAAAGAAAGGGGAGTTAGGTGGTTTTTGATACGTGGCAGTCACGACATAATTCCCGTCGATATTTGTAAATTGATACGCGGCTTTGGTGCCAAAGTCTGCTACATATACGCGACCTTGGGTATCCACATGAACCCCACGTGGACGGTTTAAAATGCCATCGCCAATCAGATCAATTTCGTCCGTTAACAAGTTATATTTAAGCACATTACGGTTGCCTTCATCGGCAATATATAGAATGTCATCCGTAGACACATACACATCTTGAGGGCTGACAAGTTGATACGGACCAAAGTTTTGTGTGATGGAAAGCGGAACATACGCATCTTGGGTTTGGATGAGCTGTTCACGCGACGTACTGTACGTATACGTGTTATACGGTAAGCCGTTATCGGCAATCGTTGGGGTTACGGTCCGTTGCGGCATCCACAAGGCGAGGAAGGTAAAACCTAAAATCAACGCAACACGCTTTTTCATTTATTTCAACCCCGAATGCGCCATCGTAGACATGACTTGGCTTTGTAAAATAATAAACAACACAAGATTGGGTAAGAACATTAATAACGAAGCCGCCGCGGCCATCCCTTGACCGGCGATCGTATTCCCAATACCAGACGTTAAGGTTTGTAAGAAGAAGGCAAGCGTTCGTAAACTTTCATCGTTAATAAAGAGGGTGGATGTCGATGTATCATTCCAAATGAGTTGGAACGCTAAAATCCCAACCGTAGCCACCGCAGGGGCAATCATAGGCATAATGACTTTAAAGAAAATTTGCATTTCACTCGCGCCATCAATCCGGGCTGCTTCAATAAAGTCGTTGGGAATTTGATCGATAAACTGTTTGATTAAAAACATCGCAACTGGCATCGTAATGAGCGGGAAAATATGCGCGAAATACGTATCAATCATCCCCGATTGGGCGACGACAATATAGCGCGGAATTTGCACTGCGATCGGTACAAACATCAACGATAACGTATTGATTTCAAAGAGTAATTTCTTTCCTTTAAATTTTAATTTGGCTAGTCCATAGGCGGAAAGTGCAGTAAACAAAATCGCGAGTCCGACACCAATCACAGTCACAAAAATGGAATTCAACACATACCGTGAGAAAGGGATGCCCGAGGTGGAAACAATGCGGGCGAGCTCCAAGAAATTATCAAAGGTAGGATTACGTACAAAGAACGTCGGTGGATAGGCAAAGAGTTCCGATTGGGGTTTAAAAGCGTGATTAATGATAAATAAAATCGGTAATATCATCAGTACAGAAAAACCAATTAAAATCGCAAAGAATGGAATTTGTCCTTTGTGGAAGCGGTCAGGATTAATTTGTGTTCCTAAAAATTTGGATGCCATGTTAATCCACCTCTCCGAGTAACTTCCAGGTAAGTTTACTAATGCCATAGACCATCAAAAGTAAAACAACCGAGACCGCGGCAGCATACCCCATCAAATAACGGAGGAAGCCAAAATCTTCAATGTGGTTAACAATCAATTGACCTGCATAATTGGGCGTTGGGTTCGTGCCGCTTAAGGCAACCCCAATGGCCCCAGCTTGGAAGGTACCGACAACCGCCATGACCGCGCCGAAAATCATTTGCGGTTTCATCGCGGGAATCGTGACATAAATAATTTCTTGGAACCAGTTTTTAATCCCATCAATATACGCGGCTTCATACAACGTACGATCGACATTTAAGATCCCGGCAAGCATGGCTAAAAAGCCAACACCAATCGAACTCCATAAGGACACGACAATCATGATTGTCATGAGCATATCCGGACTTTGTAAAAATTGAATCGGTTCAATAATTAAACCCCAATCCAATAAGATCGCATTGAGATACCCTTGTGCATCACCCGAGAAAATAATGCGCCACATCGCCGCCATGGCAATCCCTGCCGTCAAGGATGGCGAGTAGAAAATAATCGCTAAAATGGTCCGAGGAATCTTCGGTAAGTGAGAAAGCATCCACGCGACAATAAACGATAAGAAATAACCAACTGGTCCAACGATGAACGCAAACCGTAAGGTATTTGGCAAGACATACCGCATAAAGACTGTGTCTAAGGTAATGAGTTCAATAAAATTACGAATCCCAATCCATTCCGGGGTTTGAATCGAATTAAAGAAGGTAAACGATAAGCCGATGGCAGCCACAACAGGGACGACGATAAAGAGTGCAAAGAAAAACCAATACGGAAAAACAAACCAAGCGGGACGATTCATACGATCGAGGACTTTATTAAGCATGTTCTGTTAACCACCGATCGATATTTTCAATGGTTGGGACTACATACGGTTTAAGGATTTCGCCTCGATACGTATACCCAAATTCTTCCATCTTATAAATAATTTCACGATTCGCAATACGCACGGCTTCATCGAGTGCTTGACGGGGATTGACACCGTTAAAGACAATATTCGTCCAGGCATTGGAAATTTCTCGTTCCACCATGTAGGTCCCAGGAATGCGGCTTGCTTCTAACGCATAATCCCATTGTTCTAAGACAACGTCTTTAAATTCTTGAGGCATACTCGATTGGGCAAATGCATCGAGATTGGCGGAATTCCAGAAATACGCTTTTCCATATGTACTTTGAAGAATTTGTCCAAATTGAGATTGAATCTCGGTCGACATCCACCACTTTAAGAAGTCCCAGCTTTCATCCGGAAGATTCGTGTTCGCTAAAATCATCGAACCTTGCGCCCCACTGGCTGCACTTCGGTTTATTTCACCCGTTTCAGGGTCGAGTACCCCAGGATGGAGATCCATGCCCCATAAGCCATCGAGTTCAGTCGCCGCCGAAGAAAGCAGTAAATACGTCCCCAAGTCACCGATGCCAATCGGTATCGTGCCATAACGGAAGTTATTATAAAAACTTGCGACGAATTTAGGCACATTGTAGAGCGTGTAAAGTTCAGACATTAACGTTAAACCCCGTAAGGTTTCTTCCGTATTAATCGTGGTGGACATGCCATCATCCGCGTAAAGCGAACCCCCAAATTGATGGATAAACGGTAAGGTGGCCACAAACGGTTTTAAACCCGAATACTGGGAAAGCGGAATAAAATAATTAAGACCATAACTTTGAAGTAAGGGTAAAGAACCCACAACATCATCCCATGTTTGAGGAATCTCATTCATGCCGATGGACGCTAAAATATCACGACGATAAAAGGTAACCCAGAAATTTTGCGTACCCGGAAGACCAAAGACGCCCTCTTCAAAAATATAAGGAATCATTGCCCCTTTAGAGAAGTGGGAGACGGCTTCCTCATACCCCGAAAATTGACGTAAGTCTAAAGCAGCATCTCGTGCAGCAAAATCATACGGAATCCAGTGATTGACCCCAATGGCCACATCCGGGGATTGCCCGGAAATATTGGAGAGAATCAATTTATTTTCATCCGGCATTTGCGATAAGGTTACACGACGTGTTCCCGGATACGATTGATCAATCATCGCTTGCATGATTTCAATGTATTGACGCGGATGATTAACCCACACGTTTAAGTCTTCTTCATTCATATCGGTTGCAGAATACGGATTATTAATAAACGAAAGAATAAGACGGGCCGAACCTTCGTAGGCAGAACGTAAGAAGTTCGCCGTCGGTCGCGGTAACGATACATTGCCGTGCACCATTGTTCGTTCGATTTCTAACGAGGAACGGAAAAATTCTTGGAGCATGACCCCAAGCATTTGGTTGACACTGGAATCGCCATCGGAAAATTGCACCATTCGGCTCGGTAAGCGATTAATTTGGCTCGCAATCGAACGTAATCGAGCAATACTCACCACTAAATTGGCAAGTTGAGATGGTCGCGTATTAATGGATAATGGGAGCAGCGCATCATACATCGCTTGCAGTTGATCCGCCCATAATTCAATATCGGTTTTGGCATTGGGGAAATACGTTTCAATATCCCAATCACGATAAAGATCATTACTGCCAGCGGTGTATCGTTTGATCGATAAGGAGAGCGATTGGATTTGCGCCATCACATATTGAATCGTTTCAATCGCACGACGATACGGATAGTTCACCGCTTCTAAAGTAATCGTGTTAATTCCTTCTTCCAAATAAAATTGATAAGCTTCACCTTGTTCATTTTTTAACGTTCGGTTTTTAAATTGCATCGTAAAGGGGAAGGGAAAGGCTTCCATCGTATCGAAGGGAACATTTCCATTAATAAAGATGCGTCGATGGGCCATCATGTCATTGAGTAAATATTGGCGATATCGGAACGATAAATGATAAAAACCTGCGGTTTCCACATCGATTTCATAGGTAATCGCTTGGCCACCTTTTTCCCAGGAATCCCCAAAAATTGTATTCAGCCGTAAAAATTGGGTGTCATAGGCTAAAGTGGATGCATCTTGTTCGGTTCGCAAGCGAATGGAAGAATCCGAACGCGTCACTATGCTACGGGCTGAAATAAGGGATAATGTATCAACGACCTCACCTTGAGGTTGCCGTTCTAAATACCGTTCATAGGTCGGAAGTTTGGGTTGTTTAATCGCATGAATGGCACCGACGAGGAAAGGGGCATTCACAAATTCAATCGTCACTTCATCGCCCGCTTCAAGGAAGAAGGCAAACGCTCCGGCATGTAAAGCCCGCGGATCTTTGAGTTCAACATTCGCCCATTGTTTTACTTTGGAGGAATTCGGTTGAAGTTCATTTTCATACCGGTCGAGCGCGAAAGTGTCACTGACAAAAGCCCAAGAAGAGGGTAAGACCATTGCTTGTGCTTCATAAAATTGGAGTTCTCCATTCACACGAACACTGACCTTCGTATCTTCAACGCCATCATCAAAAAGATAATAATCAACAGTAAAGTAATTAAGCGTCGCAAAATTAAAATCAAAAGTAAACGATAAGGATGAAGTGGCATCGACCGCGTATAACGGAGTAGTTAAACCCGAGAACGTCTCATAGGCATCCACAATCGCCTCTTCTTCAGTCCCATCCGGCATAAAGATCGAACCATCTAGGTCATCACCCGCAAACGTTTTTTCGTAATCGGATTGAGGATAATTTTCTTCGTGATAAACTCGCGCTTTGGCGGTGTATGTCGGAATCCCGTAGACATCGTTGAGCGAGGGATAATCGAGGTCATTCATCGCAGCAATCGAAGGATAATATTGGTTGAGTGCTGTTGACCCGGAACTGACCATAAAGACTAAAATAACCGCGCTTAAAATAAACACCATGAGGAGAATGGTTTTTTGTTGTATGTTTTGGAAAAGTGAGGTTACTTTATGCTTCATTTTTTTGTGGTAAAACCTAGGGGAGGGTCTCCCCTAGGTTCATTGTAACAAAGGAAATACTTAACTTCCTAGTGTCGTTAATTGTTGACTGACAAGCGAATTAATTTGCGCTTGCCATTGCGCAGCATACGTTGGAACAGCGGTCGACCCTGCGGTCACTAAACTATCCCAATTATACGCGTTTTCTGGATCATAAACCCAGGCCCAGAAATCTTTGTAACCGGGTAACCATTTATCGAGGTCAGGTTTTGAATTTTCGATATTATCGAAAATATAATCAATGCCTTCAATGCCATCGACAAGGCCACGAACACGGTCCCAAACCCCATCATACGCAGCGACAGGGAAACGGTCGAGGAAGTTCGGTGTGACCCCTTCATTGAGGGCGTCATCAAAATCTTCTTCGAGTAAGTCTAAACGTGCATTCCATCCATCTCGACCAAACGTCATCCATTTTGCGAGTAAGTACGCTTCTTCTGGATGGGCGGTTTGCGATGAGATCGCTTGGAAGTCTAAGATCGTGGGTGGGAAGAAACCCGCATCCCCTTGGGGATAAGGCCAGAATCCGAGTTCAAAGTCACGATTATCCATCGCATCTTTAATGACCCAGAATTGCCACGAACCTTCAATGTCCATTGCGGCGTAACCGGTTTGGATCATGTACGTACGTAATTCATCATTCTCTTCCGCATTCAAATCTTCTTCGGTAAAGCGTGTTGTTGTTCCATCAGTTAATTGATGAAGATCGACTTTCGCTTCCATCGCATCGACCCAAGAGGAAGAGGTGTAGTTAAATTGCGTACCGTCCCACGTATCGTATTGGGTTGACGCATTGCTCATGGTGGGCCACACTTGTTGGAAGTCTGGGGTTCCATACCATGTATCCATACCGACAACGAGGTTTTCGGTATTGATAAGATCAAAGTTTTTAATATCTTTGGCGATATTCACGAATTCTTCAAACGTCCAATCTTTGACAGGATACCCATCATTATCAATACGATATTTCCCTTCAACCGTGCTTAAGTTGGCACGTTCAAAGATATTGAGGTTGATTAAAATCCCTTTTAAGAATTGGAAACTTGGTACCGCATAACGTTTGCCATTATAGACTCCCGCTAAGGCGATGTTTTCGTAGACGAGTTCTGCATCCGGATCTTCATCCCAGTATTCTGCAACATCCAACGTTAAGCCCGCGTTAATGACGGTCGGCACGTTGTCGGTAGCGAAGACATCGGGTAAAAGACCCGCTTGCGCTGCCGTAATAAGGTTTCCGGTAAATTCCGCACCACTTCCGGTAATATCTTGGCGTAATTCCACCGTGATATGCGGATAGCGTGCTTCAAACGCATCAATCATGCGTTGATTAAATTCTTGGTTTCCCCAATCGGCATAGGATAACGTCACAGGACGAAGCGTTTGGCTTGTCGTTTGCGACGTGGTTGAGTTCGTAGTACTTGAGGCCACCCCGCTGGAAGCGGTGGACGTGCCACCGCATCCGACGAGGATGAATCCTGTTACTAACGAGAATTTGAGTAAGGTCTTATTCATCGATTCCTTACCTCCTTACGCGTTAAAGTTGCGATATAAAAGGACTTCAGAGAGGAGGAATTCTCCTGTTAAGGAGACTTTATCGCCACCTAATGTCCCGAAGTCGAGCTCCATTTTCACATTCGTAATGGGTTGTTCCACGACGATGGTTGCCGTGAAGGTATAAGCGACATCTTCGGTAACACCAAAGTCGGTAAAGCCACCTTCAAGAATCGACGCATAACCTGCATCTGGGAGAACAATGTTGAAACGTAAGTCACGGGTCACAGAGCTTGTCACCACGAACTTAAGTTGATACGTACCAACACCCAAGTTAGGAAGGATGTAGTAGTAATGAGGTTCATAGGCTTGACCACCTAAACTGTTGACGGTGATTAA
>JAURFC010000030.1 GCA_030834445.1 Bacillota bacterium
AGCTATTTAGTAAAAAAGACATCAATATTGATAATTTGGCAAACCTATATCCCGATTTATCTCTCTCCACTCAATTGAGACGATTGTCCACTCTCAAAGCTTGGAAAAATTGGATAGAAGAATAATTTAGTACATTTTTCTGATAACACACCTACTTATCCTTAGACAACGAAAGGATAAAACTTTACATACACCCCTATTCCTTATATACTCTTTACGTATAGCGTGAAGGCTATTCGATACTCTCTGTTCTTCCTTGTAGAAGAACCAGAATGTCCAAAGGGAGGTGCTTTATGAAAAAGTACGAAATCATGTATATTGTGCGTGATGGCCTCGATGAAGAATCCCGTAAAGCAGAAGTGGAAAAAATCCACGCTGTTTTGACCACGAATGGTGCAACGATCACCAACGTGAACGAATGGGGACTTCGTGACCTTGCTTATGAGATCAATGATCTTAAAAAAGGTTACTATGTCGCGTTAAAGGTTACCGCGCCAACGATTGCCATTGATGAATTTAATCGTCTTGGTTTAATCAACCCCAACATGTTACGTCATATCACTGTCGTTGATCCCGAATAAAGGTAGGAACAAAGAATGATTAACCGTGTTGTTTTAGTCGGCCGCTTAACCGCAAACCCAGAATTAAGAAAGTCTGCTGCAGGCAATAGCTTCGCATCCTTCACCGTGGCGATTAATAATCGTGCACGTCCAGGCGAAGAAAAATCTGCATCCTTTATTAACTGTGTCGCCTTCGGTGCCACCGCGGATAATCTTGCTAAGTTTACCCGTAAAGGATCGCTCATTGGTTTAGAAGGACGTTTACAACAACGTAACTATGAAACCAAAGATGGACGCAAAGGCTCTGCCTTAGACGTCCTCTGTGATTCCATTCAATTCTTAGAATCAAAAGGTAGTAATACCTCTGAATCAACGGATAGTCCAGCTTCAGCCTATGCCTCACAAGCCGATGATCAAAGTAAAAACTTAGACACCATCGATATCGTCGATGATGATCTTCCATTCTAGAAAGGAACTTAACCTATGGCATTTAAAAAAATGCGTCCACGCAAAAAAGTTTGCTACTTCACCACGAACAATGTGAAGTTTATTGATTTCAAAGATGTGGAACTCTTAAAGCGCTTTATTACCCCTAGTGGTAAAATCGCTCCACGTCGTGTCACCGGGACCAATGCACGTTATCAACGTGAACTCTCCGTGGCGATCAAAAACGCACGCTTCATGGCCTTACTCCCCTACGTGATTGACTAAGTCATTCTCAAGGAAAGAAAGCAAAAGACCTTGTTTATACAAGGTCTTTTTTATTCTTTCATTCTCTTTATGCATGCGATTTATATATTTTTAAATATAATCCGCTGGCTTTTTTCCAATCATTTTGTTGGTGGTAGGCATTTTGTTGTAGTTGATAAAGTTTATCTTTGATTGAATAAATTTCTATTGCTTGATTCATCGCCCAACCTAAGGAGTCACCCGTGTAATGTTGAAACGAAAACCCGGTTGCCTTTTCTTGATAGTGTGCATACCCTTTCACCGTATCAATGAGGCCTCCAGTTTCTCTTACAATGGGTAAAGTCCCATATCGCATGGCAATCATTTGGGCAATACCACATGGTTCGAATAACGAAGGCATCAAGAAGAAATCACTACTTGCGTAAATCTGATGGGCAAGTGGATTGTTATACCCTTGAATGAACTTCACCGCTTTGGGGTATTTGTAGGCATATTCACGAAGACGATGTTCAAGTTCACCTTCCCCCGATCCAAGGATGACAAACTTAGCCCCAAGATGCACAAAATGATTGAGGTTATCCAAGATTAGACCAATCCCTTTTTGAAACGTGAGACGACTAACCAGACCAAATAAAGGAAATTCTTGATGTTCTAATCCGAGTTGGTTGAATAAGGCTTCTTTATTTTTTTGTTTATCCTCTGAAATCGTTTTTTCGTGAATGGGATAAGGAATATGGGGGTCTTTTAAAGGATCCCATTCATCGGTGTCAATGCCGTTGAGGATACCGATAAGTTTATGTTGTAAGGGATACAGAATATCGTTCAGACCAAAGCTTCCTTCATACGTGAGAAGTTCTTTCGCGTGGGTGGGTGACACCGTGGTAATATGGTCGACATAGTGAATCGCGGCTTTGAGAGTCGAGGCTTGATCACGAAATCGTAAAGGACCTTCATCATAAAGCGACATGGGTAAGTTATAAAAGTCTTCCACTAAGTTAGGTGGGAATTCCCCATGGAAGGCGGGACTATGAATCGTTAATACGTACTTGATGTTTTTATAAAAGGCATTGCGACCATCCATCGTTTTTATGACGACAGGTAGCATCCCTGCCGGCCAATCATGAACATGAATGATATCCGGTTGAAAACCAACGACGGGTAGCATCCAATGAATGGCGTGGACAAACGCCGCCCATCGTTCATGTTCATCGTGATACCCATAGATATTCGATCGTTCAAAATAATACGGTAAATCGACCCAATAATACGTAATCCCATCGAGTTGAGATTGATACAGTTGGGCGGTATGCATGCGCCAGGAAAGGTGAACATACACCTCCCCAACATGGGTCACCTTGGAATGTTGCTTTTCTTTTACGGATAAATAATAGGGCAACACAATGGCGACCTTTTCACCCTGTTGCACGAGGGCTTTACTGAGACTATAAACCACATCCCCTAAGCCCCCGACTTTGACATACGGATTGGCTTCGGCTCCGACCATCAAAATGTTCATTATAATTTTTCGCCTTGTTTAATATAGATGGGGGTGTCTTTACCGATTAACGCTTTCGTCTTTTCTACGCGAACGTGTTTATCCAATATGGCGTGACGAATGGTAACATCTTTACCCACACGACTATTGGTAAATAAAATGGCATTTTCAACATGAGCACCGGCTTCGATAACGACATTGCGGGAAATAATGGAGTTAATCACGGTCCCGTAAATGACCGCACCATTGGCGATCATACTATTTTTAATGACCGCTTTTTCACCCATTTGTGCAGGTGGGGTATTATTGGAAATCGTATAAATAGGCCAATCCGGATCAAAGACGTTGCCGCGAAAACGATAATCTAAAAATTCCATGGATTGGTGGAAGTAGGATTCAAGGCTTTCAAACGATCGCACATACCCTTTGTAGGCATACGTGCCAAAGGTTTCATCACCTTGAGAAAGGAAATAACGAAGCAGTTCTTTAATCCCATAGGTCGAAGAGATTTGCGGTCCTTTTTCAAACATTTCTTCTAAGAAAGAACGGGAAATAATGTAGGTATCTAAACTCACATCCCCTTCATGTTGATTTCGTTGGTTTTGGACCATATGGGTGAGACGACCTTCTTGGGTTGTAATCATATCGGCATACAACGCCGATGTCTTACAATTTTTCATGCGTGTGTAGACAAGGGTAAGTTTTTCGTTGTTCTCGAGATGCTGTTGTATAACGGGACGGAAATCCATCGTGTAAAGCATATCAGCAGGGGCAATGACAATCACATCGGGTTTGTGATCAAGAATGAGCCAATCGTTGGCTTTCAGATTATGGAGGTCATGGTTATAAAGCGGATTGTGGGCTTGTTTTTCATTGAACAACACCACTTCAAATCCAAGTTTGGTGTTGTTATTAAAGACATTGGAAGTACCTAAGTGTTTAGAAATGGAGCGGGGATTGGTTTCCACAAGAATCCCAATCTTATCAATGCCGGAATTGGAGAAATTGGATAAGGTAAAATCCATGAGCGCATAACGTCCTAAAAAGCTCGTCGATCCCAAGGGACGGTTTTCGGTGAGAGGTCCAAGTTGTTTGCTGCCGTGTAAATTACAGAAGCCCATGATTTTCGCCATGGTTATTTACTCACCAACGCGATGTTGGTGCCTCCTTGGATGGA
>JAURFC010000009.1 GCA_030834445.1 Bacillota bacterium
GAAATCTTGTCGTGTAAAACGTTTTTAAATGCGATTGAACGAACGGTGTTTCTTGCGGTAAATGGATCGAAAATGTTTCCCAAAACACGTCTAAATTTGTTTTTGAAGAGGTATTAGCCCGCATCGCGGCGGTTCCTTGTAAAATCGCATCAATGAGAAATTTTGGATTGATACCAAGCGGGGCAAAATAACGGCCTAATTCTCCGAAATAAAGTCGATAAAACAATGCTTCATCAATGGGCAGTAGAGTGTTGTCGAGGTCTAAAAAAACCGCTTTTTTCATCATTAATAAGAGTATAATCGAAGTATGGTGAAGAAACCAAGTTGTGTGAACGAATACGGAGAAACGATCAAGTATCACGCAAGTGGAAAAACCATCTGGTCGATTGGTAGGATACTAGATGGGCAACCCGAAGGATACTGGCGTTGGTTCCGAATCGACGGCACCCTTAAGCGGTCGGGTTACTTTGAAAAAGGAAATCCCGTGGGAACATGGACAACTTATGATCACCAAGGCAAACCGTATAAAATCACAAAGAAGGATTAATGTATGTCAAAAACACTTTTAGAAACCATCATAAAACGATCAGAAACGTTTTTTAATGAGGAAGAACTTCTTCCCATATATCACGCGTTAGAAAAACAACCCGACGCACTCAAGAAGCTTGAAGCGATGGAAGTGTCTCAAGGGGAACCTGCGGTTGTTAAAATCGAAAAAGATGGTGCGACGTTTATGGACACGTGCGCCGAATCTCCTAAAGGCCGTCGAAGTTTGTGCTTTGATGAAGCCGCGTGGCATTCACGTAAGGAATATAAACCAAAATCATCGGTCGAAGCAATGGTCAAAAGTATGGGTGTCACTTTACTTGATGAAGAAGACACATGGTATTTACAATCACTGGTTCCGGTGGATCAAAAAACCTCGAGCTGGATTCAAACCCCGGATGTTTTACGACAAAAAGGTGGGGCGTTATTTATGGACCGCCGCTATGATCATATCTTTGTTTACCACAATGGCGCCGAATCCTACTACGAATCGCGTGGTTTTCGTACTAAACTCGTGCTTCCTTTAAAGCCGTAATCGTTTCATTAAGTTCCACAAAAGGAAACATGCTAAATTCCTCGTCAAAGAACATTTGAAAGGCAGCTAAAGAATAGCCTCCTTCAATAAATTGAGGATTTAAATCATCCATGGTGAGTTGGGGAATAAGCGTTGGTAAATCCACGAATGCAATCGGTGCATCCGGTGGAAAAGGATAAAAGAAGAAGTCACTTTTATCGGAGAAAAACAACGTGATTTGTTGGAACGAAAAATACGATTCAAAGGTATATACTTCCCCTGTTTGATGATTTAACGTGAAAAGTTGAACCATGGCAGGATTTTGATTAGCTTTCTCTTCGCGGTACGTGACAAAATAAGAATGCTCCGAGGCGATAAGATTTTCAAAATACCAATAATGGGCATTATCCTCCATCGGTCGATTATAGGTACTAAATAAGAGGGCATCAATCGCTGCTTCAACCTGTTTAACAAGCGCTTGATCGCCACCATAGATCGTTTCTAAGGATAAGTCGATATCATAGCGATACACAAACGAAGGATCAAATACTTCATAACTAAACGTATCATCCCCTGTTTTATACATCACATATTTGATGTTGTTGCGGATAATAAGTTGCTTGTTTTCTTCATTCACAGAAGCAAAATCAAGATATTCATAGGTTTTAATGACACGTTCGGATAAAAAATATTGATACATCGCATCATGAAGGGCGGAAGCATGAAAGCCAAAATCAAAATTCATGGAATCTAAGACTTTTTCCACATATTGTTTGCGAGGTATTGTGTTTGTCGTCTCATTGTTACGCCACACATATTGATCCATCAATGCGTACACCAAATTGAGCTCGACATTCGTCATAATGCCCCCGGTAATACTACGTTCAGTAAGCTCGTTAACAATAGAAGGATCATCAATAAACTCACAATCCTCTTGGCCATAGCAGGATTCAAGCGGGACGGTAGGGCTTGTACGACTGACCAAAAGTAATGCGGCAAAACTTAAAACAATGGAAGCGATAG
The DNA here is from genome assembly GCA_030834445.1 of Bacillota bacterium. GTDB lineage: Bacteria > Bacillota_I > Bacilli_A > RFN20 > CAG-826 > UBA970. Next base: position 2,084 of record JAURFC010000009.1, read on the forward strand.
AAACACCCGCAATCCAGGTTGCAGGTTTGTTTATTCTGTGGACGGGAGAGGTTGGCTCACCATGTTGGAAATAGGGGAGCTCAACGTTAAAATACGTTGCAATTTGTTGAAGTTGTTCGAGATTTATTTTCCGAACATCTTTTTCCCAATTACTAATGGTGGTGTGCTGGACAAAAAGGGCTTTAGCGAGTTCTTTTTGTGATAATTTACGGGAAACACGTAATTGACGTAGTCGTTCCCCAAGCGAGACGTGTTTCATTGGTGGTTATGCGAATACGATTTATCGTTGTTCGTAAGCGTCAAGTAGGAAGAGTGTGCGCGCAGTTTGATGACGTGGCACAACCCAAATGAGTAAAATACCTAACGTGAAAAGTGATAATAAATACCAACCAAAATAACTGAGATCAAGAAGGAATAATTGCATTTTCTTCCCGCGCATTAATTCTTGAGATTTATTTAAAACATCCGTTACACGAATGTCTTTATCTTGCATAAGAATGAGGGTGCCCAAACTATATGCATAGCTTTTTACAATACCAGGAATAATGAATAATAAGGACCACAAACCAACAAATAAACTTGTTAAGAAGGTAAGAATAGGGGCGTTGATAGGCTGTTCTTTCAGCCCTTTTAATAACACATCTTCTAACTCGGGTTTTTGATCTTTTGCCACTTGAATGAAGAGGTGAAGCACAGAAAAGGCAATATACGTAGAAACAACAAAAATAATAAAATTAAATAGCGAATAAACCGGAGGATTTCCTGGATTTATTTCTACAGGAGGAAAGACAGTGTTATCAAATTGTGGCGCAAAAATTCCGGCGACTTGGCTTAAGACCCCAGTAACAATTGAAAAAATGATCAGTGGGAGTAGGATATCCCATAAGTTTTTCTTGACGGTATCATAGGCTTGGCGGCGATATTCTTCATTTGATTTCATGATGGACTCCTTTAGGGCAATAATAACAAATAAGACGCGAATTTTTCACATAAATTTTTTGGCAATGGTTCGACTTTTTTCTCTTGAGCATTCACGTGCATAACCGTCACTTCACTAGAGGCAACAATTTGACCACGAACATAAAGGTTACTTCCAATGATTAAACTAGTGGCGTTTATCCGTAGAATACCCACGCCAATATCGACGGTATCGGGCCAATGTATTTCTCCTAAAAGTTCCATGGTTATTTTGACCACCACAAAGGTTGAAAGACCTTCTAGGAAGCTTTGATTGGGTTCATAAAGCAGGCGAACACGTCCTGTTTCAAAGTAGGTTCCAAACACCGTGTTGTTGACATGACCTTGTCGGTCAGTATCACGGTAGCGAACATGCTCTTGTGTTTGAAAGGGGAAGCTGGATAAAGGTAAGTTTTTTAATCGCATCATAACCTCAAGTCTCATCATAGCAAATGCCCTCGCTTTTGTTTAAAATAAAACGCGAGGTATACATTATGAAACAAGATACGATTCAACTTGAATTTGCCAATACATTTGTCGGATCAGCTACGTCGCCATCGGGGCGTGTAGCTATTGGTCAACAACCCGATGGGATGGCACCTTACCATCTTTTATTTTCTGCCCTGGGATCATGCTTTTATGCAACCTTTTTAAGTGTGGCTAATAAAAAGCGTCTTCAATTTAATCGCGCTAATATTGTAATCAATGGTGTCAAACGGGATGCGGTACCGGCCACCCTCCAAGAAGTGGTGATGGATTTCACCATTGTCGGAGGAACGGATGAAGAAGGTTTGCGCCGATCCGCAGAATTGGGGGCAAAATATTGCTCTATTCATGAAACTATTTCCCAAGTTGCAGATGTTAAATTGAACGTAACATTTGTTCGTGAATAAACAACTACCCCCACTTTTTCTTCAACGTGTTCGTCACGAATTACCCTCGTTGTACGAGCACTATCTTGAACTATCCGATCGACCCCCATGGAAGGGGTTAAGAACGAATCCTCAAAAACCTCTCCCCCCTTCTTTTTTAACTTCTTTAAAACCAATTCCTTGGTCCCCACTTGGGTTTTATGTGGATGAAAAACTCGGCCATCATCCCTTTCATCATGCGGGAATGTTTTATCTGCAAGAACCTTCTGCGATGGCGGTGGTTGAAACGATGCACATTCAACCGCATGATTGGGTACTTGATGTTGCTGCGGCTCCTGGAGGAAAATCCACGCATATCGCCGGATACTTGTCTTCCCATGGATTCCTTTGGAGTCATGATAAAGACCGACAACGGGCGACCCAACTCATGTTTAATTTAGAACGCATGGGTTTTTATCACGGGCTTGTATCAACAGGCGATATCGATGCCTTGATCGCCTCGATGCCACGCTTTCATAAAATACTTTTAGATGCGCCATGTTCGGGTGAAGGCATGTTTCTCAAAGAGGAAAAAGCCATCGATCAATGGTCACCCGAACTCGTCCTATCATGTGCTCGAGTCCAAAAAGAGTTGTTGGAAAATGTGGCTCCGCTTTTGCTTGAAGGTGGAGAACTTACCTATTCTACTTGTACGTTCTCACGCGAAGAAAACGAATTACAAATTCTTGATTTTTTAAAGAGGCACCCTGAATTTGAACTTGCCCCCAGGCCAAACCCAGATACCTTTGATACGTGTTCTACGCAAGGCATAGGGGCGCGATTACTTCCTTCTAAATTGGAGGGCGAAGGTCATTATGTCGTGACCTTACGAAAAAAGGATAGCGCTATTTTACCCGTTAGAAAAATCGCCCAGTCTTCCATCCCTCCCATTTTCCACCAGTTTATGAACAAATATCAAGTGAAAATGCCAGAAGGAGGTCATTACATCCAACAACAAGATCGTCTTTATTGGGCACACCAAACGTTTAATCTATCCCCAAAACAATGCCTTAATCCGGGATTGTATGTGGGTGACATCAAAGAATACGGTTTCATTCCGAGTCACGCCTTATCGCACGCCAATCATCTTGAATTACCTCGTGTTGAATTGTCGTGGGATGATCCGCGTGTGAAACGCTATTTAAAAGGGGAAACTGTTTCATTCGATCAAAAGGATGGGTGGTACGTCTTCAGTGTTGAGGGACAAGGTTTGGGGTGGATTAAAATGGTGAAAGGCATTGCCAAAAATCATTTTCCGAAAGGTTTAAGAATCCTACATGATTGATAAAAAAATTCAAGTATACTTAACCTATGAGCATTTATGAACAATATCTTGCGTTGCAAGCCAAAAAAACTACCGCGCTTTCCTTATTGAATGAAGCGGTAGAGCGTTATCACAAGACAAAAGAAAAAAACCCAATCGGTGTTTTATCCCCTTGGGCTAAAGATCAAGCACTCAAGGCCGATCACGAACGACAAAAAGGGTTTTATCGAGGTCTATTACAAGGAATTCCATGCGTCATTAAAGACAATATTATGTATGCGGATGGAACACCCACCACGGCCAATAGTTATGCCTTAAAAGACTTTATTCCTCAACATCATGCGCCGATTGCGGAGCGTTTGCTCTCTGCCGGGGCTGTGATCATGGGGAAAGCCAACCTATCTGAATTTGCTTATTTTATGGGGGATGAAAAAATGCCTTCGGGGTATGGTTCAATGTATGGACAGGTCAAACATCCAACCGATGAAACCATCGATCCGTATGGTTCAAGTACGGGTTCTGCTGTGGCAGTCGCTTTGGGTATTGTGCCTTTTGCGATTGGAACAGAAACGAATGGATCGCTCATGGCGCCCGCTCATCAATGTCAAATCGTTTCTTTAAAACCGACGCATGGGATTGTACCTTCCGAAGGAATTATTCCTATTTCACCTACCCAAGATACCGCAGGTCCCATGGCGAAAACGGTTTTTGATTGTGCCGCAGTGATGGACGTTCTTGTCGATGATCTTCAGAAACCCAAACCCGGTTTTTCTTATGTGGATACCTTGAAAACGATGAAGAATAAACCGCGGATTGGTGTGCTCGAACTCACCAATTATCCTTATTCGGAAATCGAAAAGAAGCATTTGGAAGACGTTAAATCGAGAATGAACACGTTAGGCTGGGACATCCAATCGTTTTCCATTACGTATCCTCCCTTGGAAAATTTTGAAACGTTGAAACGTGAATTTAAAGTCTCGTTAAATGATTTCCTTACACAACATGCGGGTGAAGGTGCACCCAAGGATTTAGCGGCGATTATTGCCTTCAATGAAGCAAATCAAGAACGATGCCTTCGCTATGGTCAAAAAACGCTCTTGGATAGTCAAGAAAAACCCGATTATTTGGATGAAGAATTCGCTCGATTAAAAAATGAATTAATGAAAGAAGCCTCTCAAGTGGATACCCGTCTTCATACTCATCAACTCGATGCCATGGTGACCTTAGGATGGTTAAGCTTTGCGCCTATTTTCGGGAATCCTAGTTTGTGTACGCCCGAGGGGTGGCTTGAAGGTCAACCAAAAGGGCTAGTCTGGGTGGGTAAAAAACACGACGATGGAACGTTACTACAACTCGGTCATGCGTATTATGATCAAAGTAAGTTGTCTTCTTAACAGAACCCGTTGAAATCTTTTACAATAGAAGAGATGGATAAAAATCTTTTAACGACCATTCCTACCCGATGGGTAGGACCCTTATTATTCCAATCCATGACGTCACTTGGTAAAGCGGACACGCTTCTTTCAAGCGATGTGGTTTTAGCTACCTTTGAAACGACCCTCTTTTTTTCGGTTTCACGCGGTATGCGTGCGATTGCGCAAGCAGGAGGCCTTACCTCGTCGCTGATTAAAGATACAATGGTGCGTTCTGTCACCCTTGAAGTTGAATCAATCGCACTAGGACAATCGGTTTTATCGACGTTAAAACAAGAAATTGATGTCCTACAAAAAACCATTGTCGAAGCACGAAGTCGCTTTGCTCAATTACAAGGAATATCGGGTTATTTTGTCGCCAATTTGCTCTATTTACGAATTGAAATCTTCGCCAATAATGCATCGGGTCATAATATGGTAACGCTAATTGCCGATGCGATCTTAGATTATGTCCTCCAACGTTTCCCTGGGACGCGCTATGTTTCAGTTTCCGGGAATATGTGTGTCGATAAAAAGGTCAGTGTCATTAACGCCTTAGAAGGACGTGGTAAACACGTAATTAGTGAAGTTTACCTTCCCCGGGATATCGTCGAAAAAACGTTGAAAACTACGCCAGAAAAAATCGTTGAATTAAACGTAAAGAAAAATATGTTGGGGTCGATCATGGCAGGATCGATTCATAGTGCCAATGCTCACTTCGCGAATATGCTCCTTGCAGCCTATTTGGCTACGGGGCAAGATGCGGCGAATATTGTGGAAGGATCTCAAGGCATTACCTTTGCCGAGATTCGTAACGATGGGTTATATTTTTCAGTAAACATTCCCAATATTATTGTGGGAACTGTCGGACACGGAAAGCACGATGAAGCCATCGTGGCGCGATTTGAAAAGATGCATTGTCTTGGTGAAGGAGGGGCACAGCGTTATGCCCATCTTGTTGCCGGTACGGTATTAGCCGGGGAATTGTCATTAATGGCCGCGCTCACCAACCCCCACGAGCTCGTCAAAGCGCACGTTGCCATCGAGAGAAAATAATATGGAAAACACACGAAACGTTGGAATTGATCGTATTCATTTTTATGCCCCCAAAATGTTTTTAGATTTGGAAGATTTAGCCACCGTTCGCAACACGGATGTGAATAAATTTAAAATCGGTATTGGCCAAGAAAAGATGGCGATTATTGCTCCGAATGAAGATATTGTCACGATGGCGGCAGAAGCAGCCTATCCCATCCTTCAAGGTCAGGAAAATGACATTGGACTTTTACTTTTTGCGACGGAATCCGGCATTGATTATTCCAAAGCCGCAGGGATTTATTTGCATGCACTTTTAGGGCTTAATCCTCATTGTCGTGTTTTAGAAGTCAAGCAAGCATGCTATGCCGCTACAGGCGCACTTCAACTTGCGAAAGATTATGTCTTGGCCAATCCTCACAAAAAAGCTTTGGTTGTTTCTAGCGATGTTGCGTGGTACGGATTTGAAACCCCCGGAGAAATCACGCAAGGTGCAGGTGCTATCGCGATGATTGTGAGTCAAAATCCTACTCTGGGTATCGTCTCTGAAGGGGTTCCTATTGTCCAAAACATTGAAGATTTTTATCGACCCTCTTTTCATGAAGTACCCATTGTGGATGGTAAATTATCGATACGAAGCTATCGTGACTTACTGAAAGCGGTTCGACCAGAAAAAGCGTTTGAGTTCATGTGTTTTCATATGCCATTCGCGGTGATGAGCGATAAAGCGAGTGAGGTATTAATGCATCCGTTATCACCCGAAGTTTTAACTTATGCGAAAGCATTCAACAAAGAAATCGGAAACATTTATAATGGATCTCTTTTCTTATCCTTATTATCGTTATTATCGTATGCTCCTTCTTCTCGATTAAATGAACAAACGATTGGCATGTTTTCGTATGGATCGGGTGCCATTGGTGAATTCTTTACGATTACTTTACAAGCTAATTATCAAAAGGGGTTTGATCAAAAAAAACTTCTTGAGGATTTTGCACAACGAAAACGCATTGATTTTCAGACATATCATTACATGATGGAAATCTATCGTCACCGAGAATCATCCCTTGAATTTACGCCCGAGTTTCCTGTTGAAAATCAACAAATTTTTGTCCTTGAAGCCATTCATCAAGGGCACCGTCTCTATAAAAAAAGGTAATTTATGAAAAAATATGCCATTTACGATTTTGATGGAACGCTTTTGTTAAAGCAAACAGTCCCCCATCTCCTTAAAACGTGGAAACATCGTCGCATTGGACTACAAACCTATCACCGTATTTATCGTTGGATGATTCGACGTTATCTGATGTATAAATCAAAGTTATTTAGTCTAGATCAAAAGACATTTCGCCTACAGGCCATGCAACGACTAGTGGAATTATTTCAGCTTGTAAGCCTAGAAGAATTGGGTCGTTTTTTTGATGAGGCGTATGATCGAGCGAAGCCCTTTATCAATAAAAATGTCATTAAAGCACTCAAGAAAGATAAGAAATTAGGTTTTACAACCGTATTATTATCCGGAAACTATGATGTATTTTTAGAGCGATTTCGTCACCTTGGGTTTGATGAAATTATTGGTACGAGTCTCTATGATGTTAACGGCCAACTTATTAAGCAACCCAAAATTATCATAGGGGATGAAAAAATCAATCAATTAGAACAACGGCTTCCCGCATTAGATTGGCACCACACAAAAGGCTACGCAGATGCATATTATGACCGACCAATTTTGTCGAAAGTCGCAGAACCAATCTGCGTTTTCCCCGATAGAAAATTACTAAAGTATGCCAAAGGTAATGGTTGGACGATATTAGGAAGGAAAGTAAAAGCAGAATGACACGAGAAGAAGGCGTCCATCTCTTAAAACCATTTTTAGAAAATCTCAAAGAGGTAGTGGCAGTTTGGGAGGGTGGAAGTCAAGCAACAAACCGGATTGATGACCACTCTGACCTTGATCTATTAATTATCACAACGGATGATGCGGTTGAAAAAACCCTTCAAGAAACGCAAGAGTATCTTAAAAAGCAGGTCCCGTTACGCCATTATATACGAGCTCCTGAACCTACCTGGCACGGGTTTTCTCAGTTTTTCTATATTCCCGAGCATGCATCGCTTTTTTATTTTGATTTAAGTTTTACCAAAGTGAGTCAACCAGACAAATTTACCGATGTGGAAAGACACGGTACCGCTCACCTTTGGTTTGAAAAACGTCCAATTTACCATCCTACCCACTGGGGCGATGAAAAAAGGAATGCGCTTCACAAAAGAGTATTTCAAACTGCCGTGCTTTATGAACCTATCTTTAAAATTGAAACGTTAAAAGCGTGTCAAAGAAACTTGATTTTGGACGCAAAAAGCATGTATTTTACGTATTTAATGCGAGCCCTTGTCCCTTTGATTAATCTTCAATATCGTCCTAATAAAGCAGACTTTGGCATACGATACCTTCACGTCGATTTGCCCCAAACGACTTATCAAGAACTTGTTGATTTATTTGCCGCCAATTTACCCGACGAGATAAGTGAAAAACTTCACGTAGCCACGAAGTGGTTTGAAGCATTAAAAACTAAACTTAATGTTTAATTTTTTGTGAGAGATTCGAGCGAATATGTAGCGGGAATTGCTGCGCGATAACTACCACAATCCCGGCGACAAAACCGGCAGTAAATCCAAAATTATATAAATCAAATCCGCCTTGAAATCGTAAAGCAAACGGACTGATAATCACCACTAAAAACCCTGCAAGAACTCCATAAAAAGGTCCAAATTTTCCTGCAATCGGAGCAAGCGCTGTACCAAAGAATATGGCAAGCATGATGGTCAGTGAATCCAAGGAGTAAGCGGGAAGTAAACTTGCTAAAAGAACACCCATGATAATCGGAGTTATATTTTTGAGGTGTTTACCATACGCTCCAAAGCCAATCAGGGTAAAAATCCCTGCAAGAATGGGTCCATTAATGGTAATGTTTAAAACGAGCACAAGGACAAGCGAAAACAAAGCCAACGAACTCATATTGAATAACGTAAGTAATGACCCATATTCTTTTTGATAATCACTTGGGAGGTTACCAGGAGATTGTAAGAGTCTACCCCATTTTCGCAATAATTGACGATCAAAACGAAGCGGGATTATAATACCCACAACAAAGAAAATACCGATTATTAAGAGACTTGGAATATGTCCTTCGGTCGATAAGTTTAAAGGAATTGAAGGCGTCACCGAGAAAATAGAAAGTAAACTAGAACTTAGCATTGCTAAAAAACCAAGGCCAAACCCGGTGTTATAAAGGTTGTATCCTTGGTGAAACTTTCCAACCACGGCTACAATCAGAGGGGTAAGAATTCCAAGTAGGATTCCACTGAGGATCCCAAGAGGCACCCCTACAAACCAAGGTAAGTTTAGACCAAAGGCAAGATAGCTTACCACGGGTGCAATTCCGCTAGAAAACAAAAAAGTTCCAACATATTGTCGCAAGGAGGATTTTGTGATTTTTGTGAACAACCAAAACCCAAACCAGACGGGGAGAACGTTGACTAGATTTTTTCCAAAAAAGGAAAAACCAAAAAGGGTTAACATCCCTGCGATTGCAACGCCTGAATAATTAGCCCGAACGCTTCGCAAAATCCATAATGCAAGTGAGGCTAGCAGCCAGGCATTGAGGAGGGATGCAGAAAAACCACCCACGGCAATAAAATCACTAACAAGGATACTGGGATGGTTTTGTATTCGAATAAAGCCATTAAACAAATCGATAAAGGGTCCGGAAAAAAGGATAGAAAGGGTCACGACAACAAAGAGGATGGTATAAAAGGGACGAGGAATTTTTAATGCAGGAAACATTATTTATATTTTAATCGATACACAGAGAGGATAAAATAGATTTTATGTTAATGACCCTATTAAAAAAATACAAACCCTTCGACGAACAAGAAGCATTTGATCGCGAGGCGATGATGTTGTTCATGGAAAGAAATCCGGACTACTTACTAAGAAGCAATCCGATTGCCCATGTCACATCGAGCTCCATTGTCGTGAATAAATCGATGGATAAGATTTTATTTGCCTATCATAATCTCTATCAATCGTGGGGTTGGTTAGGAGGACATAATGATGGGGATGAGGACTGCCTCCGTGTGGCTTTAAAAGAAACGACGGAAGAAACTGGCGTTACCAAGTTGAGACCGTATTCAAACGATATTTTTATGATTGAAACCATTATGGTGCCTAATCACATAAAAAAAGGGAAGCATGTTTCCGATCATCTTCATCTCAACATAACGTACTTGTTAATTGCAGATGAAAGTGAAAAATTAATCGTCAATTATGATGAAAATTCAAATGTTGCATGGTTTTCCTTTGCCGAAGCATTACAAAGAGTGACCGAACCACACATGATTCCTATTTATAAAAAAGCACTGAAAAAAATTGAAAAATTATTGGGTTGATGTCGTTTTTTTCAGTTGTTTTAATAGCACTAGATTAAAAAGATTAATGATGACGATAAAGCCATAGATGGGTAATGTCGATCCGAACAAATCAAGCACCGCACCAGAAAAGAGCGTTCCTAAAACAGCGGCAACACCATAAGCAGTAAACAATGTGCCATAAAGGTGGGCGTAATTGTGCGCACCAAATAATTTTTTGACGGCCAGGGGGGCAATAGCAACCCAACTCCCAAGACCAAACCAAAAGAAACCATAATTCAACGCGAACAAGACGGGCAGCTGCCCTTGATTGAAAAATGCAATCAACCCAGACAACGCGATTAATACCAATGATAAAGTCCCAGCAAAAAAGATATTTTTCTTATCAATAATCCATCCAAACAAGGGCCGCGCTAACGCGTTTGCCACTGCAAAGGTCGTTAAAAGACCCGCCACTAAAACACCATCATAACCATAACTCAATACCCCAATGCGATATGTTAAGCCGATAATCATTAAGCCACTGATTAAACTGAGTAAGAAAAGTCCATAAAGAAGACGAAAACTTCTTTTTGATATCGGCGTTGCCGGACGAGAGCGACCTTCTAAAGCAAGGACAGGTTGAATGAGAAAAGGAACCGTTAAGAAAAACACACCAAGGGAAATAAAAAACAACACCATAAACATGGAAGACAAAGGTCCATTGAGAAGTAAAAATTCAATTAATGGCGCCATGATGACACTGGAAAAACCAAATCCTAATAAGACTAATCCAGAAAAGAAACCGATTCTTTCTTGGAAGGTTTGGTTAATCACATACAATGGTACGCCATAAATTAATCCAACTCCTGTCCCCACTAATACGCCATACGTTATTGTTAATGTAAATATATTAAACGCCATACTGGATAAAATGAGACCGAGCATAAAACAAACTGCTCCAAAAATTACAATCACACGTTGGTGTTTTTTTATTAATTTTCCCGCAATCAACATCGACGTGGAATACGAGACAAGGCTGAACATATAAGGAAGCCCACTTTCAGTTGCAGAAACATTAAATTCTGACTCCACTGAAACACGTATAATACTCCATGAATAAACCGACCCTAACATGAGCATGACAAGGATAGAAGCGGCGATGAACCAGGAACGTTTCTTAAACATATGTTTATTTTAACGAAAGATGTTAAAACCGCAACATCTAATTTATGGAATAATAAGGATATGAATAAAGAGACTTTATCCTACATAAATAGGCTAGAAAACGACAAAAAGTTATGGTTTATTGAAGTTTTTAACGAGATCAAAAATGTGATGCCGCTTGAAATTGAGGATGGATTTCAATATGGGATGCCCTCTTTTTATGTATCCTTTAAAACCTATCCGAAAGGTTATCATGTTGGAGAAAATATTCCCTTACCCTTCCTTGCCCTTGCCTATCAAAAGCATTATTTGGCGGTCTATTTTATGCCGTGGATGACAGAACTAACTTCAAGCCATGACTTTACAACGGACTATACAGCCCGAACAGGTAAAAAACTTAATGCAGGAAAAGTGTGTTTGCGGTTTCGTCGACCGTATGATTTGCCTATGGAATGGTTAAAAAAGGTGGTAACGAGTGTTTCGGTGAAGGAATGGATCGAACTTTATGAAAAATCAGTACGTGTTAGAGATCATAAATCTCGGAAAACTTTGTCTCGAGATAATCACAATAATAGGTAGGATTTAAGTCTTCTTTTGTCACTTTCTTTAAGAGCACAAAGGGAGGATAAAATTTACCAAAACGATATATTTTTTCAGCGAACCATTCACGAATTGGGGTGAGATTTTTACGATTGATCGTTTCTTCCAGTGACAAATCTTTTTCCATCGTTTTAAGCAATTGAATCGATATCGCATTCCCTAACGCATACGAAGGGAAGTAACCAAAAGCACCTCCAGACCAGTGGACGTCTTGTAAACATCCTTCCGCGTTGGTCTTTGGTGTGATTCCTAAATACTCGGTGTAAAGTTGGTTCCAAGCTTGGGGAAGATCATTTACTTTTAAGGTTCCGGCGATTAGTTGTTTTTCTAATTCATAACGGACCATAATATGAAGACTGTACGTTAATTCATCGGCCTCCACGCGAATAAAGGATGTTTGTACTTCATTGATGGCCTGATAAAATTCTTTTTCGGTGACATCCTTGAATTGATTTGGGAATTTCTTTTTTAAATCAGGAAATACAACATGAGTGAACGTTTTTGAACGACTAATGACGTTTTCATAAAAACGGGATTGGGATTCGTGGATCGACATCGCTGCACCATGACCAAGTAAAGTGCCCTTTACTTTCTTATCTAAATTTTGTTCGTAAATGCCATGGCCCCCTTCATGGGCTGTGGAATAAATATTAGAAACAAAGTTATTTTCATAAATGCGCGTGGTAACCCGAACATCATTGGGAGAGATTTCGCTCGTAAAGGGATGAACCGATTCTGATAAAGCGCCACGATCCAAGTCATACCCTAAGAAAGTAAGTAAGTCTTTGGCATACGCTAATTGTTCATGTTTGGGGAAGGAGCGGGACATAAAATCATTGCGAATGTTGACTTTAGATTGTTGAATCTTTTTAAGCAATGGAACAATCCGATCTTTTAAGCTGGCAAAAAATTGATCTAGCTTTTCAATGGTACTTCCTTCTTCATAATCATCAAGAAGCTGATTATAAAGAGGACCATTCACCGTTTTTGTGAGTTGAGTAAATTTACGCGTATAGGTTAAGATTCGTTCTAAAAAGGGTGCATAGGCTGCAAAATCATTGGCTGCTTTAGCGTTTTCCCAAGCAACTTGCGCTTGAGAGAGTAAAATCGCATAATCTTGATAGTCTTTAGGATCAATTTTCTTTAATTTTTCAATGTTTTTACGTTCAAGGTATACGATACGTTGCATTTCCGGACTTAAGTCATCATATGCAGCTTCTAAATCCGTTAAGAGTTTGTCGTAATTTTCCGAATTGTTATGTTTGAAGTCCTCTAAAGCAAAATAACCCATGGCCTCCGCACGCTCATTGACGGCATCTTTATTTTTGGGAGCGACGGTTTGGGCATCAAAACTTGCCACATTGGTCACGTAACTCATCGCTCGATTTTTTTGCTGATGAATTTCAAATGCCTTTAATAAACTTTCAACATGAGTATTTGCTAATTTTTTTGCCATATGTAAAATCCTTTTAACTATTTTATACTTATTTCAAACAAGAAGGAAACCCATGAACATTTATTCTGAACTTGAAGTCTACTTTTCTGGGTTAGAACCCAAACAATATCAGGCATTAGTTGAATTGCTAGATTTGACACAATCCTCACTCCCCGGAGGTCAATGGGTTATTAAATATGGAATTCCAACCCTCGAAAAAAATAAAATCAATCTGATTCATTTTGGGGCTAATAAAAAGCATATTGGTGTCTATCCGGGTCCAGAAGGAATTGATTTTTTGAAAGCAAAAAATCCAAAAATTATCACCACTAAAGGGACGTGGAAAATTCCTTACGGACAAGAAAAGTTAATGCATCCACTTTTATTGAAATTGTTACAATGGATTGATCAAAAATATGATTAAGAAAAAACTAATTTTTTTATGGGATGTGTTCATAACATCCTTGTTATGTTTTGGCGGACCTGAAGCCCATTATGCTGTATTTATTCGGCGATTAGCCCACGAAAAAAACTATGTTACAGAAGAACAAATTCGTGAATGGATGGGTGTTTTTAGCTTAATTCCTGGACCTTCAAGCACTCAAACTATCATGGCGATAGGGTATGCGTATGGCGGAAAGTTGTTAGCATTCTTCACATGGATAGTTTGGGCTTTTCCAGCAATGATCATTTTGAGTTTATTGGCGTATTTTTATCCCATTGTTGCAGCAAATATGAGTTTGCGATCGGTCTTAACGTATCTCCCAGTTCTTGCGGTTTCGTTTATTGCGTACGCTGGATGGGAGATGTTTAAAAAACTGAAGAAGACAACAACGAACTATGCGCTGTTCGCTAGTATTTTGTTTCTGGGTTATCTCTTGCAAAATGTGTCATTTTGGGCCCTGCCAGCATTGCTCATTTTTAGTGGCATATTCTTTGTTGCCAAGGCACGTGAAACGTGGTTTTACCCTAAGGAAGTGAAAACAAAAATAACCCTTCCCATGTTTCCGTTATTGTTCTTTCTTGTCGTGACGCTCTTTGTTGAAATTATGTTGATGCAGAATATTTCAATTACGATGATGTCTACCTTTACTTTTTATCGATTTGGGTATTCGATTATTGGCGGAGGACAATTAGTGATTCCCTACATGATTGAATCCCTTGTGGGTGGTTCAATCCCACTCGATGTATTTCTTTCGGGGTATGCGATTGATCAATCAATACCTGGACCTTTATTTAGTTTTGCCTCGTTTGTCGGTGCGTTTGGACAACAATCCTTACTGACAGCGATCGCCTTGGGGTTAGCGTCAGGAGGAATGATTTTTTTACCCGGTATCTTTGGGGTCTATATTGTTTTTCCAATTTGGAAACAATTACGTGAAAGAAAATTCTTTCAAGTCTTTTTACAAGGCGTGGTTGTAGCTGTGACTTCGCTGATTGCATTAACCGCGATTACTCAAGCCGTACGGCTTCCCCTTTATTGGGATGTGTGGGTTGTATTTTTAATGAGTTTTTTTGTTTTGATTCAAAAGAAAATAAACCCATTTTTGTTGGTGATTTTGCTCATGTTGGTGGGTTTAATTTTTTAACGATAAAATTTTGGTTTTGAGTTCAAGATAGCGTGCAGTTTTTTCATAGGGCATCTGAGCTTCACGATAGTCATAGCCAAAAGCACCTTTCGAAACAATTATATTGGGTGGCATTTGCACACGTTTAAAATAAGAACGATTCCATAATGTGAGAACCCATTCTAAATCCTGAATAAACGCTTCGGGATGGTGAAGTCCATAATGATGGATGAGTGCGGTGACCTCATCGGGAAACGTCTTATCAAGATACATTGACAAGATACGTTCGGGGGCAAGGGATGGGAAACTCAATAATTCGTGAATAAGCCAATCGTGATAGCCCCATTTCATGGGATCCACTTGGTTCGATTTTAATTCTGCTGAAGGCGGCATCTCAAAATGAGGAATATGGTTTTTCCATGTGGGAATTAAGTTATGAGGAATTACTTCTTTTTGGTGACGATTATTTATGTAGCGAGCAAGTTCTGTGATTTGCATCTTCGTCAGGTCCCCTAAAGGTGCTAAGGCACCAATGGTGTCACCATAAAGGGTCGTATAGCCAAGTGCAATTTCGATTTTATTACCATTGTTTAAAACAATGCCACCTTGATCCGCGGCAATGTTCATTAAAACACTGCCCCGAACCCGCGCTTGGATATTTTCTTTTGTTAACAAACTTGCGTCAGGTTGGATGGTATTGAAGGCATCAACCATGGGCTGAATGGGAATTGTGGTTAAAGAGATTCCGATGTTTTGAGCAATTTTACGCGCGTTTTCTAAGGTAGTTTTTGAATTGTATTGGGTGGGTAAAGTATAGGCTTGAAGACGATGAGGGCCTAAGGCATCTACGACGAGGGCACTTGAAACGGCGCTATCAATCCCCCCGGACAAACCAACAATCCATGGTAATCGCGATTGAAAAAGTTGTTCATCGGTATACCGAATTGCGGCAAGAAGCATGTCATAAAGTTTGTTTTCGAGAGGTTGGGCATGCTTTTCTGTGACTAAGTCGTGAATAAACAATTCTTCCTTGGCAACTTCATTAGCGGATCCAATCCAACGGCCATCTTGATTAAAAACCATCGATCCCCCTTCAAAGATAACGACATTTTTACCGTTGTTATCCGCGCCAACTTTGTTGACAAAAAGAAAGGGAACATGGGCATGTTTTTCAATGACATCACGACGAGAATGTTCTTTATTCAATGTCCAAGGGGAACTTGAGATATTAATGAGTAAATCAACTTGCTGAGATAAATAAATGTCACTTGGCGAGAAACCATAGGCATCATCCCACATGTCTTCACAAACTTCGAGTCCAAACCGAATAAATTTGTTTTTATAGTTGATTTCAAACGGCTGAAGTAGTGATTTAACCTTTAAACCAAGTTTTTCTTCAAGTTCACGACCGGGTAAAAAGTAACGTTGATCATCAAAAATACGATAATTTGGAAAAAGACGTTTGGGGTAGACCCCAGGAAAAAGTCCGTTTTTTCGAACGGCGTATTCACCTTGATACGCGATCAACGCCGCGTTCAGTTTCGCTAGGCGTGAATCATTATTGGTAATCGCGGGATTATCCCCTAAGGTCACAACGTTCCCCCAAACGATGATAATGTCAGTAGATAAAGCTTTAATCTTATCATTGAAAGAGACTGCAAAATCTATCCATTCGTTATCTAAGAATTGATCCCCAATGAGGTAACCTGTAATTGCTAATTCTGGAAAAACAATTAAATCAACATGGGCTGCTTTGGCTTTATTAATCATTCTTTCCATGGTGGAAAAGTTTTTTGAAGGTTGACCAGGAATCACACGCATTTGCGCTAACGCAACTTTTAATAAACTCATAGTTATATCTTATGCTTTTTTTCGATAGTTTTCATATCCAAACAATCCCAAAGCGATTAGGATAATAAACAGACTCAATCCATAAAGAGAAGACAAGGCTTCTTGGAAAATGAAATAAGCGAAAAGGGAACCCAAGATAAATGCAAAACTTTGGATGGATTGTGTCATGCCTGCCCCAAGATGCCGTTGAGCAAGAACATAGGCTACAAGACTTAGTCCATAAACGATATAACCAACTAAGAGAATCGCGATAATCCACATGATTGAAGGTACGGGAGGTTGAACAATTAAGGTGATCATGGATACGCCGATGAACGTAGAAAACCCCTTAATCATTAAAAGGCGATAAGGATTTCCCACACTCAGTACGCGAGATAGGTTGTTTTCTAATCCCCAAAGGAGCGTTCCGATTAAAATAAACCATTCGCCGAATCCCCAAGAAAAGGACACATTTGAGTTTTCCCATTGCACGTTCAATAAAAAAACGCTTATTGAGACAAGTAAAATACCAAGCCATGAATAAAAAGAAAACTTTTCTCGGAAAATGAAGAATGCAAAAATCAACGTAAATATGAATTCAGTGTTAGCCAAAATGCCCGCACTAGTTCCTTGTAAAAGATAAAATCCAGAGAAAAAAAAGATGGGAGCAAATGTATCAAGTACACCCATCGCAATAAAGATTTGTATATCTTTCTTTTGAAGCGAGACTGCCGCTTCTGATGTTTGAAAATGGTAATGTAGGCTCATCCCCATTCCTACGCCAAGATACAAGAAAGCAGTTAAATAAAGAGGAGAAATACTATTTCTTAAAAACCAATCACTCAACGGAATGCTAAAACTGAAAATGACCGCAGAAAGGACTGCCAATAAGTAACCTAAGCGGGCTTTATTACTTTTCACAACTAATACATTACCATTTGGGGTTTATAATATCATTAACAGAACAATAAGATGGAACACAAACTAAAACCCCCATTTTCGGAACTACTTTTGGAATTAATGACGCGAAAAAATCTTTCCGGACCTGAAGTTTATAAAGCGGCTGGTATCGATCGGAGGTTGTTTTCGAAAATTATGAATTTAAAAAAACCTCATATTCCATCAAAAGCGAATGTAATAGCCCTTGCTTTAGCCTTGCATTGCGATCAAAAAGAATCAAAGGAACTCATTAAAAGGGCGGGTTATATTCTCACTCACGGAATCGCATTTGATCGTGTTATCCTTCAATGTATCGATGATAAGATTTACGATCTGAATCGGGTTAATGAGCGTTTAAATGATGCGAATTGTCCCGTCATTAACGTGCTTGAATAAGTTTTAAAAACCGTTCGTGAAAATACGTTTGATGACTGAGTTCGGGGTGAAAATTAAGTGCAATTTGATGGTGATATTCAACGGCGACAACCCCCTCATTTAGACGAATTAAGACCTTCACCTCGGGGTGGGTCGCGGTGATCAAAGGAGCGCGAATAAAGATAAGATCGAGTGTTTGATTTTCAAAGCTAATTTTTTTTTTAAAACTACCCGTTTGACGGCCATAATAATTACGTTTCACCGTCACAGGTAATGTTTGAAAATGCCTTGTCGGATCATCATCGATTTTTTCAGATAAAAGAATGGTTCCTGCACACGTTGCAAGGACGGGTAAACCGTCTTGAATCCGTTTTTTTAATGGCAAGAACAAACCCAAATCAAGGAGTAACCGGGATTGGGTTGTACTTTCCCCCCCCGGCAAAACAAGGCCGTCAATACCTTGATCAAGGTCCTTGAGTTGTCTAATTTCAAAAACATCCACGCCTAAGCGTTTAAGAACACGAATATGTTCAATGAAGGCTCCCTGAACGGCGAGGACCCCAACACGCAAGAATTATTTTCCCCTTTCGGCCATGAGAATTTTAATTTGGTCTTCGTTTAAGCCAACCATGGCTTCTCCAAGGTCACGCGAAACGTCAAGTAAGACCTTAGGATCACGGAAATTGGTAACGGCTTTTACAATTGCTTCAGCGCGCTTTTTGGGATCTCCGGATTTGAAAATCCCCGATCCAACGAACACCCCTTCAGCCCCTAAATGCATCATTAATGCGGCATCTGCTGGGGTAGCAACGCCTCCTGCAGAAAACAAAACGACAGGAAGCTTCCCTTTTTTATGGACATATTGAATTAAATCGAGGGAGACACCCCATTCTTTTTGAAGACGGAACAATTCGCTTTCATCGAGGGATTGAATACGACGAATTTCTTGAGAAATGGCGCGCATGTGGCGAACTGCTTGGACAACATCCCCCGTTCCAGCTTCTCCTTTGGAACGAATCATCGAGGCACCTTCTGAAATTCTTCGTAAGGCTTCACCCAAATCTTTTGCACCACAGACAAAAGGAACTTTAAAATTATGTTTATTAATATGATGAGCATCATCTGCCATCGTTAACACTTCAGACTCATCAATGTAATCAATGTCTAATGCTTCAAGAATTTGGGCTTCGACAAAGTGGCCAATGCGAACTTTGGCCATCACAGGGATGCTTACGGCGGCTTGAATTTCTTGAATCATTTTCGGGTCGCTCATACGAGCAACGCCTCCAGCGGCGCGAATGTCAGCAGGAATACGTTCAAGCGCCATGACAGCAACTGCTCCCGCTGCTTCGGCAATCTTGGCTTGTTCCACACTAGAGACATCCATAATGACGCCACCTTTAAGCATTTGAGCAAGTTGTTTGTTAAGCGAATATCGTGAATTTTTCATATTTTTATCCTCAAATTGAAATTATCTTACACTATTTTGGTTTAAAAAAGAGTAAAAATGCTATATTTTGGTTTTTTAGTAAATGGGATACTCTTGGTCTATTTTTTTGACGTTTTATCGTCGTCTTCATCGTCGTCTTTTTTACGTTTAAAGAGGGCAATGAACCATTGTTTCAAGGTTACTAAGGAAAAACCACCGATCGCACCCTTTTGAATACCAAAGTAATAAACCCCTCCACCGATCGCAGCAGTACCACCTACTCCTAAAAGGATGGGCAATACTGGAGAAGGTCGGGGATTAGAAGGTTCACTCGTTTCGGGCTCGCTTCCATCCGGTATAGAGGATGTCACGGTTGAAGAAGTCGATGAGGACGTCGTGGAGGTCGTTGTCTCACTCGATACGGGTTCGCTTGAGGCGTTAGGATCTTCACCTTCAGTATAAATGGCGTAGAGACGGAAGTGTGAGCCATACGACATCGTAAAGGTATGATCCACATTGAAGAAAGATATACCACCCGGTTCATAACCCCAGCCAGAATGATAAAAACCTTCCTCTGCATCAAGTTTGGGAAGTTGGAACGTTAGTCCTGATTCTACAACCACCCGTGGTTCGGTTTCATCGTCAATGAATACTTTATAAACAGCATTGTCATATTGACCGGTCGTAACATTTTGCATCACACGACCTAATTTCAACATATTGGGTGTTCCAAAGTAATATTGAGTGATTAATTTTCGTGTGTTCGTAAAGAATAAGAAACTCGCTCCATAGCCAGTGATTTCTTCAACGATTTCGCCTTCGGGTAATACGGGCATTTCTGAAGTAACGTTGAGCCATGTTTTATTGGCACGATATTCATTAAAACGATCCGTTGAATAGTTGGCTAAGGAAGAAATTACACTATAACCACGCATCCAGATTTGACCAGCAGTTGTCACGAAGTAAACCCCGTAATCGGCGATAAAATAATCAAGAATGACTTCATTTTCTGCGAAGTCAACACCGGATAAATCAAGCACAACGGGTGCGGTTAATACGGCGTCATTCGATTCTAGTAATTGTTTCAGTTCGTTTTCCCCCCAACCGATGAGACGATTTTGGTTCGTTAACAAAACAATCTGACCATAGGACTCTTCCATATGGACGATGAACTCACCGTCTTGAAACAGGTCCGAGAGCCCGGGAACACGTGCCGGTAAACCGACGACATTGACATCGACTTCACCACGTCCGAGTAAACCGTTCGTATTTACCCCCCAGGAGTAAAGGGATCCTTCAGATGTTAAGGCAATACCACCCACATCAAAGTATTCGATATCGACAATTTTTTCACCCACATTAAGTTCGGGGAAGGTATCAGAGATATCAAGATCAAGCGGGATGCGAATGCTTTCAACATCGGTTAATCCAGAAAGATTTTTTCCGACAGCAAAGGCGTAATTATCCACATCAGCTTCGACATCCTCAGCGGTAGGATTCGATCCCCAAGTGAAGACGCGACCTTCTGAAGAGATGGCGTTAACTACGACGGGATTATAAAAGGAGGCAACCACTTTTGTGATCGTTTCATTTGCGGTGTTATCGAGGTTAAATTGATTGGTGATATCAACAGGATTTTCAACACCCCAGAATTCCTGGATTGTTCCATCACCAATCTGTCCAGCATCGTTTCGCCCCGATGTTAAAACACGGCCATTGGAGGTTAAGAAAATATTAAAGTTATAACCTACATCATATTGGACAATCGATTCACCACTTTGAAGGGAAAGTACGCTGGTACGATTTGTGGGTGTATTGAGACTTTGATCACGGCCTAATAAAGCATACTGATCGCTGCCACCGAGTGCGTAAAACTGACCTTCTGTGTCTTCGATAATCGAATGCGTGGGCCCATAATGAATGTCTTTGACAAGAATGTCAAACTCAGCAGCCCTAACCACGGTATTTCCTGAGTGAGAAACACCCAGCAAAAAAGCCAACCCCAAGATGTAATAGTTCTTATTCACGATTAAATTCTCTTTCTACAACAAGCTTCCAAAAATGGAAACCATATTTTCATAAATAAATTTTCCGACTGAAAATGCATCGGATTCCAACGCGAGATCACTTACAAGGAAGGTGTTAATCTCTGGTAAAACAAAGGAGAGTGCAATCGCAATACCAAATGCGATAAGGATAAGTAAGGCAGCACGCCCTAATCCAAGGACAAAACCAAAGATTGAATCAATAAATTTAAATACGGCATTTTGTTTCGACAAATTGACAAACTGTTTACCGACGAAAAGGAGTAAAATCCAACCAATAAGGAAGGTTATTAAGTAACTTAAACTTACGAGCACAAGATTGGTTGAGGCGGTTGCTAAAGCATCACCAATGGTTCCATTGAAATTGATTAAAACGGATGCTAAAGGAGAGGCTAATAAAGCGGGAAGTCCGATTTGAGTAAGACCGGTTGTTAAAAGTGAGAGTGCGTTGGGTTGACTGCCGTCAATGACTTGCTCATAGACTGCATTTCCTGAGAAGATATCACGAATCAAATTAAACACGGTGACATCTATTTGAAAGCTGTCAATCGCTGTTTGTTTAACAAGGTCACCGAGAAGGAAAGCTAACGCGGCAGCACCAATAAGGGCAACAAAACCGACGACTTCTTTAAAAAATCCGTGTTTAAATCCACCGATTCCAAAGAGAATGACAAGAACAAGAATAACAATATCGATAATTCCAACGTGAAAAGCTTCTAACATAAGGTTTCTCCTTCATACTATTTTACGCTTTTTTCGGTTAAAATTGTTGTTAAGATGAACAAAAAAACAAACCTTTTCTTTTTTCTACCCTTGATTACCAACGCATTGCTTTTTAGCATGAAATTAGTTTTTGGTATTTTGTTTCAAAGTCTAGCGTTAATTTCAGACGCAATTAATAATGTTTTTGATTGGATTAGCTCCATTTTGTTTGCAATAGGAAACAAGGTTTCAATTAAGAAACCCGACGAAAATCACCCCCTTGGACATGGTCGTTCGGAGTATGTCACAGCACTTATTCTCGGAACGATTATGGCGATGGTTGGTCTTCAATTACTACTAGAGGCGATACCGCTTATTTTTTCTCCAAAAAATGGGACCTCTCAACCGTTCATTCTTTTCGTCATTGCGTTAAGTGTGCTTGTGAAATTAGCGTTATATCTTCTTTTCAGATCACGATTTAAGGTATCAAATCGTATCTCGGAAAAAGCGATTGCGTTAGATAGTCTTGGCGATGTCTTTATTGGGGTGGTCATGCTTGCAGGATTTGCTTTGGAATTTTATGTTCCACAATGGACAATTGAGGGTTGGTTGAGCGTACTTATTGCCGTCATCATTGCGTGGAATGGGATTCGTTTAGCCATAAAAACCTCAAAAGATATGCTTGGAAGACCTTTGTCAGAAACACATCGCGAAGGCATCATCGCGATCCTTAAAACCTACCCTGTCATTCAAGGGATGCATTCTTTGGTGTATCACGATTATGGGCCTTATCATCAGCATGTTTCTTTCCATATTGAACTTCCAAGTCGTTTAAGCTTGGTTGAAAGTCATAATTTAATTGACGAAATTGAACAAAAAATCTCGCAGGAAATGGCGTTTGAATGTCTTATTCACATAGACCCACTTCAAGAACCTACAGCTAAAAGCAATCTACTATTTAAAAACATCAAAACACATCTTCATCAATTGAATTTAGACGCTTCGATGATTTTAATCAAGGCGGTAGATGAAGTACTTCATCCAGAATTAATCGTTTATGGTTTATCTTTTGAACAATTTAAATCCATCAAAGATGATCTTGAAAAAACCTTTCACGAATATCAATTCATCTATGGAGATATCTCCTTTTATTCTTGAGATAATAAAACTATGACTTTTGCATGGCTTGTTTTTTCCCTCGCGTTTCTCTTTACGTTGATAGGATATTTTTTATTATGGAAAATCCCTCGTTCTCAAAGCAGAGAACTTTCAATAATCCCCCAAATAAGCGTTATTATTCCAGCGCGTAATGAAGAAAAAAGATTACTGCCTTTACTAACATCTCTCCAAGCAGAAAAATCGCTTATTAAAGAAGTGATTGTTGTCGATGATCATTCTACCGATGCAACCGCATTATTAGCAAAAAAACATGGAGCTAAGGTCATTTCTGCAGCCCCGCTTCCTCACGGTTGGTTAGGAAAACCATGGGCATGCTATCAAGGAGCTCAACAGGCTCAAGGAGACCATTTTCTCTTTTTGGATGCAGATACATCATTCGAAAAAGGCGGACTCGCGCGATTAATATC
>JAURFC010000029.1 GCA_030834445.1 Bacillota bacterium
GCCATCGCCAAAACGAATGCGCGTACCCACTTTCACGACTTTGGCATTGCCGACTAAGCAACGATAACCTTGTAAACCTAAATCATCCAATAAGATAAGTTCAACATGTGCGGAGGTTTCAACCTTCGTTCCGTATAAACGGGCAGGAATCACTTTTGTATTATTTCGAATAAACACATCATTATTTGTCACATAATTTAACAAATCAGGAAACATCCCATCGACCATGGTTTTTGTTTTGCGATCATAAATAAGTAAACGCGAATCTTGACGTTTTTCCGGAGGATGTTGGGCGATTAAATGTTCAGGTAAGTCAAAATCAAAGAGCGAAAGTTCCATTAGAAACCTCGATCATCGCCATAATCGGCAAGCACCTGAGCGGCGTAGGCATCAAAACGCTTTTCAAGAATCGCTTGACGTGCGCCTTCTACCACGCGAATAAGAAACCGTAAATTATGAAGCGACATTAACCGTTTACCAAACGTTTCATCCGCTTTAAATAAATGACGTAAATACGCTTTGGAATAATGTTGACACGTGTAGCAATCACACGAAGCATCAAGCGGTGCGTAGTCTTTTTCATACTGGGCATCTTTAATGTTCACGCGCCCTTTGGACGTCATCAAGGCGCCATGACGAGCTAACCGCGTTGGCAGCACACAATCAAACATATCCACCCCGAGACGAATGGCTTCGAAGATGTAATCAAGCGACCCAATGCCCATGACATAACGAGGTTTATCGTCGGGTAAATATGGCATCGCCGCGGCAATCATCGTTGAGAAAACCTCTTTGGGTTCGCCAATGGACGTGCCACCAATGGCAAAACCATCAAAGGGTAATTTGACTGTTTCTTGAGCACTCCACGCTCGTAAATCTTGAAATTCTCCGCCTTGAACTATGCCAAACATCGCTTGATGGGATGAGGTTTTCGCATCTAAACATCGCTTTGCCCACCGTAAGGTACGTTCGGTGGAGGCTTTCGCATACGCATAGTCAACGGGATAGGAAATACATTCATCAAACGCCATCATGATGTCACTCCCGAGTTGTTGTTGAATCGCAGTCGCCGATTCGGGATTGAGCATCATGAGATCGCCATTAAGGTGATTTCGAAAGGTGACACCTTCTTCAGTTATTTTTCGATTTTTCGCGAGGGAAAACACTTGAAACCCCCCTGAATCCGTAAGGATCGGTCCGTGATAATTCATAAAATGGTGTAAGCCACCCGCACCTGCGACAATGTCTGCTCCCGGACGTAAAGCAAGGTGATACGTATTCGATAGAATCACCCCACTACCAATCGCGGTGATTTCTTCAGGAGATAAGGTCTTGACGGTCGCTAATGTGCCCACCGGCATAAACATTGGGGTTGCCACGGTTCCATGCGGTGTCGTTAAAAACCCCGTACGGGCTTGGCCATCGTGAGCTTGTATTGTTAAAGAAATTGGACTAACGGACATTTTGGGTAGCCCCAATCAGTCTTAGGAAATAAGGATTGCGACGGAAGAGCCAATAAAGAGGAAATCCTAAACCATAGAGCACAACGATCTGTCCTAAGGCGACAGACAACCCAAAACCAGACATCACCGGCCATGTTAACGGCAACTCTAATGCAATCGGTAAAAAAATGGCTAAATATAAGGCGTTAAAAACCACGGGGAAAATCATGCCCATGACAAAGACTTTACTTCGCCCAAGCAAGTATCCGGCAAGGAAGGTAATCAATGAACCGACAATGGCATCGATCCAAACAAAGGACCCTAATGGACCAAACACATTAGCAATAAAGGTTCCTACGACAATCGCAATCAAATAATCCTTTCGAAAAAAGACAAGCAGTAATAACGCTTCAGAAACACGAAATTGAATGCCTAAATAAGCAAAGGAATTGAAGGGTGGTGTAATCGTTAAAATGACATATAACGCGGCGATGATTCCGTTAGAAATGAGTTGTTGCGTCGTGAGGCGATTTATCATAAAAACTATCATACCACACCCCCTAAAAAGTCGGGGGGTTAAAAACACAAATTTATGATAAAATCGCCTTAAGAAAGTCGCATACTTGGCACAAGGAGGAAAACACACATGCCAAAATTTGCCGTCGTCGCGGATGCATGTACGGATTTACCGTTACCTATCGTCCAAAAATTAGAACTCAATGTTGTCCCTATGACCGTGATGGTCGGGGAAACAGAATACTTACATTATCCGGATGAACGTAATTTGAAGATTGATGATTTTTATCAAATGCTTCGGGATAAAGCCACCCCTCGTACCTCACAACCCAACGCTAACGCCGTTGCCGAAGTCGTGGAACCGTTATTACAAGCCGGACAAGACGTCTTAATGATGTCGATTTCTAGCAACTTATCGCAAACGTTTAATTCGATGAATATCGCCCTTGGCGAACTTCGTGAACGTTTCCCAGATCGTCGTATTGAACTCTTTGATACGCTGAACGCCTCCACAGGGGAAGGTTTCCTCGTGTACAAAGCGTTACAAATGCGTCAAGCGGACAAATCGATGGATGAAACGTTAAAGTTCCTTAATGACATCCGTAATAAAGTCACCACCACGGTTATTTTTGATGACTTATCCCACCTCAAACGTGGCGGTCGTATCAATTTAGCTAAATTTGCGTTAGGTTCATTATTAGGCATTAAACCCGCGCTTATTTGTAATTCCGAAGGTCGTATCGTACCTACGAAAGCCAAATTACGTGGCCGTAAAAACGCGATCGGTTGGTTAAAAGAAAACTTTACCCAACTCGTGGAAAATGAAGACCTCGTTTTGATCGTTCATTCCGATGCCGAAGACGATGCCAAAACCTTGGCCGCCGAACTCAAAGCATCCAACCCGAAGATCAAAGAACTCATCATCGCCCGTATGGGTCCAGTCATTGGTTCCCATGGTGGTTTAGGAACCTTAGGGCTCATGTACCAAGGTAAAACCAAAGATATCGCCTAATTCACTTTCTATGCTATTGAAAAAGACAGGATTCAACCTGTCTTTTTTTATTGTCGTTTTAACGTTTCAAGAAGGAGTTTATTCGTTAAGCCCGGGTTCAGTTTTCCGCCAGTCTTTTTCATCATTTGTCCAATGAGGAATCCCACCGCGCGATCTTTGCCTTCTTTAAAATCAACAATACTTTGAGGATTGGCGGCTAAAATCGCATCAATTTCCTTTTGAATAAGAACAGGATCAGAGATTTGTAACATTGATAAGGATTCGGCAAGTGCCCGGGGTTGGGCATCGGATGTTTGTAGTTTTTCAAAGAGTTCCTTGGCTTGTTTATTCGAAACATCACCGGATTCGATGAGGGCGACTAAGGCGACGAGGCGTTCGGGTTGAATCGGAAAATCGACAATAGACGCTTGTGTTTTATTCAGTACACTCATCGTGTCTTGTAAGATCCAGTTCGCATAGAGTTTATAACTGTTTCCTAGGGCAGCGCAGCGATCAAAATAGGAAGCAATGTCAACATCCTTGGTGAGGAGACCCGCATCATATTCGGATAAACCAAAGATGGTAAGATACCGTTCCCGTTTATGACTTGCCAGTTCTAAGCGACTTGCAATCGCTTGTTCAATAAAGGCTTCGGACAGTTCAATGGGAACAAGATTCGGTTCCGGGAAATATTTATAATCCACGGCATCCGTTTTAACGCGCATGAGAATAGTTTCGCGTTTGGTTTCATCAAAACGGCGCGTTTCTTGCTGGACGCGTTGACCGGATAATAAAAGCCGCTCTTGACGTAACATTTCAAATTCAATCGCGCGTTGAACATTGGCGATGGAATTTAAGTTTTTAATTTCCACTTTCGTCCCAAATGCTTTTTCCCCAATCGGCCGAACCGAAATATTCACGTCACAGCGTAAGGACCCTTCTTCGAGTCGGCCTGAGGAAACGCGGGTAAAGGACACAATTTGGCGAATCGTTTCCACAAAACTAGCTGCTTGTTCGCCCGTTTGA
>JAURFC010000017.1 GCA_030834445.1 Bacillota bacterium
AAACGACGCGGCAATCATGACGCCACTGGCAAAACCGAGCATGACATTAAGTACTGTCTTATGGATTGTCTTAAAGAAAAAGACCATTCCCGCACCTAAGGCGGTAATAAACCATGTGAAGAGTGTCGCTAAAATGGCTTGATAAACACCAGGTAAGGATTCAAAAAAGTCCATGTCACTATTGTATGGTGAATCCTAGTAAATAGTAAGTAATTTCAAAAAAAAGCATTCTTCAAGAATGCTTTTTTCTAAATTTATTAGGCGCTAATGGTATTGAAGAATTCTGTTATCTCTGCATCCATGTTGACGGTTTTAAACGTGGCTTGCTCATCTTTTAATGCATCATAGTAGTCTCGAATCATCGCAAGTTCGGTAGACGTTAATGAATGAGAGAAAATATTATTGTTGCGCGTATTTGCGGTTCCAAAAGGTCCATTTCCAAGTTCGTTTTCTTGGATAAAGAAAGCAGGATAAAGAAACTCAACCTTATCAAGGTCACCGTTGACATCTTCCTTGAAAACATAGGACTTTTTGAGTTCAATGTCATATTTGCGAGATGTTTTTGTTCCTACAATAGGCAGTGTGTTGTAGTGAACATCAAAGACAGAACTGGATCCGTTTAAGTATACTTGGTCGAATTCTTTTTCATCGTTATTATCGAGTTCAAATTGAATCGAGTTCCAACCTTGGACACTCCACATGGGGTACCAAACGGTTTCGTAGGTTGGCCCTGTTACAGGAATGGTTTCAAGAACTTGGCTCCCTAAGTACGCTCCATCGGATTGACGATACGTTTCGACATTGATTTTTGGGGATGCACCTAATATAAAATCACCGCGTTCCCCCGCGACCACAAACGTATTTCCAATCGATTTAAAGACGACGTAGTTTCGTAACGCAGCACTTTCAAGGCCATAACGTTCATACGATAAACCTAACACGTCATTTCCATTTTTTTCAATCGATAGAAAGTAGGATACTTTAACCCCGGCAACCTCAAGATTGCTGACCACAATTAACTCTGTCGATGTTGAATAAATGACAAGTCGATTTTCATTATTAATGAATAGATCGACCCAGTAGGTGATCACATTGTTGACATTTAGTACGGCCATCGTCACCGACATACTACCGACTGAAACATCAACAAGTAGTTCTTCCTCTAATCCAGCAACATGAAAGGAAAATCCACCGAGGGTAACAGAAAATAAATAAGGGTTATTTGGATTTGTCGCAAGATAGTCGTAGTATACATCTCCTAATGTCGCTGCATGGGATAGCATTGTCGTAAGATTTTGAGTAAAACTGGTCATAA
Source organism: Bacillota bacterium (assembly GCA_030834445.1). Classification (GTDB taxonomy): domain Bacteria; phylum Bacillota_I; class Bacilli_A; order RFN20; family CAG-826; genus UBA970. The sequence continues at coordinate 1,316 of JAURFC010000017.1, forward strand.
AGCCTACGTGGGTCCACAGTTGATCGAGTTGAGCCCCAAAATAACGGGTAGGCAATGAATTTTTGGAAATAGCATCACTATAGTAATCATCTTTTGTTGGTGTACTTGCGCTGCTTAAATAGGTGTCTTCGCTCATAAATTCAGGTAAAAAGGATTCGGTACTTGGAAGATCTGAAAGGTAAGCAAACAAGGCACGTGAAATCCCGGTGATGATGGATTCACTACTCGAAGTCGAAGAAGCGATTGAACTAATCGTTTCGGAAGAAGAAGGTGTAGAAGAGCTTGGTACAATCGAGGTTGTTTCCGACGATGTTAAGGATGTGGTACTTGTTACTAACGAAGAAATAAGAGAACTTTCTAGTGATGAAGTGTTTTCTGATGGGGTGGATACTTCAACCCCTCCACATGCGGCCAATAAGACAGTAAGACTAGTCAATAAGGTTAATTTTTTCATGATTTTTCCTCCTTTAACCTAATTAAATAACATCCGTTTTTTCCGGATGGGCGAACGAATTGTAAAGCGAAAAAGGAAAGACAAATCCAGCAAGAATAAGACTAATGATTAAGGCAAAGGTACCCGCAAGTAATGCAATTCCAAGTCCGATAAAGAAGAATAGAATTTTCGCACCAATCAAGAATAAAAGTCCGTCAAAATCTAACGAAAAAATCACACCAGGCATTTTCACAAATCCCCAACTGGTAATATCCCAAAAGAAATCATGGATAAAATTGTTTTTCATCGTGAACGTGAATAAAAATGCAAAAAGTGCATATGAAAAAGCAATGCCAATGAATAGTTCGTTGATGTTAGTAAGAAAGCCCTCATTTAATCCGGTAATCGTGGAATAAAGGCCGAATCCTCCGCCAAGAATACCCCAAATGAAGCCCCAAATGCGTTGTTTTTTGGTGATACGTGTTTGATCCTTTTTTATACGTTCTAAATGTTGTGTATTACAGCTTTCACAATAAATGGCTTGGTGAGTTCGACTAAGATGAACGCGATGTAAGGGTTCTCCTTCTAGGATGGGTTTGTTACATGTTTCACAGACACCAATTTGACGTTTATATATGTCGGGATGAGGTACGTTTGTTGATGCAGGCATGGGTGGAACATACTCATTGAATAACAATTGATCTAAAGAAACCGAAAAAATCTCTGACATTCGTTTCAAAGTATCTAATCCGGGTTCCACAATATCTTGTTCCCAACGGGATACAGCTTGAGCGGTGACACTCACTTGATCGGCTAAATCTTTTTGAGTCAGGTTTAATTGTGTACGATATAATCGAATTTTCTCTCCTAAGGACATCGGATAATCCCCCTTTTACAATTAGTGTATAAAATAAAAAGTCTAGAACAAATCAACAAGAGTGAGAATTCACTCAACAAAATGTTTAGTATTCATAAATATAAATTTCCCCCGGCTCACCATAGTTATAACATAAATTTAAAATAAAGTTATATAAATAATTTTTCTAGAATTTGGACGGCATTTGTCGCCGAACCCTTACGGATATTATCGCCAACGACAAATAAGTTCAATGTATTAGGCAATGATTCATCGATTCTTAATCGCCCAACATAGACGTGATCTTGTCCTGATACTAGCGATGGCATAGGGTAGACTAATGAAGATGGGTCATCATATAGAACAACGCCGGGAGCATTTTTTAATAATGAGCGAACCTCGTTCAAGTTAAACGGTTTTTCAAACGCGACGTTAATCGCTTCAGAGTGTGCATTTAACACAGGGACACGTACTGCGGTGGCGGTAATGGCTAAGGTAGGTAGATGAAGAATCTTACGCATTTCATTGACCATTTTCATTTCTTCTTTGGTGTAACCGTTCTCTAAAAAAACATCAATATGGGGAATAAGATTTTGATGAATCGGATACGGGAATTTTTTTAGATGGTCTTGGTCGGCGCGGGTTTCAAGATCATGAATCCCTAAACTCCCTGCCCCAGAAACGGCTTGATACGTGGAAATGACAATCCTTTTGAGTGTGTAGCGATCATGGAGTGGTTTTAAGGCAACAACCGCTTGAACGGTTGAACAGTTGGGATTCGCAATGATCGATAGATTTCCTTTTAAGTCTTCAGGGTTCACTTCGGGAACAACCAAGGGGAAATCAGGATGCATCCGGAAATAAGAGGAGTTATCGATGACCTTTGCGCCGAATTTTACAAAGAAAGGCGCATAGATTTTTGAAACATCACCCCCTGCGGAAAAGAGAGCAACATCCACGAGATTCGCGGCAACATTCGCTTCGTTTAATTCAAGAATCGTATACGTTTTCCCTTGATACGAGATTATTTGACCGGCGCTTTTCTTGGAGGCAAAAAGCACAAGAGAACTAAAGGGAATCTTGCGTTCTTCTAGCACCGTTAAAAACATCTGCCCTACCACTCCAGTGGCACCGACAATCGCAATTCGTGGTTGGTTCATTCTTGTTCCTCCTCGTCATCGTCTTCGATGAATTCTTGATACAAGGTTTTGATCGCAAAGGCATAATCATCATCAGACACGCCGATGACAATGTTAACCCCGCTACTGCCATAATCAATCATTTTTAAGGTGATATTATCGTTGACCAAAGCGGTAAATAAGCGAAGCATATTAAAGTTATTCGCCATTAAATTGCGGCCGATAATAGAAATAAGCGACACATCGTCGGTGACTTCTAAATAATCAGGCTTGATGGTCTTTTTGATCAGTTGAATAAATTGATCTTTAATGCCGTTTTCTAAGTATTTCGATTCAATCATCATCGAAAAGGTATCTGTTCCTGAAGGGAAGTGTTCAATGATAATGCCGAGTTTTTCGGCAATCGATAAAATTTTTCGGTCTAAACCGACGACTTCACTCATGAGTTCTTTTTCTACGACAATAAGCGTGAAATCTTGTAAACCAGCGATTCCCGTGACAAGAGAGTCGCCGCGATGACCTAGCGAAGGAGAAATGTAAGTCCCTTCCGTGGTTGGATTAAAGGTGTTGCGAATATGAATGGGAATCTTCGCTTTCATGACAGGGTAGTAGGTTTCACTATGGAGCACTTCGGCACCCATAAACGATAAAACGCGTAATTCTTTATACGTCATTTCTTCGATGAGTTTGGGGTGATGAACAATGTCTGGATCAGCGACTAAAAAGCCATCGACATCGGTCCAGTTTTCATACACATTGGCTTTAATCGCCCGGGCGACAATGGCTCCAGTGATGTCAGAACCCCCTCGTTCCATGACTTTAATATCGCCTAAACCATTCTCTCCATAAAAACCACCCATGACCACATAGACCATTTTGTTCAGTAATTTACGCGCTTTTTGATTACTACTAGGATAGTTTAAGGTGGACCCACGAAAGACAATACAGTCTTTTGCATCCACCCAGGTGTAGTTAAGATATTTTGCGAGCAGTAACGAAGAAAAGTATTCCCCTCGTGACACGATAAACGGTAAACTGAGATCCTCAAGAATGGCGTTTTTCGTCGCGATTAAATAAGGGGTGATAAAGTCCACAAGATTAAGCCCTTTGGCGATTTCAAGAATGCGCGCTTCAACGAGTTGGAAACTTTGAATCGAGCCTTTTTCTTCCGCTTCTTTGGCGACCTGATAAAGAAGATCGGTGACTTTTAAATCCCCTTTTTGACGTCGCCCTGGGGCGGAAACCACGACAAAATGAATGGCAGGATCATTTTTTATAATCGATGCAACACGACGAATAGTTTCAGCATTGGCCATGGAAGTACCTCCAAATTTGGCCACTTTGCGAATCATGTTAGCCTAACTTTCCTTTGAAATCGTTAAAGTCGAACGATTTAATCACCGTGTCATTTCCCTTTTTATCGCGACGAACAATACTCGGAAGGGGCATGCCGTTAAAGGTGGTTGTTTTAACCATCGTGTATAGTGCGGCATCTTCAAAGATTACGGAATCACCGATTTTTAAGGGTTGAGAAAACCCGTAAACGCCAAAATTATCTCCGGATAAGCACGTGCCACCTGCAAGACGCACTTGATAAGGGGCTTCATCATCCATGCCGACCACATTGGGACGGAAGGGCATTTCAATGGCATCAGGATAATGGCAGGTTGGTGAGGTATCAAGAATGGCGATGGGAAGATCGTTATGAACAATATCAACGACCGTACCGACTAAAAAACCAGCATTGAGGACCACGGCTTCGCCAGGTTCTAAATACACCTCAAGTTGATACGTTTCTTTGACATAACGGATGAGTTGGATCAATTTTTCCCGGTCATAATCGGCACGGGTAATATGGTGGCCACCGCCAAAATTAATCCAGCGTAAATGTTTAAAATAACCACCAAATTTACGTTCGACTTCCTTAAACGTAATTTCTAAAGCATCGGCATTTTGTTGGCAAAGTGTATGAAAGTGAAAACCTGAACACGTAGGAAAAATCGCAGGATCGATGTCTTGAAGTTTAATGCCCATGCGCGAGTTGATCGAACAAGGATCATACATTTGGTGAGCCGCATCTTGGGTAGATTTTTCAGGATTGATACGAATCCCGATGGTCTTACCTGCTTTTATGGCTTTGTCCTTGTAACGATGAAATTGGGTGTTGGAATTAAAGACGATATGGTCGACAAAAGGGAGCATGGTTTCAATGTCATGATCCTTATATGCAGGACCAAAGACATGAATTTCTTTGCCGAAATGCTCTTTGGCTAAGATCGCTTCATAAAGACCACTCGAGGTGGTTCCATCAAGATAGGAGGCAATAAGGGGATAAAATGCGTAGGTTGAAAAGGCTTTTTGAGCGAGTAAGATTTTCGCACCCGATTGATCTTTGACGTCTTTGAGAATCTTTAAATTACGCTCCATGAGAATTTCATCAATCAAATAATACGGGGTGGGGATGGAAGGGGTCAGTTTCATGTTAATCAATGAGCTTTGGATCAAAGCTTTCCTTCCAAGGAAGTCCCCATTGGTTGAGTAAATCCATAAACGGATCGGGATTAAATTGTTCCACATTAAACACACCGGCACCTGACCATTGACCCGTGACCACTAAGGTGGCGCCAATCATCGCAGGAACCCCGGTCGTGTAAGCAATCGCTTGTGCGCCTGTTTCTTGGTAGGCTTCTTCGTGATCCATCATGTTAAACACTCGGTACGCCTTTTCTTGCCCATCTTTGTAACCACGGAGAATAACACTGATGTTCGTTTTTCCTTTCGTGCGAGGCCCTAAAGAGGCAGGGTCCGGTAAGACCGCTTTTAAGAATTGAAGTGGCACAATCGGTCGACCTTCATACATGATGGGTTGGGTCGACGTCATCCCTACCGCTTCCAAGACACGAAGGTGACGTAAATACTTCTCCCCAAAGGACATGTAAAAACGAGCACGTTTTAGTTCGGGAATGAATTTGACAAGCGATTCGAGCTCTTCATGATACATCAAATACATGTCTCGAGGTCCGATGGCTTCTAACGGATACGTATGGAATTGCGATAAAGCAGGAATGGTTTTCCATTGACCTGCTTCGTAATAACGACCCGGCATCGTAATTTCTCGGATGTTAATTTCTGGGTTAAAGTTGGTGGCAAAAGGATAGCCGTGGTCGCCGCCATTGGCATCTAAAATGTCTAAATAATGAACTTCATCAAAGTAATGTTTTTTCCCGTACACGGCAAAGACACTTGTCACCCCAGGATCAAAACCGACACCAAGTAAGGCCATCACCCCCGCTTTTTTAAAACGGTCATGGTAAACCCATTGCGTGCTATATTCAAAACCGGCATGATCACGGACTTCAGCACATGCCGTATCTAAATAATGGGTTTTGGTTTGAATGCATGCTTCCATAATAGGCAAATTTTGATAAGGGAGTGCTAAATTCATGACAATATCGGGTTGATATTTTTGAATAAGTTTAACCAGAGCAGGAACGTTTTCGGCATCCACGGTTTCACCCATGACTTGCAAAGGATATTTTTGACAACGTAGAACAAGTTCATCGACTTTGGCCTTCGTGCGACTCGCAATAATGAGTTGAGAAAAAACCTTATAATTTTGCGCTACTTTTTGGGCACCAACTGTCGCGACGGCCCCGGTTCCAATAATAAGTGCTTTTGCCATAACGTTTTATCTCCTTTTCAATAAAAAATTCCAATGGTAACCAGATAATGAGCTCTGGCTGTCATTGGAATGTTTCCTTTAGACCCTGATAGTTCTAACGACCTTATTTTTCAATAAGTGTGTCCTCAAAAATAATAAACGAAAATTTCCGTTTTTCAACTTTAAAACGTTGAAAAAAAGTGACGCAATTTTTTTGCTTATTTTTAAAGATCAAAACGCCGTTCAATTTGCCGAAAGAAAAGGACAATAAAATACGTAAATATCAAGTAAAATCCCGCGGCGAGAAAAAAAGGAGAAACCGTAAAATCACGAGAGACAATTTCACGTACTTTTCGTAGTAAATCACTGATTGCAATCACGGTGACTAATGACGTGTCTTTAATCAATGTAATTGTTTCGTTGGTAAAGACGGGAACTTGTGTCCTCAACGCTTGCGGTAAAAGGACATAAAGGAAGGTGTAGGGAGGGGTTGCTCCCATGACAAAGGCGCTTTCTTCTTGATCTTGAGGAAGGGCTTCTAATCCGGCACGAATGATTTCGATAAAGTAGGCCGTATAGTTGATGATAAAACCGACATAAGCGACTGCATAACGATTCACCGTAATGCCAAGTGCAGGCAGACCAAACATAAAAAAGAAGAGCTGTAACATCAAGGGGGTCCCGCGAAAGAGCCATGTGTAGAAGTTGAGGAAAGGACGAGAAACTTTTACGAAGCGATACAATCCTGATAACAGTAAACTGAGTGGGATCGACCCCACTAAGGTCATAAAAAAGAGTTGTAAAGAAAACCACACGCCATCCAGGAGATAACGTGTGGTTTCTAATAAATAATTAAGATCCACGTGGTAAGAAGACATCTTCCGCAAACCATTTTTGCGAAATGGATAATGCTTCTCCGGATTCGATTAAATCAAAGAGGGTGTTATTGACCGTGTCACGAATCGTTGTGTTTCCAAGACGGAAACCAATTCCGTACACTTCATCCCCAAAATCTTCGGCCATCACGCGATACGTGTTGGGGGTTTGGGAGATGATATAGCGACCATAAATTTCATCTAAAACGACCGCATCGATTGTGCCAGCACTTAAGTCGGTGAGAGCGAGGTTAAACGTATCATACGTGACAAGTTCTCCAAGATCGTCTGCAATGGGGTTTGCTTCCACAATGGATTGAGATGCACTACCGAGTTGAACCCCAACTTTAAGACCGGTTAATTCATCAATGGTATCAATCGTAGCATCCGTTTTCGTCATAACAATTTGCCGATTGGCAATATAGGCATCCGAGAAGAGCATTTCGAGGCGACGGGGTTCAGTAATGGTTAAACCATTCCAAATCATATCGATATTTCCCGCATCGAGCTCAAGGACTTTAGCACCCCAATCGATGGGTTGAAAACGAACTTCAATTTCTAATGTTTCAAAGACGAGATTCGCTAAATCGACATCAAAGCCCACGATTTCATTGGCCTCATCACGGAAACCCATAGGAGCAAACGTATCATCGAGTCCGACAATAACGTAACCACGATCTTCAATTTGATCCCACGTGGTTGGGATCGTATTTGCACCACAGCTTGTGAGTGCAATGCCACCTAAAACGACTAGACTTAATTGTACCTTTTTCATATTAGAGTACCTCCATGGTCTCTAATATACTTCACTACTTTAATAAAGTAAAGTGATAAACTTTATTTTTTTTGCTTATTGTTTTTTAAGGCAAGTTGATATCCATCCGCCCCATATAATAATGCTTTATTCACACGAGCAATGGTGGCGCTGGAAGCGGTTGTTTTTTTAACAATTTCAACATACGATACTTTTTGATCGAGTAAACGTGCGACTTCAAGACGTAACCCTAGATCCTGAAGTTCCTTAATCGTACATATGTCTTCAAAGAAACGGTAACATTCTTCGCGCGTTTTTAATTGAAGAATGGTGTCAAATAATTGATCGAGCAATGAGGATTGTAATTTTGATTGATACATATTAGTTCTCCTAGGAATACTTTAACACTTTTTTAGAGTAAAGTAGCGACTTCCTAAATACATAGTAATTTTTTAGCTTAACGTGTATGCTTATAACGTTATGAACGTACGAAATATTGCGATTATTGCTCACGTTGACCATGGTAAAACCACGATGGTCGATCAACTTTTTCGTTCTGCGAATATGTTCCGTTCCAATGAAGTGGTTGAAGAACGACTTATGGATGTGAATCCCATTGAAAAAGAACGGGGTATTACCATTCTTGCGAAAGCGACCGGATTACAATATAAAGATTATAAAATTAACATTCTTGATACCCCAGGTCACGCTGATTTTGGGGGCGAAGTGGAACGTATCATGAATATGGTGGATGGATGTTTACTTTTAGTGGATGCCTTTGAAGGACCGATGTCACAAACGCGCTTCGTGTTAAAAAAAGCCATTGAAGCCAATGTCAAACCGATCGTCCTCATTAACAAAGTAGATCGGCCCAACGTGGATCTTCAACGTGTGGTGGATGATGTCCTTTCGTTATTTATTGAAATGAATGCCCCGGAGGACTTTTTAGATTTTAAAGTGGTCTATGCCTCCGGATTACATGGGACAAGCAGTTTATCACCCGAGTTATCGACCCAGAGAAAAGGGATGGATGTCGTGTTTGATCTCATTATTTCTGAAATTGAAAAACCCCGTGTTTTTCCGAATAAAGCATTACAATTTCAACCGAGTTTGATTGACTATAACGATTTTGTCGGTCGTATTGGCATTGGGATTATTCGTTCAGGATCCATGAAAATTAATACGGGGTATACCTTAGCCCGTGTCGATGGTTCTTTTAAGCCCGTAAAAATTTTAAAGATGTTTAAATTTATTGGTCTACAACGCATGGATGTTGAAGAGGCGTCCGCGGGGGATATCGTTGGGATTGCCGGGATTGCGGATATTAACGTGGGTGAAACCGTATGTGATTCCGGTAATGTTCAACCCTTACCGTTAATTAGTATTGATGAACCCACACTGCAAATGACGTTTGCACCCAATTCATCGCCGTTTGTGGGTCGGGTAGGAAAATTTGTCACGTTCCGTCAGTTACAAAATCGTTTAATGAAAGAAGCCCAACGCGATGTTTCTTTACGCGTGAGTGTCATTGAAAATTCCGATAGTTTTATGGTGTCTGGTCGTGGGGAACTTCATTTAGGAATTCTTATTGAAAATATGCGTCGTGAAGGGTTTGAACTTGAAGTGAGTAAACCGAAAGTCATTGTGAAAATGATCGATGGCAAGCCCCATGAACCCTTTGAAGAACTTATCTTGGATGTTCCCAATGATTATTTAGGACCTGTCATGGATTATGTTGCCCAACGCGATGGGCATATGGAACATATGGAACCAGGCGATATCAATACGCGTCTCGTGTATGAAATATCCACCGCAGGTTTATTAGGAATGAACTCCGATTTTATGACCTTAACCAAAGGGTTAGGGATGATTAACCATCTTTATCGAGCTCATAAACCGATGACCCATGTTCAACCGAAAGGCCATCATCAAGGCGTGTTGATTGCGTCCGAAACAGGAACGACCACGACGTACGCGATTGAAGGACTTGAAGATCGGGGAACGATGTTTGTTCGCCCTGGAACCGACGTCTACGAAGGCATGATTGTTGGGGAGAATAAATATCCTCGTGATTTAATGATCAATGTAACACGGGCTAAAGCGTTAACGAATATGCGTATGGCGAATAAAGAACTCAAAGTGGTGCTCAAAGCTCCACGAGAAATGTCGATTGAAGCGTGTTTAGCATACATCAATGATGATGAACTCGTAGAAATTACCCCTGAAACGTACCGAATGCGAAAAATCCATCTTCAAGAAAATGTCCGAAAACGGGCGAATGCCTTCAAAGAATCTGAATCGACAGAGGAATAATCATCATGGCGAAACTTCGTCATAACCTGATTAAAAATTACGTTTTTGAGTTTTTGAAATATTCCAATGTCATGCACATCTTTTGGTTTGTCTATTTACTTTCTAAAGGTTTTACGGTGGTTGAAGTCGCTCTGTTAGAAAGTATTTTTCATATAACCTCGCTGATTTTTGAAACACCAACAGGGGCCATTGCCGACGTATTAGGTCGTAAATACACTCGCATTATTGGGATGCTCTTTCATATCCTCTACTTGGTAGGGTTATGGTATGTTTCTTCTTATGGTGTTGCAATTATTTCATTTATCCTTGCCGCGATCAGTTATAACTTGGAATCAGGTTCAGGGACTGCGTTTGTGTATGATACCTTAAAAGAAATCGGGGAAGAAACGACGTTTACTCAACGTGAAAGTTTTCGCGAGTCTCTGATCCGTATCGCTTCGGTACTCGGCAATTTGGGTGGCGGATTATTGATTGCCTTATCCTATGGTTGGGCATTTCTTGTGAATATCATCACGTATATGATCGCGATTGGGATTGCTTTATCCTTTCAAGAAACCACCGTACAAAAACGGAAAGAAAAAAAAGCATTTCAATTTGCGTTTGTTCAGCAATACCAAGAAAGTATTCAATTATTTAAGAAAAACATCCCCTTATTTTTTGCGATGGTCGCGTTTGCGCTTATTTCCACGATGACGGCAGTACTCGCGTACTATGCAACGGTGTACTGGGAATCCTTACAATGGTCTAGTTCCATCATCGGATTTTGGTTTGCTGCTGGCGGGGTTCTTGCTGCTCTGGGTGCGTTTTTATCGCATCGCATTGAAAAACGGGTTTCGCTTAAAGCGATTCTTTGGATCAATGTCATTTTAACGAGTCTTGGTTTTGCATTTTTCTATCTTCCTTTTCTTTCGATTGTTGGATTCCTCGTTTTATCGTTTTTAGATGGGGGGCTTTATGTCCTGATGAATGCGTTGTTAAACCGATTCACG
>JAURFC010000013.1 GCA_030834445.1 Bacillota bacterium
AAGGCATGCACTGTCAACATTGCATGATGAAAGTGAATCAATCGTTAGCTACCCTTCCTGGGGTCTCTAATATTAAGGTTGATCTTATGGAAGAAAATGCAACCTTTGATGCCGAACAAAACGTGGATGCCTCCCTCGTTGAACAAAAAATCAAAGCCGCAGGCTTCACCTTCTTAGGATTAAAATAATGGACGATTCGCTTCCTTTATCCCTTCGAAGTCAAGGTTATCCAGCCTCCCCGATTCGTAAACTTATACCTTATGCGAAAGCTGCTGAAGCGGCTGGGCATAAGGTTTTTTATTTAAACATTGGGGAACCGAATCATGATACGCCTGCCGCTTTTTTTCAACCCATTCATGCGTATCAAACCCCGCATTTACCGTATGAACCTTCCCAAGGTCATCCTGAATTGCTTATCGCGATTCAAGGATACTTTCAGCGGCTCGGCTATCCGTTAGAAAAACATCATCTTCAAGTCACGCAGGGAGCGACAGATGCTTTACTTTTTTCTCTCTTTACCATCGCGAATTCTGGGGATGATATTTTGACGTTTGAACCCTTTTATCCGAATTATTTAGCTTTTACCGCTCAACTAGGGTTGACGTTAGTGGGGATCCCCACAACGATGGAAAACGCCTATGCCTTACCTTCGCTAGAGGAGATGGAAACGTATCTGACACCGAAAACAAAGGCGATTTTGATTTCAAATCCAAGTAATCCCACCGGAAGAATTTATACGGAAGAAGAATTGAAGCGAATCGTCAATTTTGCAAAGAAACATCAATTGTGGATCATCAGTGATGAACTGTACCATACGTTAACGTTTGCAGGAAAAAAGGCAACCACCTTACTTGCCTACCAAAAAGTTTATCCAGCGATTGTGGTCATTGATTCCGTGTCAAAACGGTATGCAGCCTGTGGCGCGCGTATTGGTTGCTTAATCAATACCCATACCCCGTTCATGGAATGCATTTTTCAACTCGGACAATCGCGGTTGGGTGTCTCTTTACTCGATCAACTCGGCGCTGCTGCCCTTTATCGTTTAGAAAATCCTTCACTTGCGCATCTGCCAGCTTTGTATGAGGCACGACGAGATAAAGTGATTAATTTTCTTTCTGCGTATCCGTGGATTCATTATGTTAAACCTGAAGCGACCTTTTACCTCATGCTTTCCTTACCGATTCATGATAGTAATCATTTTTGTACCTGGTTGATTGAGCACATTCATTTGGATGGAGAACGCGTGCTCATCACCCCTGCCGAAAATTTATATGTCACCCCCGGAAAAGGAAAAAATGAAGTGCGCCTAGCCCTTGTTTTAGAAGAAGAACCCTTATTAAGAGCGATGAACATTCTTGTCTATGGATTACAACAGTATATGACATTGTTTGAACCACTCAATCCCTCACGTCCCGTCCACGAATAAACCTCATTCAAGGGGGAATCGTGTATAATTTGAAGGATGAAAACCACGACCTCCCGTCATGTTTTAATTGCCAATCGAAGAGCGTCCTTTGATTATTTTTTATCGGACTTTTTAGAAGTGGGTCTTGTTTTAACAGGGACCGAAATTAAAAGCTTACGCAAAGGCGGTGGATCGTTAAAAGATAGTTATGTCATTGTTCGTTCCAATGAACTGTTTTTACTCAATATGCACATCGCCCCATATGAACAAGGCACAATATTTAATCATGATCCATTACGGACGCGAAAATTACTCGCCCATCATCATGAAATCTTAAAACTTCACAAAGCCATTCAAGAAAAAGGGTTAACGATTGTTCCCACCCAACTGTATTTGAAGCATGGCCGCGCTAAGTTAGAAATTGCCATTGGTAAAGGGAAGAAAAATTACGATAAACGCGAGTCGATTAAAAACAAAGAAAATCAACGCAAACTCGATAAGGCGATTAAAGGTGATTTACGTGATTAAGACAATCGAAGATGTTTTTTCCTTTTTGCATGCACGGCAATCCAAAGCGTACACTCGTGTTCATTTTGATGCGTTTTTAAACAATTTTCCGTTGGCGTTCTCTCGTCCGGGTATTCATCTTACAGGCACGAACGGAAAAGGATCGACCGCGACCTTCATCGCCTCAATGCTTCAACAAGGGTATGGACGGGTTGGGTTATTCACAAGTCCTCCCATCACGCAGTTTCATGAGATGATTTCTATTTCTGGAAAAAGAATTCAAGATGCCTTTATTCTTCCTTTTTTTCAAACGTGGGCAGACCGCTTTGACCATTATCAACTTACGAATTTTGAAATGGTCACCCTTTTAGCGTTTGCCTACTTTGAAGTGAATAAGGTCGATATCGCTGTCATTGAAGTCGGGATGGGTGGAAAAATTGACGCGACGAATTGTTTTACGCCTATTTTAAGTATCATTACGAACATCAGCTTAGAACATACTGAATACTTAGGATCCACACTCGCGTCCATTGCCGCCCACAAAGCCGGGATTATCAAACCTCATGTTCCCGTGATGGTAGGTCCCTTACCCCAAGAAGCCTATGATGTGGTTCAAACGGTTGCCACGCAAAATCAATCCCCGATTGTTCCCTTACTTCCTTTTTCAGTTCAGACGAACGGAACTTGGAACGTGGGTCCCTATCAAGGCTTAACCACACAACTCAAGGGAGATTATCAAAAACACAATCTCACCTTAGCCGTGAGTGCCGTGCATGCCCTCCAAGCCCACTTCCCCTTATCTGAAACGGCGATTCGTCAAGGGTGTCTAGGTGCGATGATTCCCGGTAGGCTTGAAAAGATCATGGACTCACCGGTCATTTATGTCGATGGGGCTCACAATCCTGGAGCAATGCAAGCGCTTGTGCAAACATGGAAGACGGCGTTTCCACATACCGAACTCACCGTCTTATTCGCTTCCTTTACTGATAAGGCATTACACGCGACACTAGAACCATTAAAGACCTTAACAAATGATATTCATCTAACCACGTTTAATCACCCACGTGCCCGCATCCGAAAGGATTATGAGGGGGTTGATTTACCCTTTGTGGAGGACTCCTTTAAGTTCGTAAGCGATTGGATTCAACAATCCTCACCCTATCGTGTATTATTAATCACAGGTTCGCTCGCCTTTGTGGGTGTCATGCGAGCCTATATCACCACGGGGTTTTAGCATTATGCAACAAAAAATCATCCGTCAAATGACGTTATCCGCGATGTTTATCGCGATGGGTCTTATTTTTGATCGTTTATTAATGATTCCGCTTGGGGAAGTCAATCGCATTGCCTTTGGTTCCAGTGCGGTCGTTTTAGCGTCCCTTATTGTCGGACCGATTTATGGGATGATTGTCGGAGCGTTTGTCGATATTTTTGGATTCATGCTCAATTCGGTTGGAACGTATACTCCCTTTGTGACCTTTGGGTATATGGCCATGGGACTATTTCCTTGGTTACTTCATAAAGCCTTTGGAAAAGCATCCTTTACGAACTTATTTCAATCGGTGAGTTTAGGGTTTATTGCCTTACTCGTTGCCTACAGTGTCTGGTTTATTTATAGCCGAAGCGATTATGGGTTTACGTTAGGATTCAATGAGGATGGCTCACCGAATCGTCTTATCCTTGATCTTACAACGCCCTTATTCCGCGTCATCTTTCCGTTGGTGGCTTTAACCATTCTTGTCGGCTTTTCCTTATGGATGTTCCGTTTTCAAACACGCTTAAAACTTCCGGAAAATACCCGTTTTCCTTCCATCCAAACCATCACCTTTATCGTGCTTGTCTTAGAAGTACTTATCGGGATTATTTGGGGGGTTCAATGGCGCGTGTGGTATTTCCAAATTCCCCAAACGAGTGCGACGACCGCCGTATTTTATTTTAATCAAATCGCCTTCTTCATCGTTCGTTTCCCTGTCATTTCGATGATGGTGATTTACGGAATAAAGACTTACCTTCGTACGACAAACATTGTAAAATAGTTCTTAGATGGACTACTCACCGAAATTACTTATCTTTTCAATCGTTGTTTTTGTTTTGATTGTGATTTTATCGGTGGTTGTGGTTCTTTTATAAGGAATTTTAACCATGAATCCACGCTTACTCAAAAACCAAACGATTTATCAAGTCTATGTCCGAAATCATACCCCGGAAGGTACTTTTCAAGCACTCATTAACGATTTACCGCGCATTCAAGAACTGGGAGCTTCTATCCTTTATGTATTACCCATCCATCCGATTGGCAAAGAAGCCCGCAAGGGAACGTTGGGAAGTCCGTATTCCATTGTTGATTATTATGCGATTAATCCGGAATTAGGGACCTTGGATGATTTTAAAGCCTTGTTGAACGAAGCCCATCGCCTCGGATTAAAGGTGATGATGGATATCGTCTTTAACCATACGGCGCGGGATGCGAGATGGGTAAAAGAACATCCAGAATATTATTACTATAAAGAAGGCAAACTTGCGAACCGGATTGGGGATTGGTCGGATATTGCCGATTTAGATTTAACACGTGACGATGTGCGTAAGGCCTTACTTGATGTATTACGGTATTGGTCAAAAATGGGCCTTGATGCGTATCGCTGTGATGTGGCGCCCCTTCTTCCCATTGATTTTTGGGAAGAGGCGAAAAAAGAAGTCTCAACAATTAATCCAGAAACCATTTGGTTTTCCGAATCGGTCCACCCTCACTTCATTGAATATTTACGCGGGGAAGGTTTTTCAGCCCATAGTGATGCAGAAATGTATCGCGTTTTTGACATTCTTTATGATTATGATGTTCATGAATTTTTAAAACAATACTTGACCAATCAAGGTGAACTCAAAACGTATTTACGGATGGTGGAAGCGCAAGGGTATATTTATCCTGCCGATTATGTTAAAGCCCACTTTTTAGAAAACCACGATATCGAACGTATTCATGGATTGGTCAGTAATAAACTCATGTTACGCAATCTCACCGCATGGTCCTTTTTCCAAAACGGCATTGGCTTTGTGTATGCCGGTCAAGAAACGCTGAATAAAAACACCCCGAATTTATTTGACAAAGATACGATTGATTTAATGGTGAAAGATCTTGCACATTATCGGTTTATCCAACGTCTCATTGAACTTAAAAAATTACCGATGTTTGCCTCCGTTCGCAAATTTCAAATTAACGAACATCCCCTCCAAGCGAATTTGATTGAAGCGACCCTACATTCTCCTGACGGCAATGTCCATGGCATTTTCAATCTTTCGAAAGATGATCGTCCGATCTATGTAAGTTTAAAGGATGGATCATATGAAGATCTCCTTTCCGGAAAACCGGTCTTGGTCGAAAAAGGCATCTTACGCGTGAGCGAACCGCTCATGCTGAAATTGGAGTCGTAAGCATGCGCGTTCTTGTTACAGGGGGAGCGGGTTATATTGGCTCGCATACAGTAGTCGAATTATTAACCCAACATCATGAGGTTGTCATCATCGATGATTTATCGAATGCGAAAGAAGAAGTGCTCCGTCGCATTCAAACCATCTCTGGCAAATCCCCTATCTTTTATCGGGGACAAGTTCAAGATGAAGCGTTATTAACCTCGATTTTCAAAGCACATTCGTTGGATGCAGTCATTCACTTTGCGGGGTATAAAGCGGTCGGTGAATCGGTAGAAAAACCCCTCAAATATTTTGAAAATAACTTATTATCGACGATCGTCTTACTTCGTGTCATGGAACAATTTAATGTGAAAAAACTCGTTTTTTCCTCCTCAGCAACGGTGTATGGTACACCCACGAAAATGCCGCTGACAGAAGCTGATCCCATTGGGGGAACCACCAATCCGTATGGGGCAACCAAGTTTATGAATGAACTCATCATCAAAGATTACTGTGTGGCGCATCCTGAGATGGCAGCGACGATGTTACGTTATTTTAATCCGATTGGTGCCCATCCCACAGGGCTTATCGGGGAAGATCCGCAAGGCATTCCTAACAATCTTATGCCGTTTATTACGCAAGTCGCGATTGGAAAACGTCCCCATTTAAATGTATTTGGGAATGACTATCCTACCCGCGATGGCACTGGAGTTCGTGATTATATTCACGTGGTTGATCTTGCTTTAGGGCATGTGGCAAGTTTAGAAAAAATGCAACACGCATCAGGATATGTTGTCTATAACTTAGGGACCGGAAAAGGGACTTCTGTCCTTGAACTCGTTCATGCATTTGAAACGGCAAATCAGGTGAGCATTCCCTTACAAATTCAACCGCGTCGTAGCGGTGATATCGCAGAAAATTATGCCGATTGCACCAAATCCAATCGTGAGCTTGGCTGGGTTGCAACGCGGACCCTTGTGGATGCCTGTCGCGATAGTTGGAAATGGCAATCACAAAATCCTTCCGGTTACGATCATTCGTGACTTGCAAAACAATCTAATTTCATACAAATTAATGACTTTTTTTGCTAAACTATTTTTTGTAATTAAAGATGCGATACACGTCGTTTAAAAAAGCCTTACGTCCCTTTAAAGAGTTGTTTTTAGTTTCCTTTGTTTTAACCTCTGTTTTTATTGGTGGAAATGCACTTGTTGCCGGCGATGAATCAGCAGAATTATCCACAGGATTATCCAATTTTCTTGCCGATATTTCGGAAGCGATTTTACCGGAACGGGAACCGGAAGTGATTCCCGTACAATCCTTGAGTTTAGCCATGCCCAATACGAATATTTACATTGGAACCTCGAATCGCATTACCCCGACCGTAACGCCATCGAATGCCACGGATAAATCTTTGGTTTGGTCATCCGATAATACAGCGGTCATTGAAGTCACCTCCGGTGGCATCGCCGTGGCCCGTGATTTTGGCACGGCGCGAATTCATGTACAAACATCCAATGAAGCGGTTGCTGCTTTTATGGATCTAACGGTGATTGATTTTCCAGATGTCACGGATTTTGAAATGACTGCGTATGTGTTTGATGAACCCGTCACGGAAATTGATGTGGGAACATCCGCAAAATTGAAATTGAGTCAAGTAACTCCTACTCAAGCGAAAACGTCTGGAGTTACCTACCACAGTAGTGATCCTAACATTGCCACCATTAATGCGGATGGTGTAATCAATGGCATCGCTGCGGGTGACGTCCAAATCTATGCCAATTTTGGGCCGATTGAAAAATCTCTTACCCTTACGATCAATGAACCCCTTGTTCCTTCCATTCTTCCGGATACCTTAACGTTAGACGGTCCTTCCTTAGGGTATGTCGAACGTACGATTCAACTCCTCCCAAATTTTGGAGAGCAAGTTCCTACCGATACCCAAGTGACCTTCAAAAGTAGTAATACCCTCGTCGCAAGAGTGAATGAAACGGGTGTCGTTACGGGTGTCAACTTTTCCGGATTACTTGCAAAAACGGTCGTCATTACCGCGTACGCGAATAGTAACCCTTCCGTGATCACGAGTCGAGAAATTACCATTGAAAAAGTATTTCCTACCGCGGTTTCTTTACGTGTGAATGGAACCGTCGCTGCCGGAGAATCCTTAGCTATTATTCCCACCTTTACACCTGCCGATACATCCAATCGTCAATTGATGTGGATGAGTAGTAACGCCGAGATCGCCACGGTATCTTCTGCCGGGGATACAGGCCTCCTCGTTGGTAAATTTTCCGGAACCGTTACGATTACGGCGATTTCCGTCATGGATGATACGATTCAATCGTCCATCACGCTAGAGATTCTACCTGCCCCGTTGTTTTCCCCCGCGCAATGGGAAGCATTTTTAATGTTTATTCGTAAAGGTATCGGACATTTCACGTTAAATATGTTGAATGGGTTCCTTGGCTTTTTAACCTTTTACGCGTATGTGGATGAGAAAAAGAAGTATCGCGATGTCTTCCTTTCCTTTGCCGTTGGGGTGCCTTTATCGGCATTTTTTGAAAGTCTCCAATTCTTCGCGCCCGTTCGTACCCCTGCCTGGGAAGATGTTTTTTATAACACGTCTGGTTATGTCACAGCCCAACTGGTAATGGTAGTCTTCTTTACTTTGCTATCGTTATGGCATGGGCGGGCTAAGAAGAAACAACCTCAAACTTAAAAACCCTTGGAAAATCCAAGGGTTTTTTAATACGTAAGACGGATTGAATTAGGCGCGTTTGCCTAAGACCACGGTCGTGTTACCGGTAATCGCCATCGATGCAGAAATCGTAACATCACCATAACTATGGAAAAGGAGTTCATAACCTGAACCATCCAATGTAATCCCAGCGTTATTACCGTTATGAAGCACAATGACTTCTGCAAATGGTTCCGTGGTGTATGCACTCGGACGAATAATCTTATAGCCTAACGTCGAAGAGGCGAACGTATGGCCACCAAACGCGGTTAAATCGGAGTACACCGCGGCAATAATGTTCGCCGCAGGAATGCGGAAGAGCTGACTTTCTTGACGTAAGGCAAGCATGTCTTGGTACTTACTAAATTCGGTAAAGAATTCAGTTTTACGGTTCCATTTAATCGCATTGACACTATCCGGTGCGTTATACGAGTTATGGTTACGACTGCCATCGGCATTGATTTTTTCACGCATGAGTTCATCCCCGGCATGCATAAAGAAGATGCCTTGCGAGAACATCGGAATTGCCGACGCTTGGACGTTGACACGGGGAAGTTTTTCTTCGGAGACACCGGAAAGTAATAATTTATCAAAGAGGGCGTAGTTATCATGCGAAGCAACGTATTGAACCGCACGTTGAGGATCTAAACTCGATTTAAGTTTTCCTTTAAACGTCCCTTTCAAGGTTGAACCGGACGTACCGGATTGAACCCAACCGGTCCCGGTTGCCGAGAACACACTGCCTTTGACTGCATCACGCATGTCATCGGAGAAGTGACCGATGCCGGCAAAGTCGGCATTGGTGATGTTGTTGTAGTTGGCCATGACAGGGCTACCATACGTCTTCGTACCGCCCATCGCCCAACCTTCCCCATAAATGATGATGTCATTTTGGACACCTTCGGTGGTGGGGTCTTGGTCAAGGGTTAATAAGTTGTCACGAACGGCTTTCATCGACGGTAAGTCGTGTAATCCCATTAAGTCAAAGCGGAAACCCCCAAGTTTATATTCACGGGCAAGGAAATCCGTGGAATCCACCATAAACTTACGGAACATAAAGCGTTCGGAGGCGGTATCATTACCGACCCCTGAACCATTGGAGAAGTTTCCCGTAAAGTCATCATAACGGTAGTAATAGCCAGGCACTAAACGGTTAAAGTTTGAACCTTGGGCATCACCTAAGTGGTTATACACGACATCCATAATCGTTTTTATGCCGGCTTGATCAAAACCTTGCACCATTTGTTTGAATTCACGGACACGGGTGAGTGGGTCAAAGGGATCGGAACTATATTGTCCTTCAATGACGTTATAGTTGAGCGGATTATAACCCCAGTTGAATTCGTCTTTGGTTTCATCGTTATTGTGGTCAAAGACCGGGAGTAAGTGCACTGCATTCACACCGAGTTCTTTAATGTGGTCAAACCCGGTTTTAACCGTACGACCATTGGCCGTATACGTGGTTCCTTCTTCAATAAGTCCAAGGTATTTCCCGCGATTTTCTTCATTGCCTGTCCAGGTGGAATCCATCGTTAGGTCACGCACATGCAATTCATAAATCATTGCATCGGTGTTGGATTGCCATTTGTTGGAGGTATTCACGGTTTCCCAACCTTCGGGATTGGTTTGGTTTAAATCGCCAATCCAGGCGCGGCGTCCGTTGACCCCAGTCGCAAATGCATACGGATCAACGACTTCATAGCTCGCAATCGGATTGGTCACATAATACGTATAAAATTTACCTTCTAAATCACCGGTTAAGGTTTTGGACCAAACCCCTTTATCTCCGATCTCCATATCATAAGAGACATAGCTGTCATCGCCACGATTGCCATCGATGAATTCAGGAGTTCCATTTTCATAGATACGTAAGGCCATGGCTTTCGCCGTGGGAGACCATACTTTGAAGGTGGATTCGGTTTCAGAATAAATGAGTCCTAATGTCCCGGTGTAATCGTATTCCGCGCCAAAGGCAGGATCGGAGAATAACCGGTGCATCAAAATTAAAGCAATACGCGGACGGGGATCATTTTCTTCAAAGGAAACGCGAACGCGATAGCTCTTACGGTAATCAATCGTCACCTCGACTGGGATGGAGACAAATACTTGCACTTGATTGTTAATGTCAATCGAGGAATACGAGACAATGACTTCATCATCTGCGAGCACTTCGATGAGATACGCAGGTGCAGTTGTCGCAATGACGGCCCGGGTTTTACTGGAGAAGTACGCATTACGAATCCCGTTATAAATACTGCCATTGGTGTCCGTATAAATATTGGCATCCCCGGTGAGTAAGTAAACGTTATAAACCCCTTCGCTATCGGGTTCCCATTCCAGGATATTAATGAAACGGTCTGCAGAGGTGTCTTTGGCACTCCATTCATCATTAGGTAAGGATTTACGAACGATAAATCCAAATAAATACGTATCTGGATAATCGGCTAAATCGATGGTAAGGTAACTGCCATAATCATCGGTCTCATCAAAGTCATACCGCATCCCATCAAAACCGGATGCCCAGATCCACATGTTCCAGTTTTCATAATTATTATCCAAACGTTTATAACGGAAAACGATGGTATCACCGATTTCCCCACTCGGTTGACTTGTCCCCGAGTTAGTTTCACTTGTCGGCGCGCTATCGGAGCTTGTTGCCCCACCACATGCGACAAGGACCGTCGCTAACGCGGCAGTAAACCACGCTTTTTTATTCATTCATGTTCCTCCTTGAAAGAATCGAAAGTGTTTCTTTCATAGGTCATTTTATCAAATGTAAGCGTTTACTTAAAGACTGTCTGTGTAAATTTTTAGAGCCGTTTTAAGAGAAGGACTTGATACGATTGCATGAGCACCTGACCATTGAGGCGTGTGCCAGGGGTATGAACCCCTAAGGAGTCAAACATCACTTCGACTTGATCGCTTGCCGATCCCCAAATGAGTAACGAGGTTAATGAACCCGATGTCGTAGCTTCGCGTGCGTTGACAAAGACATAATAGGCGTTATTAGGATCATTGGTAAACCAGGCACCAATCGTGGAATAGGCAATGGCGCCATCCCAGAAACCCATTTTGGCACCACTACTCGGTTGAACAAGCGAACTTGATTCAATGTGAAAAGCAGGAAGGGTTAACCGTAATTCAAACATTTCTTTATAACGCTCATATTGGGCAAGATAGGTCACCTTACGATCCCATTTGATGCTATTGGTGGAATCTGGGGATTTATACGAGTTATGAGAAATTTTTTGCCCGTTAATGATAAAGTAAGTTTCTTCGGGATCGGTTGGCGCAGCAATTTTGGTGCGCATGACCTCTTCCCCGGCATGAATAAACGGTATCCCGACCGAGAAGGAAACTAGGGCGTTAATCCCCACAGAGGCATTAGGCGTGTTTTGGACACCCACGGTCCCTTGGAGTTGATCATAAAGCGTTAAATTATCGTGAGCAGACGCATAATTAACCGTCTTTTTGGGGTCGCGGTAGGACGAACTATAAAAGTCGCCATTGACACCCCCCATCATCCCCTTAACTCGATTAATACAAGTAGGATTGGCAGCGTTATCCGCTTCGCCTTTTTGGAACCAACCGTATTCGGTGCCATTGCCCCAATTGTTTTCGCCTTTTAAACCATTGCGTCCCGCATCATTAAATCCACCGACGCCATTGAGTCTGTTATACACCGAGTACGTGTTGGATTGTTGATCAAGTGGTAAAGTAGTATCGGAAAAACCTTTCCACGGTTCACCGTACACCACAATATCGGGATCAATTTTATTGAGTTCACTTTTCACCAAGTTCATCGTGTCCACATCGATGAGGGCCATTAAATCAAAACGGAACCCTTTGATCTTATATTCTTCCGCCCAGAATTTGACGGAATCCACAATGAATTTACGGAACATGGGGCGTTCAGATTTGGTTTCGTTACCCACGCCTGCACCGTCGGAGAACGTACCATCCGGATTCAGACGATAATAATAGCCCGGCACGAGCATGTTAAAGTTACTGCTCGTTCCCGTATGCGTATGGTTATAGACCACATCCATAATGATACGAACATCAATGGATGCAAACTTTTGTACGACTTGTTTGAATTCATAGACGCGAGTGGTTCCGCTACGCGGATTCACAGAATATTGACCTTCTAGAACATTAAAGTTGAGTGGATTATAACCCCAGTTAAAGGTTTCGGATAATTCGTTGTTGGCTTGATCATAGAAGGGAAGAATTTGTAAGGCGTTAAAACCTAAATCTTTAAGATGATCAAATCCGGTACTCACGGTGATGCCATCTGGAGAGGTGTAGGAAGTGCCTTCTTCAATGAGTCCAGCGAACTTTCCACGATTCGCTTCTGTTCCCGTCCACGTTTCATCCATGGTTAAATCACGGACGTGAAGTTCATACACGAGTAAGTCGGTAGGAGAGGAAATATCGGAGAAGGTAACCTCATCCCACCCTTCAGGTTGAATAAGGGAAATATCCGTAATCATCGCACGAACCCCGTTGACCCCAGCCGTTTTTGCATACGGATCCATGACTTCATTCGTCCCAATGCTATTGGTGACAGAATACGTATAATAGCGGCCGATGAGACCACGGTGCGCGGTTAAAGGTAGGGTATATTCAAACACTCCATAATCGCCACGATCCATCGTATACGTCCCAATGGGAAAATCATTGATGGTTTGCCCAGTGATGGTCGAAGTATCACCATTGGTATAAATGTTGAGTTTAACGCGTTGAGACGTAGGAGCCCAAACTTTAAAGATGGCATCGGTTTCCGTTAAGGTCATTCCAAGATCGTTTCCGGTGTAGGTCATTTCTTGATTGAATTTGGTCGTATCAAATAAGCGATTGGCAAGCACCGTTCGAAAACGGTATTTCGTATCACCTGGTTTAAATAACACCTTCACGCGATAGAGCAAGGATAAATCGGCATCTTCGGGAATGACGGCAAGTTGACCGGAGTTACCTGCACCCCCCGAGGCTATTACTTCCTCATCGGCAAGAATTTGATAACTCGTAAAGGGGGCATTCGTTAAGACTTCAATGGTTCGCCAAGAGGCAAAGAAGGCACCGGTGACCCGGTCGCCTGTGGCATCGGCTTCGGTAAAGTAATATTCCGTTTCTCCTAAGATTAAATAAACATTCATTTCCCCTTCGGATGTAACATAGGGGGCAAAGTCAGCGTATTGAATAATGGTATCTGGAGATTGTCCGGCCCATGTATTCGCAGGACGGATAATATAGTTCAAACGTGTTCTTGTTTCCCACGTTTCCACAGGAAAAGAAATATAACCTCCATAGGTATCGGTGGCTTCGAAGACAAAGAGTTCACCCTCAAAGCCATCTTCCCAAATCCAAATAGCAAAGTTGCTATAATTAGCGACATTATCACCACGTAATCGGAAGGTGATAACTTGGAGATCGTTAAAAACAAGTTCATTAGAAGCAGTTGAACTAATTTCAGAGATAATGGTGTTATTAGAACTCGATATTGTTTCTTGTGAAGTCGATAAAGATGAACCACATGCAGATGTAGCTAAAAAAAGAAGTAAAGTTAATGGATTAAACTTCATTAAAAAATATTAATTCAATGCCGTTGTAGCACCGGAGATATCAATTAAATAATTCAATCTTTCCAAACCAGTAACTCCGTCAAAATCTTTTGTATCAAATTGGTTTTGTTCGAACGTCGCTAGATTGTTATACGCTGTGATTATCGATTCAACGACTGCGAAAGTACAACTGTTATTTAAATCATCAGTGGAAGATGCAAAATTTTCAACAATTAATGTTTCGTTCGCGTTAAAAGGGTTAACAGTCCTTTTATCTGTAACATTGTAGTCTAGTGTAAATAAATAAGTAGGAGTATTGTTGTCAATTGTGTCATATTCCACAGTTCTATCCCACTCGGTGTTTACATTATTTGGATCTCTTCTGGTAAAAAAAAGCCTATCGAAAGAATCGGGTACATCAAAATACCATTTCGTATTGTTAGAATCATAATTATTGGAAGTTGAGACTCCTGAAGTAATCTTAGTCCCCGGCCAAGCCACGTGATGTGTTGAAGAGTTGTAAGCATATAAATAAGTATCTGCACCTGATGAACCCCAAGTTGTTGAGTTTATATCAATCCATATACGTCTTGATTCTACGTTAGCAGCATTTGATTCAACAACAACACTATTGATTTGATAAACACCAAAAATGGATATTAAAAGTAAGAAAATTGATATAAATGATTTTTTGATAATCATAAACTTACCCCTCTCTTATTTGATAAATAAGTTTAAAGAAAACGCTTACATCGTATTTATATTTTTATAATAATAGGGTGATAGATACAAGTCAATAGATATGTAGCATAAATTTATATATTTGTTAGTACTTAATAACTATTCTTTATTTGGACGATGAACTCTTATGGGTTTTCATTGTCTTTGCTATAATAAAAACTTGAGGTTTTACCATGTCAAAACGTACAGATTATATTAGTTGGGATGAATACTTTATGGGCATTGCAGTCAACTCCGCGATGCGCAGTAAAGATCCTTCCACTCAAGTCGGAGCCTGTATTGTGAATCCTTTAAAGAAAGTTGTCTCCATCGGCTATAACGGCATGCCTTCGGGTGTCGATGATGATAAAGTATCGTGGGACATTAAAGATGGCATTGATTCCAAATATCTTTATGTGGCCCATGCCGAACTCAATGCCATCTTGAATGCCAAAGATGGATCGGCATTACAAAATACCAAAATTTATGTCACGTTATTCCCGTGTAATGAATGCGCTAAAGCGATTATACAATCAGGGATTAAAGAAGTGGTGTACGCCGAAAACAAATATAAAGATACGTTAGCCTCTCAAGCGTCACGCCGCTTACTTTCCTTAGCGGGTGTGAAAATGACCCCCTATGTCGGACGCCTACCCGTCATTCATTATGAATAAGAAAAAAAATAAACTTGGACTTATCGAAGGAGCAGGACGACGGTTTGTCATCCTCTTTGTCATTTACATTATGGTGATGATTACATCGTGGACCACGATTGCCGCCTTCTTTGAAGAAGGTTTGGGAACAGACTCTTGGATCTTTTGGCTCATTATCGGTGTTTCGTTTCTTTTATTTGTGGGATTTGTCAGTTATGTTGAATATCAACAACTCCAACGTTATGGTGGGAAATGATTCACGTTAAGAATCTCTTTTTTTCTTATGAAGACAATCATCCTGTGTTAAAGGATGTTTCTTTTTCGATTCAATCCGGAGAATTTGTCGCGATTATTGGCCATAACGGATCGGGGAAGTCGACCTTAGCGAAACTTCTCGCCGGCTTGATGGAAGTTAAACAAGGCACGATTGAGATTGATGGGCTAGCTCTCAATCCCCAAACCATTCACCAACTCCGACCTAAATTAGGCATAGTTTTTCAAAATCCGGATAATCAATTTATTGGAGCGACCGTTGCCGATGATTTAGCGTTCGGTCTAGAAAACCGTCGTGTTCCTTCTCAAGAAATGCCAACCA
Source organism: Bacillota bacterium (assembly GCA_030834445.1). Lineage (GTDB taxonomy): Bacteria > Bacillota_I > Bacilli_A > RFN20 > CAG-826 > UBA970. The sequence continues at coordinate 15,587 of JAURFC010000013.1, forward strand.
TTATTGATACGATGGCGAAAAAAGTTGGTATGGAAAACTTCCTTCATCAAGAACCGACTAACTTATCCGGGGGACAAAAACAACGCGTGGCCATCGCTGGCATTCTTGCGATACAACCGGACATTATGATTTTTGATGAAGCCACGGCAATGCTTGATCCCTTAGGAAAACAAGAAATTCATGACACGTTAAAGGCGTTACGGCAAAGTGATCCCCATCTCACCATCCTTATGATTACCCATGATTTAGAAGAAGCTTCTTTTGCCGACCGTATTCTTGTGATGAATCAAGGCCAATGTGTGATGGAAGGAAAACCAAGCGAAATTTTTTCCCAAGGAGATGCCTTAAAGGCAATGTCGTTAGACCAACCGTTTGTTTATCAACTCACCGAAGCCTTACCTGATTGCCTTAAAAAAGACGTGGTTTCTCTTGAAACATGGTTGGAACGCATCAAATGAAATTTCATCACGTTTTTCATACATATTCTGCGAAAACACCGTATCAATTTGAGGCGTTACGGGATGTGAATCTTTCCCTTCTAGAAGGTAGCATCACCGCGATTGTCGGGCATACGGGGAGTGGTAAATCCACCCTCGTTCAACATCTGAATGCCCTCCTTGTGCCTACCGAAGGAACCCTTGAGGTAGCCGGGATAACCATTGAAGCTAAAAAAACGCCCAAAGCAGTCAAACGCCTTCGCCAATATGCTGGATTAGTCTTTCAATTCCCTGAATATCAACTGTTTGAGGAAACCGTTGAACACGACGTCATGTTTGGTCCGCTTAACTTTGGTTGTACCAAAGAAGAAGCAAAAAAACGTGCCCACGAAGCCTTAACGCGTGTTGGTCTCGACGCCTCTTTTTATGCGCGCTCCCCCTTTGAATTATCCGGAGGGGAACGTCGCCGAGTGGCAATCGCCGGTATCTTAGCGATTCAACCGAAGGTACTCGTGTTAGATGAACCGACCGCGGGGTTAGATCCTCAAGGTGCGAAGGCGATGATGACATTATTTTCGCAACTGCATCAACAAGGGATGACCATCTTACTCGTCACCCATGATATGGAACTTGTGTATGAATATGCGACACATGTGGTCGTTATGAAAGAAGGACGTGTCCTAGCCCATGTTCCAACCTCCACCTTCTTTGAGACACCCATCGAAGGATATGACTTACGCTTACCACCCCTTGTTCGCGTGATCCATGCCTTGAAGAAAAAAGGGATTCATGTCCCGTATGAACGTGTCAAAGACGTGACTGCACTTGTTAATTACTTAAAGGATATTCAACGATGGCCAGCTTAGCCTTAGGACGCTACGTCCCCTTTCATTCTTTCATCCATCGCTTAGACCCCCGGGTCAAACTTTTTGGCATGATCGCGTTAATGACGAGTATTTTCTTACGCTTTCCCTCGGTGTGGACGAATCTTAGCATGTATGCCGTTATTTTTGTGGTCATCGTTTCCTTGATGCATGTGGCCCACATTCGTCTGCGTACGATGCTGAAACAACTCAAAGCCTTGTGGATTATGATGGTGTTTTTACTCGTGATTAATGTACTCGTCCCCAACACGTCTGAAATTGC
>JAURFC010000007.1 GCA_030834445.1 Bacillota bacterium
GTAAAGAATAATGTCGGCTTGTTGAATAGTTTGTAGGGATTTTTGAATCCCGATGGATTCCACCCGATCCTCGCTTAAGCGGATGCCTGCGGTATCCAACACTTTCATGTAAATCCCTTCAAGATTAAACTCGGCCTCTACTACATCACGCGTGGTTCCTTCAATGTCGGTCACGATCGCTTTTTCATCATTAATCAGGGCGTTTAGTAATGAGGATTTACCAACATTGGGTCGTCCCATAATGGCCACTTTTATCCCCTCTTTAATCAGGCGACTTTTTTCACCGGAATCCAATAACGATTGAATGGATTGCGTTAAGGTTTGACATGTATCGATTACCTTCGTTAAGGTGACTTGTTCAATATCTTCATACTCAGGATAATCAATATTGACTTCGATTAAGGCGAGGAGCTCTGCAATCGCGGTTTTAATGGGTTGGAGTTGTTGACTCAATTGTCCGCCTAACGCAAAGAGCGACAGCCGTTTCGCTTCGGGTGTGACTGCATCAATGACATCATGAATGGCTTCCGCTTGAATGAGATCAATCTTTTGATGAAAGTAGGCACGCGAAGAAAATTCACCTCGTTCCGCCATACGGGCGCCAAGGCGAATACAAAGTTGTAAAACTTGTTGTGTAATGAGAGGCGAGCCGTGCGTAATGATTTCAACACTATCCTCACCCGTAAAACTGTGCGGATTTTGATAGACGAGCGCGACGACTTGATCAATTTTTTCTCCCCCATCATGAATCCAACCTGTAAAAATCATTTGCGGTTGTGTTAACGTGATGGATTTTGAAAAGATTTTTCCTAAAATAGAAAACGCTTGTGAACCCGACATACGAACAATCGCCAACGCACTTTTCATTGGCGGAGTCGCAAGGGCAACAATCGTATCTTGTAACGGTGTGTTCATCAATAAAAGCAGCCCTTATCGGGCTGGGTTCTTTTTAACCAACGTAGCGAATGCAGATCGCGCGGCGATGACCTTCACCCACACTTTCTGTTTTAATACCCGGCATGCCCGATAACGCATTGTGAATCACGCGACGTTCATCCGCAGGCATCGGATCAAGGGTAATATCTTGTTTGTTTTTAGCCACATCACGGGCAAGACGACGCGCCATCGAGGTAATTTTTTCGTATTTTGCATCTTTGTATTCGTTAATGTCTAAAAGAATGCGGTAACGTTTACGGAACTTGCTTGAGGTCGCTAAACGTGTGAGTTCGTTGAGCGCTTGTAAAGTTTTACCGTTTTTTCCAATTAAAATCGGATTGCGCGATGTGTCTAGCGTAATGTGAATGATATCGCCTTTGAGTTCCGCTTTAGTTTTCACTTCAAAGCCAAATTGACTGATCGTTTTGACAAGGTAGCTTTCTGCAAAAGCAACTGCATCGGCTAGTTCATAAACTTCAACAACTACTTTTTTAGAGAATAGACCCGCTTTTTCTTCAACGACTTTATAGGCAAGTTCTTGATACGGGGTTAGCATTTCCGTTTCTGCCGCTTTTAACGCTTCTTCGAGGGATTTTGCAGTGTATGTTTTCATTTTTTAATCTCCATTAATTTTCGTGTTAATAAGGTTTGTCCTAAGGAAATAAGCGCCCCTACAAACCAATACACACCCATCGCACTGGGTAATGAGAAACCCATCACAATAATCATCACAAACATGACATTACTAATCGTATTGGCTTGGGATTGCGAGGCAGAAGCGGCATTATTTTTCATCGTAGAACCGACTTCTTTACGCGCTTTCTTTTGCAGCCACATTGGTAATTTCATCGCTACGAATTGGGCAGCGGTCATAAGTAAGAAAATGACAATAGCAGTCCACCATTTCGCTTCAAACCAACTTGACGTAATCACACCACCAAGCGGGGAAGATAAGTTCAAGCCGAGGAAACTTCCTGTCGCCAGCACCGCGGATCCGGTCATGGCACCCCATACGGCAATAAAGACGGGGAATTGCACAAATGCTACCAGAATTTGATTAAACGGATTGACCCCGTGTTTTTTATACAAAGCCATCTGTTCTTGCGCCAAACGTTGACGTTCAAATTGGTTGGTGTTGGAGTTCGGATATTTATTTTGAAGTTTGGCGATTTCCGGTTGAAGTAACGACATTTTTTGGGTCGCCACAGTAGATTTAAAGGTAGCAGCAATCATTAAACCACGCACAATTAAGGTTGTCAGTAAAATCGCGAGGACTTGGCTTAAACCAGAAATTGGGCTTGCGAACGCCGAATTAAAGGTTTCAATTAAGAAGGCGACGGGATAGACAAATAATCCTTCGATTAAGCCGCGGTTAAAGGCTTCAGCCCACGTTTTTCCTTCAAAGAAAAACTCGCCATCAGGACCATAATTTCCCGAGGTGGTGGTGATGCAACTACGGTATGTTGCCACGGCGCGATCGACTTCGGATTTATAAAGGGTGGTGAAATCACGATTCGGTGTTTCTGCTAAGGGGAAGTCGGTTTTTAATTCGCCCACCCATTTATCCCAGTTGGACCAGACCACGGAGTTGGGTCCCAAGAACTTTACATAACCATACGATAACAAAACTTCTTCATCTGTTAGATTACCTTCACCGTTATTAATCGCTTCCGCACGCGCAGCGGTTAAGACTTTGTTGTCTAAGGCAAGCCAAGATGCTTCCGAAGGTGTATCAATGCCATCTTCTGCGGCTTGATCGAGAATTTGTTGAAGACCTGGATTGGTTTCGTGCACTTGGCTTGTCGCGTTATAAGACAAACCAGAATCATACGCATACATCATTCGGGTTAAATCAACTTCCGAACAAAAGCTAGCCGTACACGAGGAAAGGACAAAAAGTCCACCCACCAAAATCAAGGTCTTGTGTAGTTTATTCAATTTCATGATAATAACGATCCTCCTAAAGATCGAATCAGTGTGAGAAGTTGTTGTTCGTTATCGAGAAAAGAACGGGTAAGATAATCATTTTTAACGATAATGACAAGATCAAGGGATTGATCGACAACCAGTCGGTGCTGAATCATAGAACGAACTTGGCGACGAATGCGATTACGAACAACGGCAATGCCGAGTTTTTTGCTGGTGGAGATGCCCACACGGACATGACCAAGTTCATTTCGAGTTAAGTATATCGTAAAGCTCGAATTTCCGAGACGCTTTTTACCGGAAATCGTGTGTTGAAAGTCCTCGTTTTTCTTTAACCGATAGACTTTATTCACAGCGTTACGCCGAAAGCTTTTTTCGACCTTCTTGACGACGTTTGCTTAAAATGGTTCGACCGGTTTTGGTCGCCATACGGGCACGAAATCCATGCACTGTTTGGTGTTTTCTTTTGCTAGGTTGATAAGTACGTTTCATAGCGAGTCCTCCAAGCCGTATAAAAATACGCGCATAAAATTATAGTCACTGAAGCCATAAAAAGTCAAAGAAAATAACGCTTTGAGTCGATTGTTTTTAACTATTCACACTCCATAAATTAAATAACCACGTTAAATCCAACGAATTTCAAGTTATCCACATTTTCCACTGTTGAAATAGGTTGTCCACATAGTTTTCCACATAGAAAAGATGTGGAAAGTGTGGAAATTGTTATTTTTTCGGTGTTTTTTTGGGTTATCTTGTGGAAAATTTTATTTTACAAAGAAAGGTATATACTTATGCACATTATCTTTCTATAATACAAACATTATGGTGACTGCAACCCTATCGGAAATCGCCCAAATTTGGGAACGTGTTTTGGATCGTTTGAGCCAAAAAATTAACGATCGCCACATTTTTGATTCTTTTTTCGCAGATTCATACATTCACACGATTCAAAATGACGAAATTGTCGTGGTTGTCAACTCCGGTCTTGCGGTCAATTTATTGAATACACGTTACATGGATATGGTGAGTCAAACCGTTCTTGATGTCACCCAGTCCAACTTTAAACTTAAATTTGTTCAAAAGAGCGAACTTGAAAAAATTCCTGTCAATAAACCTCAAAAATCAAGCTTCTTTGCTAATTCCTTTGTTAATCGCAAATTTACGTTTGATAATTTTGTCGTTGGGACATCTAACCGCGAAGCGTATCAAGCCGCGTTACTCATCGCCTCAAATCCAGGAAAATTATTTAACTACAACCCGCTTTTTATTTATTCTCAATCGGGTTTAGGTAAAACGCACTTGCTCCACGCGATTGGCAACTACATCAAAGAAAATGCGTCTGCATTAAATGTGCTTTACATCACCACCGATGATTTTGTTGATGAATTCATCAAGTATGTGAGTGGTGAAAAAGACAAAGATAACATGAAGGATTTCTTCAAAAACGTAGATGTCCTCATGGTCGATGACATTCAATTTTTGGCAGAGAAAACAAAAACCGAAGAAATGTTCTTTTACATCTTTAATAACCTTGTTAATGCCGGTAAACAAATCATCTTAACGAGCGATCGTCATCCGAGTGAAATTCGTGGCATTGAAAGTCGCCTTGTTTCTCGCTTTAATTCAGGGTTAACTATGAATATTTTAGTGCCTGATTTATCCACTCGCGTTGCTATTCTTAAAAATAAAATTCAAGCCAATGGTTTGGATATTACGTATTTTGAGGAAGATGTTCTTGATTTCTTTGCGGAACGCTTTTCCAACAACGTCCGAGAACTCGAAGGCGCACTGAATCGTCTGTTATTTTATGTGATCAATATCAAGCAAACCAAACACATCACCATGGAGCTCGCGATGGAATCAGTCCAACCTTTAATGGGCTCGAGTTCACCCACGAGTTCTTTGACCGAAACCCGCATTATTAATACGGTAGCAGACTACTATAACTTAACTTCCAACCAGATTACGGGTCGTATTCGTACAAATCAAATCGCCATGGCCCGTCATATCGCCATGTACCTCATTCGCACCTTATTAGATATACCCTTTTTAAAGATTGGAAGTTTGTTTGGTGGTAAAGATCATTCAACAGTAATGAATGCAGTGTCAAAAGTGGAGAAATCGTTGAAAGTTGACAGTGCCATTGCGACCGCTGTCCAACAACTCAATCAACGCTTAAAAAAGATTGCTTAAATCGATAAAAATTGCTCGTTATTTCCTAACTTAAATATGGTAAAATAGAGGAGCAAATAAGGGGAAATACGACTTATCCACACTTACCACATGCCTTATTATGATTATTATCTTTAAGGAGATAGAAAGATTATATGAAATTCAAAGTGCTTCGCGACGAATTATTAAAGAATGTACAAATCGCTTCACGGGCGATTGCTGCAAAGAACCCGATCCCCGTTTTAGCCAATTTTAAACTTGTTATTAATGAAAAAGGATTAACGATTTTAAGTTCGAATAACGAACTCTCCATCCTCACACGTGTTCCCATCGCTTCACAAGGAAAAACCATTCTTTCTGATATGGAAGAAGGGGGGACCTTGGTTAATGCCAAACTCTTTGCAGACATTGCGCGTAAAGTGGAAGGTGAAACCCTATCCGTTGAATTATTTGATGGCACCGTCGTACAAGTCAGTGACGGTCGCTCTACCTATAAACTTAATTCCGTTAAAGTCGAAGAATATCCCGAACTCGATCTTGATCGATCAGGGGTCAAATTAGATATCAACGCTAAAGTTCTCAAGAAGATTGTGGAACAAACCGCATTTGCAGCCTCCACCAAAGAACAACGTCCGATTATGACCGCGGTCAATTTGGATGTAGGAGATGGCAAACTCGTGGCAACAGCAACAGACTCTGCACGCTTATCACGTAAGGAAGTTGCCATTGAAGCACCGGTTAAATTCACAGCCAATGTTCCCGCAAAAGCGTTAGTGGATGTGGTTGGATTAGCAGACAACGAAGAAACTGTCACGTTATCCACGACCGATAAACGTATTACCTTTGAATTTGGAACGACCACGCTGATTTCTCGCTTAGTGGGTGGAGATTATCCAAATACCGCCAATATCATTCCGAAAACCACCAACTTTGCGCTTATTGCGAATGCCAAGGAACTCATGGCAGCGATGGAACGTGTTGCCTTACTTTCGGTCGAACGTGAAAATGTGATTAAACTCTCCCTTTCAGAAACCTCAGTTGAAGTATCGAGTAAATCCGCTCAAGTCGGATCCGCAGTCGAAGCGTTATCTCACTTTTCCTTCAATGGGGATAAATTTGAAATTAGTTTTAATGCAGCCTATTTAATGGAAGCCATTCGCGCTGCGGACGCGGAAGATATCAAAATTGGCTTTTTAGGCGAAATGAGACCATTCGTCATCAAGAATGATAAAGATGACTCCCTCATCCAACTTGCCACACCAGTGCGCACGTATTAGGTCTTAAAATCGATTTTATAAGGGGTGTTAGGGAATATAAATATTCCCTAATTTTTCTTTTTTATGCTATAATAATTGAGGTTTGAATGTGTTTATGACGAACAAAACACCGGAAGAAGTCCTCATTCGTACCCCCTATCTTCGATTGGGGCAGCTTTTAAAAATGACAGGACTTATTGCAACCGGGGGTGAAGTCAAAACCTATCTCCAACATCATGTTGTTTTAGTTAACGAACAACCTGATCAACGACGCGGACGAAAACTTTATCCAGGTGATACCTTAATGATTGAAGGTCGTCACTTTATCATTCGTTCCGCATGATTCTTGAATCGCTTGAACTTGTTAACTATCGTTCTTACGCATATTGTCGTGTTGTTTTTGATCGGAAAATGAATGTTTTTTTAGGTAAAAACGGGTCTGGTAAAACCAATCTTGCAGAAGCGATTCATTATGTTTCCCTTGGGCGATCGTTTCGTACACCGGATGACCGCGCTCTTCTTAAAAAAAGCGAGCAAGAAGCGTTTATCAAAGCGGTTGTGGTTCACGAAGGCGTCCAAAAAACCATTGAAATTGGTTTTACCCCGCAAGGGAAAAAGGTTCGCATTAATTTCAAACCGATTCAAAAACTTTCGGAATTAACGAATGTATTGAATGTGCTTGTCTTTGAACCGCGTGATGTGCTTATGTTTGATGATGCGCCCCGTGTCCGTCGCCAATTCTTGGATATCACCTTAAGTAAGCACCAAGCATCCTACTTGGTAGCGATTACGCGCTATGAAGCGATTTTAAAAGAACGGAATGCCTTGCTTAAAAACACCAACGTGGATCGCCAGCACCTTGATCTATTAACGACACAATTGATTGATGCAAGTTTTCCGATTATTAAAGCCCGAGCGGCGTATCTTCACGACATTAACCGCGTGCTGGGAAAAGTGGTGGGGCTTATTAAAGGAGAAACCTTCCACGTCAAACTGCACTATGTCCCTTATGTCGACCTTCAAGGTGATTATCCCCAACAAGCGCGCTTACTTTTCGAAAAGTCACTCGAACAAGATATCAAGCGAAAAACCACACACATTGGCGTTCATCGAGAAGACTTTGTGGTGGTCTATGAGGACCAAGCGATTGCCTCATTTGGCTCTCAAGGAGAAAACCGCATTGTGGCACTTGCCCTTAAAATGTCACCCTACTTCCTGATCGAAGATCCTGAAAAAAAACCGATTCTTGTCCTCGATGATGTCTTATCCGAACTCGATGAAAAAACCCAACAACGACTCTTGCTCTTTTTAGAAAAACTTCAACAAGTCTTTCTCACGACAACCCATTATCCCGATACCAACCATACAATCTACACCATCAACAACCACGTCATTACAAGGAGGCCACACCATGGCAAATGAAACACAATTAGAAAAAGAAAAACGCGAACTCGCCGAAGAAAAAGCCCGCGAAAAAGTCAGTTCAGACTATAACGCGAGTAGCATTCAAGTGTTAGAAGGACTTGAAGCGGTTCGCAAACGCCCAGGGATGTACATCGGGACCACCAGTGTCGCGGGTTTACACCACCTCGTTTGGGAAATTGTTGATAACTCGGTGGACGAAGCCCTTGCCGGTCATGCTACGCACATTCACGTTACGTTATTATCCGACGGTTCCGTGAAAGTGGAAGATAATGGCCGTGGTATCCCGGTGGATATCGTTGCTAAATCGGGAAAACCAGCCTTAGAAACCGTCTATACCGTCCTCCATGCGGGAGGGAAGTTTGGTGAAGGGGGCGGTTATAAAGTCTCCGGGGGTTTACATGGTGTCGGGGGTTCGGTCGTAAACGCCTTATCCGAATGGATGCACGCCGAAGTTCGTCGTGGTGGAAAGAAATACCGTATTGAATTTGCCCAAGGTGGAAAAGTGACGTTACCCGTCACCGAAATTGGAACCGCTGAAGGCACAGGAACAACGGTTTCCTTTAAAGCCGATCCGACCATTTTTACCGAATCAACTACCTATCATTACGAAACCATTCGTGATCGCTTACGTCAAATGGCGTATTTAAACGCAGGATTAAATTTAAGCATTGAGGATTTACGTGCCGAAACACCGGTTAAAGAAGTGTTTTGTTATGAAGGCGGGATTAAAGAATTTGTTCAATATATTAACAAAAACAAAGACCCCTTATTCCCGGAAGTGATTTATGCCTATGGGTCAGAAAACGGTATTTTCGCCGAAGTTTCGATTCAATATAACGAAGGATTTATTCCTTCGATTTATTCCTACTGCAACAACATCAATACTCACGAAGGAGGCGCTCACGAAGACAGTTTCCGAGGGGCGATTACCCGGGTGATGAATAAATACGCCACCGAACAAAAATTGGTTAAAGACAAAGACGAAGCGTTTACCCAAGATGATGTTCGTGAAGGGATGGCAGCCATTATTTCTGTCAAACATCCTAATCCACAATACGAAGGACAAACCAAAACCAAGTTAGGAAACTCGGAAGTGCGTCCGATTGTGAATGCCATTGTGGGCGAAGGGGTGATGCGCTATTTGTTGGAAAATCCTAAAATCGCCAAACAAATTATTGAAAAAATTCAACTTGCCGCCGACGCTCGTGTTGCGAGTCGGTTAGCAAAAGAAAATGTTCGCCGTAAATCCGCGTTAGAATTTTCCACCTTACCAGGTAAACTTGCGGATTGCTCCTCAAAAGACCCTGCGGTCAGCGAACTTTATATCGTTGAAGGGAACTCTGCCGGTGGCTCCGCAAAAAATGGGCGCGATCGTGAAACCCAAGCCATTCTTCCGTTACGCGGGAAGATTCTTAACGTCCAAAAAGCCCAAATGAAAAAGATTTTTGCCAACACCGAAATCGGAAACATGATTACCGCGATTGGTGCAGGTATGTCTCCGGAATTTGATATTGCCAAATCGCGTTATCACAAAATTGTGATTATGACGGACGCCGACGTCGATGGAAGTCACATTCGTGTCTTGTTACTGACGTTCTTTTTCCGTTACATGCGTCCCCTGATTGAGGCGGGATATGTTTATATTGCCCAACCCCCGCTTTATAAAGTGGAATATCATCAAAAATCCTATTATGCGTATAACGATGGCCAGTTAACCCAAATCAAAAAACAACTCAATTTACCCGAAGGCTATCCCTTCCAACGTTATAAAGGGTTAGGGGAAATGGATGCGGATCAATTATGGGAAACCACGATGGATCCCAACGCACGTAAGATGCTTCGCGTGACGCTACAAGACGCGATTGAAGCAGACTCGGTCTTTGATGCCCTGATGGGTGAAAACGTCGAACCACGACGCGAATTCATTGAGAAAAACGCTGTGTTTGTGAAAAACCTCGATATTTAAGGAGAACACCATGGAAGATAACAAAGAAGATTTCATTCAAGAGGGGATTGAAGCGGGATTAAAAGACGTTGATATTTCAAGTGAAGTTAAAACCGCCTTTTTAGACTACTCCATGTCGGTGATTGTCTCCCGCGCCATCCCAGATGTTCGCGATGGACTAAAGCCTGTTCATCGCCGCATCATTTTTGGCATGAATGAATTAGGTATGCAATCGGACAAACCGTATAAAAAATCGGCCCGTATTGTCGGGGACGTCATGGGTAAATTTCACCCCCATGGTGACCAAGCGATTTACTCCACCCTTGTTCGTTTAGCCCAACCCTTTTCCATGCGTTACACCTTAGTGGATGGGCACGGAAACTTTGGTTCGATTGATGGTGACGAAGCCGCAGCCATGCGTTATACCGAAGCGCGTATGGCGAAAATGGCGATGGAAATGGTGAAAGATATTAATTCGGACACTGTGGATTTCGTCGATAACTATGACGGGACGGAAAAAGAACCTGTCGTTCTTCCTTCGCGCTTCCCGAATTTACTCGTCAATGGGGGGTCGGGGATTGCGGTCGGGATGGCAACGAATATGCCAACGCACAACTTACGCGAAGTGGTCAATGCGATCAAAGCGTATGTTGCCAACCCAGAAATTACCGTCCCAGACCTTCTTGACATTATTCAAGGTCCTGATTTCCCGACAGGGGGGATTATTTTAGGGCGTAGTGGGATTCGCGATGCATTTACTAACGGTACCGGCTCAGTCGTCATTCGCTCCAAAACCGACATTGAAGAAATGGATAATGGCAAAAGACGCATTGTTGTGAACGAAATCCCTTATCAAGTGAATAAAGCGACCATGATTGAAACCATTGCCCGCTTAGCGAATGAAAAAGTTGTGGAAGGCATTACAGACATCCGCGATGAATCCAATAAAGACGGGATTCGCGTGGTCATTGAATTGAAAAAAGAAGTCATCCCCGAAGTGATTTTGAACCAACTCTTTAAACATAGCCAAATGCAAGTCAGTTTTGGCATTATTAACCTCGCGCTTGTCAATGGTCAACCCAAAGTGTTGAACCTTAAGCAACTCATGCAACACTATATGGACCACCAAATCGAAGTGGTGGAACGTCGTACGCGATTCCAATTAGGAAAAGCCCTCGATCGTATTCATATTGTGGAAGGTTTCTTAATTGGGATTAACAACATCGATGAAATTATTCAAATTCTTAAACAATCGGCCAATACCGAAACGGCTCGTTTAGCTTTAGGTCAACGCTTCTCCTTGTCCGAACGGCAAACGAAAGAAATTGTGGATATGCCACTCCGTCGTTTAACGGGGTTAGAAAAACAAAAACTCGAAGACGAAAAAGTATCGCTTGAAAAAGATATTGCTTACTATAACCAATTATTAGCAGACCGAAATCTCGTTCAAGGCGTTATTTTGACCGATCTTGATGCGATTGCTGATAAGTTTGGCGATGATCGCGCGACAGAAATTACCGATGATACGTCGTCCATTGAAGACGAAGATCTCATTCCGGTGAGTCCGATCGTTGTGACTGTGACCAAAAACGGCTACATTAAACGCTTAGACCCCGAAGTATTCAAAACCCAACACAAAGGGGGACGCGGGGTTAAGGGAACGGGGTTGAATGAAAATGATGCTGTTGAAATCATTGTTCATGCAAGCACCCATACCGACATCCTCTTTTTCTCCAACCTAGGTCGTATTTATCGTTTACGGGGGTATCAAATCCCCGAAATGAGTAAGAATGCGAAGGGTATTCCTGCCGTCAACTTACTCCCTCTTGAAAAAGAAGAAGCCATTAAAACGATTATTCACGTTGACGAATACTTACCGAATCACCAACTTCTCTTTGTCACACAACGTGGTGTTGTCAAACGTTCTCCTATTGAAGAGTTCGCTAAAATTAACCGTAACGGAAAGATTGCGATCACGCTTCGTGAGGGGGATATGCTCCTTGATGTCAAACACACCGATGGTCAACAACGTATCGGTTTAGCCTCCTCCGAAGGAAAATTGGTCGCTTTTGATGAAAATGATGTTCGCATCATGGGTCGTACGGCGGCAGGGGTTCGCGGAATGAGTGTACCGAAGAATCACCAAGTGGTGAGTGTGACAACTTCCTCGGAAGGTCGATTCATTCTTGTTGTCAGTGAAAAGGGTTATGGAAAGAAAACACCGTTTGAAGATTATCGCGAAACAAAACGTGGCGCAAAAGGTGTCTATACCATTAAATCCGACGCTAAGATTGGCAAGCTGGTTGCGATGAATGCAGTGAATGGGGATGAAGATTTACTCATTGTCACAAAAGCAGGTATTGTCATCCGTATAAACCTTGTGCGGGTGAGTGAACAATCACGCAACACCATGGGGGTTCGCCTCATTCGTTTAGATGAAAAAGATCGTGTCTCTTCGTTGGCCGTGGTTGAAGCGTCAACCGATCCAGAAGACAATGTCGTTGAGGAGCTCCCTCAAGAGGAATAACATATGCTTGATTTTAACCTTATCAAAGCTCAACCTGACATCATCGCAAACCGATTACAAAACAAAGGTTTTGTGGTTGATTTCACCGAGGTCCTTCGTGATGACCAGCAACGTAAGACATGGTTATTAGAAATTGAACAAGTCAAGGCGGAAGTCAACCGTTTGTCTGCTAGTGTCCCTGTCAAAAAGAAAGCAGGGGAAGATGTACAACCCATTTTCCAACAAGTCAAACAACTCAACGCCTCCATCGCTGAAAAAGAAAAGGCGATGAAAGCCCTTGAAGTTAAAATGGATGCCTTCTTATCCGAACTACCCAATCTTCCCGATGAAGACTTACTTGCCGGCGGTAAAGAAAACAATAAGGTTTTGCACGAAATTAATCCCAAACCTTCGTTTGATTTCCCCATCAAAGATCATGTTAATCTTGCCGAATCATTACAATTAGTGGACTATCAACGGGCTGCAAAAATTTCTGGCGCTGGAACATGGATTTATACAGGTATTGGTGCGCAACTTGAATGGGCCCTTTTAACTTTCTTTATCCAAGAACATTTAAAAGACGGTTACCAAATGATTCTTTTACCGCATCTTTTAAATTACGAATCAGGTTTAACCGCAGGACAATTTCCAAAATTTAAACAGGATGTTTTCTGGTTAGAACGTACGGAACCTGAAAAATTCTTGTTACCGACCGCGGAAACAGGTTTAGTGAATCTTCATCGTAATGAAATTCTGAACGAATCGGATTTACCCAAGAAATATTTCGCCTATTCTCCTTGCTATCGTTATGAAGCAGGCAGTTATCGTTCGGAAGAACGAGGGATGATTCGCGGTTACCAATTTAATAAAGTCGAGCTCGTTCAATACACCAAACCCGATCAAAGTGATGCGATGTTTGATGAATTGGTAAAAAAAGCATCCTCTTTGGTAGAAAAACTTGGTCTTCATTTCCGTGTTTCCAAACTCGCCGCAGGGGATTGCTCCCATGCGATGGCACGAACCTATGACATCGAAGTGTTTATACCTTCGTTAAATATTTACAAGGAAGTCAGTAGCGTGTCTAACGCCCGCGATTATCAAGCGCGTCGGGGGATGGTTCGTTATAAAGACACCACGTTAAACAAAAATGTCTTTGCGCATACCTTGAACGCTTCTGCGTTAGCAACCTCTCGAATTCTACCCGCCATCCTTGAACAATACCAAACCAAAGAAGGATGGGTCCGTGTTCCCACTGTATTACAACCCTTTTTGGGGGGGCTTACTGTTTTAAAACCATGACCGACCATAACGACGCTCACTGGATGAATTTAGCGCTTGAAGAGGCTCGTAAGGCCGCTTCTTTAGGAGAAGTTCCTGTGGGTGCCGTTTTAGTCCAACACAACACACTCCTTGCCCAAGCACACAATACACGCGAAACAACCCACCATATTTCTGGTCACGCTGAAATTCAAGTGCTCGAAAAAGCAAGTGGAGGGATTCAATCATGGCGCCTACCAGAATCCACCCTCTATGTTACGGTAGAGCCTTGCTTGATGTGCGTAGGAGCAATTCTTCAAGCTCGCGTTCAACGGATCGTTTTTGGAGTGAGGGAACCTAAAACCGGGAGTTTAGTATCAAATCTTCAACTCCAAAAAATCCCCAATACGTCCAAAGTTGAGATCATCGAAGGAATTCTTTCTTCAGAGTGTCAATCATTGATGAAATCATTTTTCGGAGTTCACCGTGAAAGCTAGATGGCATTTATTATTTGTAGTTTTTATGGTGGGATGCACACCCACTTCACCAACGAGTAACACAAACAACTCAAGTGTGGTGACAAGCATTCCTCAACCCGTTGATTTTGACAAAAACCGCGATGGAAAAACTGTTTTGATTGAATCAAAAAAGTTGATTAATTTTTCACGTGAAAACAACAATGTGAATGATTTTGTTCGTCTCTTCCCAGAAAACTATCGTGAGACAGAGGATATCTGGGTACCTTATGCAACCGCAGAAGGGCCGGCGCTTGATCCTACATTTACAACCCGTGTTTGGACTGAAAATGAGTGGGATTCAACCACAGCCCAACTCACCTCTCCCACTCAAGAGGCTTTTTTAGCGTTGTTACAATCGTGGTTACCGTTTGATGATGCCTATGTTTACCGTGAAGAAGTTGTGAATTTTAAGGATTTGAGTCACGAGTTTTATGGTGGCGAGTACTATTGGTTTAATAACTATATCGACACGTACACCACACGGTTCGTGCGAATGGATAATCAATTTGTAACGGGGCGAGCAGAGGTACAAAGAATCTTTCAAACGTTAAACGAAATTTCGTTTGAACGCCTTCATGATGTGCAATTCAACGACAACACTATTTTTGCCCTACAGGATGAAACTTTCCCCAGTGGTTATTTTGGGGCGGTCGATCAAAAATTGATGACGCCACGCGCCGGAAACAACACCAAGCATGCCTTGTCGTTAGGACCCGCACGTTATTTATTAGACACCCTTGCCTATTGGGATTATCTAATTGAAAGAAGCGAGTCGGATAATACAATTAGTCCGTATGACCTTCAATTTACCTTTCAAAAACTCACCGATGATGATCTTAATTTGCAATTTAAAATCGCACAACCGCTCGAATCCTTACACACAGAGGAGTATTATGAGCATGTTGTTGACGTTCAAATTCGTCAACGAGAATGGATCGCATTCTATGAAGCCTCGTATCTATGGCTTGCTGACCATAGTGAGGGATAAGAAAGCGTGGTAAAATAAAAACCGATGAAAAAAGAAGATATGTATAGCCTTGTTGTTTATGGGGTCATGGTTGCCATTGCCTTATTTGTGGGATTAGAAATTATTGCCCCAGCTTTTCGTACCTTGGGCATTGTTGGTGCAAGCCAATACGGGTATGCGATTATCACCATCATGGCGGCTTTTCTCATTAATGTCATCTTATTAGAATTAGGTCACGTTTTAGGCGCGATTGTTGGTGGTTATGATATTAAATCGATTAACATTCTTGGCGTGGCACTTTATCGGGTAGAAAAAGGATGGCGAGTTGGCTTTAAATCGTTTGAAGGTTTGTCGGGAGAAACCGTCGTTGCTCCGAAAAACGCCAAATCGAAACCCGTTCTTAATCTCTGGGGTGGATTAATTCTTTACATGGTCGAAGTCGTCGTTGGCTTTTATCTTGCATATTATGTTTTTCTTGCCGAAGAATGGGGTCGATATGCCTCGATTATTGTCATTGCCATTGGCGGGATGTTAATGATGTATAACTTCATGCCTTTTCGTATGGATACAGTCACCGATGGCTATCGGTTAGCCACGTTATCCAATGAAAAAGGAAATGAAGCGTACAACGAACTTATTCGCATTGAAAAAGCGTACAAAGTTAACAGAGATCCCAAACCCTTTAAAACCTTTAAAGAAGTGAACAATCTCACCGCGCAGATTCTTGTTTATAAAATCTATGACGCGCTTATTAATGAACAATATGATGACGCGTTGGGTTTTTTAGAGCGCATTGAAGCGCACCCGCGTCTCGGCGAACTATACCAACAACGCGCCTTTTCGATTCGTTCTTTCATCACGTTATGGACGAGTAAGAAAAAAGAAGCGAGTGATTATTTTTATAATCTCCCCGCTAAAGATCGTAAATTTTTAGCCAATCATAGTGCGATGCTTACGATGACGGCTTATTTAATTGTGGCGGGAACCATTGAAGATTCTTATTCTGAAGCCCGCTTCTGTGTGGACCGTCGTCCGGGATCCCTTGCCAAAATCAAAGAACCTGGTCGTGCCGAGATTGAAAATAAACTCTTTGAAAGCGTCCTCGTCAAAGTCCAAAAGAAACATCCCGATTGGGATCTTAACCCTTAATTTCCTTTTTAGGTTCTTTTTTCTTTTTTAAAAGATCTTTTTCGATTTTTAAGCGCACTTTTTCAGAATACGCGACTGCTTTGACCACGAAGAACAAGAGTAAGGCAATGAGTAAAAAGTCGATTAAAGATTGGATAAGTAACCCATATTGAAGTCGGATGGGAAGCGTTTCCCACCCACTCGGTGGATTCATTAAATCAATTTCTTCTGGATTAACGGGAACTCCCGGTTGTAACGATATAAACCAACTGGATAAATCCGTGGATACAAGCCAACTGATAAGCGGCATAAAAATATTATTCACAAGGCTTGAGACAATTTTTTGAAATGAGGTCCCAATCATAATCCCGACGGCAAGATCAATCACGTTGCCTTTAGATATAAATTTTGAAAATTCTTGAACAAATTTTTTCATCGTAAACTCCTTTTTTATATCGTAATCAAAATAAGACGAAGTAGCAAATTGCGAAGATTGTCTTACAATACGTGTAAGAGGTACTTTGTATGCAAGATTCTATTTTCTTTTTGATCGCACTATCCCTCGTCGTTCTCGTGCAAATATCCGTTTATTTCATTTATCAAAAAACCCATCAACAAAAAATCGCACTCCTACCGAATCTTGCCGTTTTCGTAGGCGGACTCGGTGTGAGTGCGTATCTTCGTTTTTTTGCCCCCGTGGATGGATGGAATGATCTTGTGGGCACGGTGATGGTTATTTTAACCATCGTCGCGACCTTGGCCAGTTTACTGACGTCGTTTTTGATGCTTTATATCATCAAGAACAAAAAGTAATTATTTACCGGAAACCGTTAAGGATTTGATAAACACGCTGGGGACGTTATAGGACGATAAAAGAAGTTCGTTATCGTTCGCGACTTCTTTGACGTTCATAAATACATCCACTAAGTTACCCGCGACCGTAATAAGAGTTAATGGGGTCGCTTTTTGACCTTTTTCAATCATAAAACCATTCGCTTGTAAGGAGAAATTACCGGACTGTGGGTTTAATCCAGCATGGACACCCATGAGTTCGGTAATGTAAACCCCTTCTTTGACTTGGCTAAAGAGTTGTTGGAGTGATTTTTTGCCTGGTTTTAAGACGATATTGTTAAATCCAACCCCGACTTTACCACCGCCACGATAGCCGTTTCCGGTCGTGGTTACGCCATCTTTTTTCGCAGTGGTTAAGTTATAGAAGTACGTTTGTAAAACACCCTTTTTGATGACCGTCTTGTTATAGGTTGCAACACCTTCGTCATCAAAGTACGTAAAGAATTGGTTTTTTGTCAACGGCATTTCCATGATAGTGACTTTCTTACTGGCGACCGGTTGTTGGAGTTTGCCAAGCATTAAGGAAGTTTTCTTTTGCACTTCTTCAGCAGAGGCATTTTCTAAATACGCTTCGAGTAAATCGGCTACAACGTCCTTATCAAGAACAACTTTGTAATTCTTCGATTTACATTGTGTTCCGCCAAATTTTTCGACCGCTTTTTCAACAATTTTTTTGGCAAAAGCATCTAAATCAAAATCGGCAGGATCGTTGGATAAATGAACCTCTCCCGAACTCTTACGTTCTCCGTTAGCTTCCGCAAGAACGCCAGCGTAGTAATAGTAATAATTCGATTTACGTTTAAGCTTCAACCCATAGGAGTTAATAAGCATCGCTTCAGATTCACGTTCATTGTACGTACACGCATTGACTTGGGTGACCCGGTTATCGAGTGCCTTTAACTTCTTTTCTAAGGCAAATAAACGCTCTTTTTTCGTTTCAATCGGTAATTCAGCAATTGCAGGATTAAAGACATTACGTTTTTTGTATTTTTCTGAACCTTCAAAGATGATTGCGAGTTCTTCTTTGGTAACCGTCCCCGCGTTCGTTAAGATTTCTTGGATCAAGAAGGCAGGGGTGTCTTTGGTCATTTTTTCCGTAGAAGCATACCCGATTTTTCCGCTAACGATACCACGGGCATAAAGTGAAATATCTTCGGCGATTTTATACCCTTCAATTTGGGAGTTATAAAGTTTAAAGCTGGTGGATTTTCCACGGGAAAAATAAAGTTCTAAGACATCGATTCCTTTTGCTTTTGCTAACGCAAAATATGCATCAAATTTCGCCATGTTATTGTCCTCCTCGGCGGCCACCGACGGTAATTTCGGTTACACGTAAGGTGGGTTGTCCAACGTCGGTTGGAATACTACCGGATGCGGCACCGCACATCCCTTGGGCACGCGCTAAGTCATTGGCAATCATATCGATTCGGGGAAGAATTTCATCCCCCTTACCGACTAAAGCAGCCCCTTTGACCGCTTCCCCAATTTTTCCATCACGGATCATATAACCTTCGGAGACCGTAAAGTTAAATTCGCCGGTGGCAGGATTAACCGATCCACCACCCATTTTCTTGGCGTATAAACCATAAGGGGTTGCGGCAATAATTTCTTCGACGGTATGAGGACCATTTTCAATGAAAGTGTTCGTCATACGGGACGTCGGTTCAAATTTGTAGTTTTGACGACGGGAGTGACCATTTTGTGGCGTATTCATACGGCGACCATTGAATTGATCCACCATAAAGTTCACAAGCACTCCGTTTTTAATGAGTTGGGTTTTTTCGGTCGGGAATCCTTCATCATCGACGTTCGTAGAACCCCAGGCATTTTGAATCGTACCGTCATCCACCGCGTTCACAATGGGGTTGGCGACTTGTTTGCCTAATTTATCCCAGAAAACAGAAAGTTTCTTTGAGACGGCAGACGCTTCAAAGGGGTGACCACATGCTTCATGAAAAATCACACCCCCAAAACCGTTGCCAATGACAACAGGCATTTTTCCGGAGGGGCATTCTACCGCGCCTAATAAGGTGATGGCACCCTTAGCGGTTTCTAATGCTAATTCTTTGAGTTTGATTTTATCCGTGAAAAATTCTAAACCATCGCTGGCACCAGGACCTTCGCCCGATGTTTCAAAACGACCATTTTCGGCGGCAATCGCAATCATGTACATGCGACCACGACGGCGTTCATCTTCAACTAAACGCCCGAGAGTGTTAAAAATGGTGACTTTCTTAACCATTTCTGAAAAGTAAACATTTGTACGAACAATACGAGGGTCGTAGGCGGCCATAATATCGTTGGCTTCTTTCATTAAAGCAATTTTTTCTTGAACACTCACCGATTCTAACGGTTTTTGTGTTGCGTTGAGATCTTTACGTGTACGAACTTTTTTGAGTTCGGGGACGTCAATCACGCGCTTATCTTGAAACGCTTTTGAGATATTCGTTGCCAATTCAACCAAACTCTTTTTGGATAAGTCAGATGTATAGGCGTACGCACTTTGTAAATTTTTAAGCACACGAATGCCAACACCATAACCGTTGTTGGATGTCCGTTCTTCAATCTTGCCGTTTTCCATGATGGTGGTTTGACCCACGACATCTTCAAAGTACAGTTCGGCAAAATCTGCACCGTTTGCTGTTGCTAAAACAAGCAACTCTTTCGCAAATTTCTTTGAAATCATAATTCTCCTCCGCGATATTTCACTATTTTATCAAGTTATTTTCATAAAGGTTAGTCAAATTCATTGAAACTTGGTTGAATCTTTACCGAAGGTTAACGATTGAGTATCACCCTTTATGTAAAATTTAAAATGGATAAGGTCGTGATCATCTCCCCCGACACTCCCCGCCATTATCGACTTAAGATTCGCTCTGAAGGAGGGAAAATTATCCAAAAACGCTTTAGTTAAGGAAGCGTTTTTTCTTTTGAAATCGTTAATTCTATGATATAAAGAGGTGTCAAGCAAACAAAATTGCTGTCTTGATTGTTAACTTATTAGAGGAATAGAAATGAAATCCAACAAAACAATTTTAACCTTAGGGGCCACCACCGCCTTTTTAACATCCTGCTTAGGACCCCAAACGTATTTTTCCGAAGTGTTTAATACACTATACGATACGTACTTTCCAACCCAAGATGTTCAAGACCGCTTAAACATGAACTATCGTGTCGATGCAGAAATCGTTCAAGACACCAAGGTTTACACCTTTGAAGTGGATTTCTTTGAAACGGGCTTAAAACTCGTGCAAATTAGTCCTGCTACCGTCAATGGGGTGGAAACCACGCGCACCTTAACTGTGATCTATGATTACGCGGAAGAAGGCATGTTTGCCTCACGTACGTTTGCAAACAATCCTACGGTGACCGACAAAGTATTTGAAGCGTTTGACGACAACTCGTTTGATTTATTTAACGAAGCGGTCTCTGTTGCCGAAGCCACGTTAACCGAAGAAATTAAAGGCATTATCAATAATCAAGCAACCAATCTCGTTATTGGGGGTCAACCTGCCGATCAAGATGTTAAAGTTTATACGCTTCCTGTGGCCCAGTTTGTGGACCTCGCCTCTTTTGAAGATGTGGCCGGCTTTGTTCCTACGGAACTTACCGTGAAAGTCACATTTACGGCCAGTACGACTGCTGCCATGTTTGAAATTGATGCCGCGTCGACGGATAAGTCCTACAGTGCAACCGTTGAACTTTCTAATCCGGATGGACTCGTTGCCAGTAATTTCTTATTAACAGCAGAACAAAAAGCGACTTACGAAGGCTACACTGCTTAAGTATTGGTAGTTAAAACAAAAACAAAAGAGAGGTCAAATACCTCTCTTTTTTTATAGGCAAAATATATTTATTTTCCGGTTGGATGGAGTTTATTTTTAACTTGAATTAATCCGAAGCCTAACGCTCCAAAAATGCCCACTAACAACACAATAATTAGTGCGAATATTCCTAAATTACTGTAATTATTAGGATTCACAAAGCCATAATTAAAAGCGGCTTCCCCACTTTTAAATGTAAAACTCAAACCAATAATGGTGTGGAAAATAAAGTAAATAAATGGATAGATTAAAACAGTGATCGCATTACTGTTTTTTAACGTACCAACACCAGGGATCATAAAGAAAACCATGGTCATAAGGACGGTAGATAAGTTGTGGTTAAGTAATTCTGAAAGACTAGAAAGAGGATTCCATTGTCCTTGAAGAACGGGGTTGAGTACAAAGAATACAATGAAAAAAACAATCAACGTATTAACGGTAATGATAATGACAAGTAATTTGTTGGTAATAAACGCGAGTGTTTTTTCCCACTGAAACAGTTTGCTCAAACCATACGTGACAGACCAACCAGCGACCATAACATTGGTTTGATAGGTAAATAAATACCAAAATCGCCACCAGTCATCGGTTTCGTCTAAAAGAAAATCGGCAACAAATTTTTCGACAAGAACAGCGGTTAGTAATAAACCATACGCAAGAATGACCCAAGTTAACCAATGTTGTTTTAACGTAAGTTTCATCAATTTAACTCCTTTTAAATTGATATCATTATAATTCCAAAAAAAATATTTACAAATACACTCGTAAACATTGCACGAAATCTCGTTAAATGATACTATACGTTAGCACTTACTTTAAATCCACTTGAGATTTAAGGCAGAAGGGAGCAACATTTATGAAAAAAGGACTTCACCCCAACTACAAATCTGTGACGGTGACATGCATTAGCTGCGGTAACACCTTTGAATCGGGATCCATTCTCGATGAAATTCGTGTCGACACCTGCAACCAATGCCACCCATTCTTTACAGGTAAAGATCGTTCGACGAAGGTCGATGGTCGCGTGGATCGTTTCAATAAACGTTACGGCAACTTAAACAAATAAGGATTGTTAAAAAAACCACAGGACGTCCATTCTGTGGTTTTTTCTTTATAATAAACATCATGAAAAATAAATTTTACATCACAACCCCCATTTATTACCCGAGTGCCAAGTTACACATTGGCCATGCCTATTCTACAACAGTTACCGATGTGTTAGCCCGCTACAAACGACTTAAAGGCGTTCCTACTTATTTTTTAACGGGAACCGATGAACACGGTCAGAAGATTCAAGAAACCGCAGAAAAAAACGGAAAAACACCGCAAGTGTTTGTGGATGATGTAGTCGTGGGTATTAAAGACTTGTGGACAAAGATGCATATTTCCTATGATGATTTCATTCGCACGACCGAACCCCGTCATGAACAAAGGGTCCAAGATATCTTTTCTCAACTTCTAAAACAAGGGGATATTTACTTATCCAAATATGCAGGGTGGTATTGCACGTATTGCGAATCCTTTTGGACAGAGACCCAAGTCGGCGAGCAACACCTTTGTCCAGATTGTCAACGCCCCGTTCACTTAGAAGAAGAGGATGCTTATTTTTTCCGTATGAGTAAATATGCGGACCGCTTAGTTGAATATTACGAAAAAAACCCATTGTTTATTACACCGGAATCGCGTAAAAATGAAATGCTGAACACATTCATTAAGCCAGGATTAGAAGATCTTTGTGTTTCAAGAACATCCTTCACCTGGGGGGTGCAAGTCAAAGAAGATCCTCGCCATGTTGTGTATGTTTGGTTAGACGCTTTGACAAACTATATCACCGCGCTTGGTTTTGGTACAAAAGAGGATGAAAAATATCAGTCTTTTTGGGTGGATCCCGAAAGTGAAATTGTTCACATTGTGGGCAGTGATATCACGCGCTTCCACGTTATTTATTGGCCCATCTTTTTGATGGCGTTAGGACTTCGTTTACCCGACCGCGTTGTTGCCCATGGTCTTTTAATGATGAAGGACGGAAAAATGTCCAAATCTAAGGGTAATGTCATTGATCCTCTTCCCATCATTGAAAAATATGGGGTTGATACCCTTCGTTATTACATCGTTCGCGAAACCATTTTTGGCAGCGACGGTCAGTTTACCCCTGAGCAGTTTGTTGAACGTACGAACATTGATTTAGTTAATGATTACGGGAATTTGTTAAATCGCACCCTTAACATGGTGAAAAAGTATTTTAATGGAGTGGTTCCTAGCAAGGTGAGTAACCATACAGAGTTTGATGATCAACTCGTAGGCTTGCTCGAAGTCACACTTTCTCAATTTGAAAACCTCATGGATCAACTCAAGGTCACCGAAGCCTATATGGTGGTTAATCAACTCGTTTCCCGGGCGAATAAATACATCGATGAATCGCAACCCTGGGTCCTCGCCAAAGACCCCGAAAAGAAGGCCCAACTTGAAACTGTGATGCATCATTTAATGGAAGTTTTAGTAACCGCAACCACCTTATACAGCCCGATTTTAGTGGAAACCGCGCCAAGAGCCTATCAACAACTTGGTATCGCAAATCCGCCTTCCTTTCATGACTTAAAGAAGCGTGATTATGTAGATGGATTAATAAACCAAGCCCCTCAACCTTTATTCCCGCGGTTAGACCCCAACCTTGAAATAAGCAATATTCAGTCGATGATTGTTAAAAAATAAAAGCGCTTACAAAAAAGTATTGAAATCGCTTACATTTTTTACTATTCTAAAAGTATCAAATCCGTAAGAAACGGAGGAAGGAAGTAGAAAATGAAAAAGTTAGGCTTTTTCGCAAGTTCATTGTTAGCCGTTACTGCATTGGCTGGCTGTGGAGGATCAAGTGATTCCATTTACATGCTCCAAAACAAACCAGAAATCGATGCAGCGCTTCAAGCGTTCGCTGAAGCTTACACCGAAGAAACCGGTGTAGAAATGAAAGTCACCTCGTGTGGTGGGGATCTTTGCCAATTAGGAACCCAACTACAAGCTGACATCGCCGCGGGGGAAGCCCCAGATATCTTTGTCATTGATGGTATCCCAGCATACGAACAATATGAAGATATGATTGCTGATCTTTCGGAAGAACCATGGGTTGAAGATACCGATGTGGCCTTCAAAGTCGATGGTAAAGTTGTTGGTTTCCCTGTTGCCATTGAAGGTTGGGGTATGGCCTACAACAAAGATTTAATTGACGAATTTAACGCGTTACCAGGTGTGACACCTATCGATGTCACCGAACTTACCAATTATGATGCTTATATGGAAGCTTTTGAAGCCTTAGATGCAGAAAAAGTGGCCTTAGGTATCGATTCGGTCGTTTCGATGGCAGGTGGTGCAGCTGGTATGAGCTGGGTCACCAATGACCACAACTTTAACAGTTTACTCTCTGCAGGTCTTGAATACGGCGATTTATCCGTTGTTGAAGATCTTTTAGAAGGAACCGTTGATCGTACCCGTTTAGGCTATTATGCTGACTGGGTCAACCTCCTCTTTACGTACGCGGATGAAACCGTCTTACGTACGGGTGGTTATAACGAACAAGTCGGGGCTTTCGCGGAAGAAAAAGCCGTCTTCTTACACCAAGGTAATTGGGTTGAACCATTCTTGGGTGATGCCGAAGCGACCTTCGCTCGTGGCTTTGCTCCTCATGGTGTGTTCCCAGCCAGTGTTCAAGAAACCGATGGTATCTTCGTTGCCGCTCCTTCATGGTATGTGGTGAATGCCCAAGCTCCTGAAGCCCGTCAACAATTAGCGAAAGATTTCTTAACCTACATGGCGACAACAGAAGCCGGTCATAAGTATATGGTTGAAGAAGCGGGTAATATTCCTGCCTTCAAATCCGTAGAATTATCACCCACCGCTCCTTTATCTGTCTCGGTCCAAGAATGGGCTGCAGAAGGTAAAATCTATAGCTGGAACCAATACTACTTTAACGGTGATTTTCGTTATAACGAATTAGGTCCTATCTATACCCGATTAGCCAATGGTGAAATTACTCCAGGACAATTTGAAACCCTGATGACCATTGCCTTAGAAGGGTATCCAGATTTCCTTGCCAACCTTTAATTCGTAGCTAATTAGACATACGAAGGAAAGGGATTTACCTCCCTTTCCTTTCTTTTATTGGAGGATACGGTGTGATCAAACAATCATCAAAAATCTCATTATTTTTCAAAAAACATCAAAAATCATTAGTTTTTTGGGGATTTCTCGCACCAGCTCTTCTTGCGTTCGTTTTTACGATTATTATTCCGTTCTTCTTAGGACTTTATTATTCGTTTACCGACTGGCGTGGATTTGGAACTCCGGAATTCATTGGTTTTGAAAACTACATTCGTTTATTCACCGCAGGTGGCAACGAAAGTATTCGCTTCATTTATTCGCTCATCATTACGTTTGTTTTTGCGGCCATCAATATTGTCTTACTTAACATTATTTCTTTCTCGCTTGCCTTGCTTGTGACCCGCGGATTAAAATTTCAAAACTTTTATCGCGTTGGGTTCTTCCTACCCAACCTCATCGGGGGCATCGTTTTAGGCTATTTATGGAAATTCATCTTTAATAACGTTGTTCCTGACGTTACATTGCTTGCGAGTGGTGAGTCCTTTTTAATGCTTGCTGATCGCAATACGGCCATCTTAGGTATTTCCCTGACGTGGGGTTGGCAATACGCAGGCTACTTAATGATGATTTATGTCACCGCGATTCAAAACATTCCTCAAGATATTGTGGAAGCCTCGGAGATTGATGGTGCCAAATTTATGCAACGTATTCGGCATATTATGTTACCCATGGTTGCCCCAGCCTTCACCGTGACGTTATTTTTAACCTTAATTAATTCTTTCAAACAATTCGATGTGAACTTTGCATTGACCGCTGGGGGTCCATCCACTGAATTCCAAGGCTTATCCTTGTGGGGGACCAAACTCATTTCCATGTACATTCTTGATACGTATCAAGTGAGTTTAAGACCCGCGCTTGCCCAAGCACAGGCAGTTATATTTTTCATTGTTTTAACCGTTATTTCAGTGATTCAAGTGCAATATAACAAACGTAAGGAGATTGAAGCATGACCCGTAAAAAACGAAGCACTCTCTTGCTTGAAATCCTTACCATTCTCTTGTTTGTCATTTTCTTTTCACCATTTGTCTTGTTGTTAATGAATGCGTCGAAAGAAACCTCTTTTGAAGTGTTAACCGATCCGCTTGCGCTCACAGGAACATTCGCGCAATTATTAACCAATATGGAAGAAGTCTGGACGTCGACGAACACGCAATACCAACAAGCCTTCGTTAACTCCATCATTATTACCACGGGATCCTTAATTGCGATTGTCATGGCATCGTCGATGGCCGCGTGGGTTCTTGTCCGGACCAAGTCTAAAATTTCTAATCTTATCTTTTTATTATTCGTTGTCGCGATGATTATTCCGTTTCAAGTCGTCATGATTCCGCTTGTTTCGTGGTTTAGAACCTTACGGGACGTGACGGGAATTCCGTTTTTACGAAGTCATTTTGGCATGATTTTTGCATACGTTGGCTTTGGTGCTCCGCTTTCCATCTTTATGTATCATGGGTTTATGAAATCCATTCCGTATGAACTTGAAGAAGCAGCAGAAATTGATGGGTGCAATAAAGTACAAACGTTTATTTATATCGTTTTCCCCATTCTCAAACCCATTACGATTACGATTATGCTATTGAATGGCATTTGGATCTGGAATGACTTCTTACTCCCGCTATTAATTGTCGGCAAAGGTACGCCTTTCCAAACCGTTCCTTTAGCAATTGTCAATTATGTTGGCGCCTTCGTCGCCGAGTACCAATTCCTTTTATCTGCCGTCTTAATTGCGATGATTCCGGTCATTATTCTCTTCTTATTTGCACAAAAGTATATTATTAAAGGGATGGTCGCAGGATCGATTAAATAACCTTATGTGAGGAGTCTATGATGGCGATTTCCCCGACGCTTTTGACTGAAATTGAAACCCTTTACCGCCGGATTTATGGCAATGAATTATTCGCCATTCATGGATCCGCTTTTTTCTCACTTCTTGAACGTTATCACTCAAAACGACCCTCGTGGTTAAACAAATTGGATCAAAATCCCCAATGGTTTCAACAAGCTGACATGATTGGGATCACCTTATATATTGATTTGTTTTCGAAGGATTTGAAGGGACTTCTAACCAAGGTGACGTACTTTCAATCCATGGGTATTCAATACATTCATCTCATGCCGTTATTAAAAGCGCGTGAAGGCAACAATGACGGTGGCTATGCTGTGGAAGATTATCAAGCCATTGAACCGCGTCTTGGGGATATAGCCACCTTTCAAAATGTCATTAAAACCTATATGGATCGCGGTATTTATATTGCGATCGATTTTGTGCTCAATCACACGGCTAAGGAACATCGATGGGCTAAAAAAGCGCTTGAAGGCGACCCGTTTTATCAAGCGTATTATTTGATGTATGACAACGAAGTGATTCCGAATGAATTCAATAAGACGGTGCCCGAAGTCCTTCCTGACATTTATCCGGGTAACTTCACGTATTATCCCGAGATTAAAAAACACGTCTTCACCTCTTTTTCAGAGTTCCAATGGGATTTAAATTTTGCGAACCCATACGTCTTATATGACATCGTGGATATCTTTTTATGGATGGCCGACATGGGGGTGGCGATGATTCGCCTCGATGCGATTCCTTTTTTATGGAAAGAACTTGGAACCACATGTCGAAATTTACCAAGAGTACACGATTTAATGCAACTCTTTCAAACCATCAAGCAAGCGGTTGCCCCGGGTGCTGCGATTTTGGGAGAGGCGATTGTTGAGCCCGAGCAAATCTATCGGTATTTTGGCACGGAAAAAGAACCGGAATGTGATGTTCTTTATAATGCCATTTCCATGGTGAATATATGGGACGCGATTGCGACGCGGGACACACGGATGATGGCCCACGAATTAGCGCGCTTTCCGGCGCCGAAACACGCGACATGGATGAATTATGTGCGTTGCCATGATGATATTGGCTGGGGGTTTAACGAAGATTTTATTCGTTCAACAGGACGAGACCCTTATTTGCATAAACATTATCTGATTACTTTTTTTAATGGGTCATTCCCCTATTCGTTTGCCCGCGGCCAAAACTACCAAGAAAATGCCAAAACGGGTGATGCGCGAACGAATGGAACACTTTCTGCGCTTTTAGGGTTTGAAGAAGCGATGGAAATCGGTCACCCGGAAATGCTTGAAAGAGCTTTTTTACGTTTTGAACTCATCCACAAACTTTTATTTACGCTACCTGGTATGCCTTTAATCTATTCCGGGGACGAGTGGCTACAACCGAATGATAAAAATCACGCCGATAAACGCGGTAAAAAAGATGGCCGGTGGATGCATCGTCCTGCCTTTGCTTGGGAAAAAGTTCAACATCCTGAAAAATATCCGCTTGAATCGCGTGCGTTTACATGGTTAAAAACGTTGATTCGTTTTCGCCATACCGAAGCCCGTTTTTCAAACCAAGCATCCTTTCATGTGCTTCCAAGCACAGAGGATGCGGTGTTAATCCTCCAACGCGATAGAAAAAAACCATTGATTGCCATTTTTAACTTTTCAGAATTTCCCAAAATGATTCATCTCCCGACTGGTCAAGGATCACACGTTTTAAAAGATCCTTTCACGTTAAAAAGCAAAAATGTTTTTGATGGTCAATGTCATCTAGAACCGTACGAGTCGTGCTTTCTTAATCTTTAATGCGACTTTGAATGGATGGAAGTTCATCCATGGATAGTTCAAGCGTTTCGCTAAAATGCGGAGCAATCTTATCAATCACTTTAAAGGGTGTATTTTTTAAGACAAGATAAAGATGATCAAACGTTACAAAATAAGGATAAATGACATCCGATTCAGGAAAGGAAGCGCCGCGTTTTTCACGAAGTGCTTTTTGTATCGTTCCTAAGCTTTCAAAGGTCGTAATGCGGACATCTTCATTGGTTTCTTCATGACGAATCACTCCATGTGTAATGAAATCATTCAACGGCATTGGGATATAGCCTTGAGATAACGCAAATGCGGATTGCCGTAGATGCTCTTGTTGAGCTAATAACGAACGCGGTGTGATTTTTTTAGGGAAATATTTGGCAATATCCGCATCATTTCTCGCACGCAAGTGATCGAGATTTTCTGGTCGTAATTGCAGCGGATCATACGCTTCAAGATATCGCCGCTCAGAGATGCCCTTGTCTTGTTGGACTAAATCAAAACCCATCAAATTTAAGCGAAAACGAATACTGACCGCTTCATAGAGGTAGGCCTTCTTTTCTTGGAATTGGAGGCGATCAAAGTTATCTTTTGGGTGGAGTAAGGAAAAAATATTTTCCGCCATCGTAGTAAGGGTTGGACTTATAATATGGCGGAGATTATACATCGCATCGCCTTGGCCTAGTACATGGATAAAAGAATCTTGAAATAATTGACTATGATCTGCATACGTCTTATTCATCAACTGGACAAAGATTGTCACTTTGGAATGAAGTTTAAATTTTAAAACATAATCACGAACTTCTTGTAAGATTTGTAAATTTTCTAAATCCGAATCGAGGGCAATGATTACAAATTGGGCATCATGTTTTTGATTTAAAAAAGGCAACATTCCCTCAATATAACGTTGAACGGTATGCGTATGGGTTTGCGA
>JAURFC010000021.1 GCA_030834445.1 Bacillota bacterium
CGAGGTGATAAAAAACTTGAACGAAGCGAAGCATAAGCACCCCAAGAATGGCCAACGACAAACCATTGATACTTTGTATACGTCGTCTTTTCTAAATAATGGAGGGCATCCTCTAAATCGAGAATCGCTTGAGGAATACCACGTATTGAGGAACCTTCCGATAGTTCACAGCCCGTATTGTCGTAGGAAAAAACGATAAATCCTTTTTGAGCAAATTGTTCAATAAGATGCATATAGGCATGATGTCCTGCTCCGATACCATGAGGAAAAATGATAAGACCTTGATGTGTTTTCTTTTGATCATAATAATAAAACGCACCACGAATTTTTAGGTGACGACGGTTGGTAAATTCCACTTCATCCGCTTCTAAATTAGGAAAATCTTTGGCAGTAAAATAACGTAAATAAGGATGGTTATTTTGGCGACGATTAAACGCGAGGTTTAAAATAAAAAAGGTCAACAAGGTGACCAGTACAAGCAATAACAAAATAATGCCAAGCGACGTCACATATCCAATATTGACTAAGGTATTCATCATCGAGTTGGTGGGGATAACAGGAGTCGAACCTGCACGGTTGCCCATTGGATCCTAAGTCCAACGCGTCTGCCAGTTCCGCCATATCCCCAAAGGAGACTGGTGCCGTCAATAGGACTCGAACCTACAACCTATTGATTACAAATCAATTGCTCTGCCAGTTGAGCTATGACGGCGAATGGTGGACACTACAGGGATCGAACCTGTGACCTCTTCCGTGTGAAGGAAACGCTCTCCCATCTGAGCTAAGTGTCCAGCGTGCTTAATCATATCAAATCAAGGATGATTTTTCAATTTTCTTGGGTGCGAATGTGTGATTTTTTTGTAAAAGGATTCGTTAAGTTTTTCGCCCAGTCATAGCGACGGACTAAATAAATGCCAAAACCGGCTTTTAAAAAGTCGATGGTTTGAATCAAAACCCACATCGTCACAAATGGAATATTCGTCCATATCGCGAGTGCCCATGATAAAGGAACCGTCCCTAACCACATCACGGTCCCATCGAGTAAAAAAGCTTGGGACGTTTTTCCGCCCGCACGTAACGTATGATAGGTAACATTGGCAATTGCAAAAAAAGGTAAAAAGAACATAAAGAATTGGAGTATCTGAGTCGCCATTTGTTTTTGAGTAACTTCGACACTCACCCATAATTGAGGAATAAGCGGGGATAACCAAAACATAATAAATCCTAAGGTTAAGGCAATGAGGACACCCATCCATAGAAGTTGAGTTGATAACTTCTTAGCTTCGTCCACTTTTCCCTCCCCGAGGGTCGTTCCAAGCATGACGCCGACACCGACCGCAAGACCGGCCCAAATAATATTAAATATTTCCGTTGTCGTCGAAATAATTGATAAGGTAGATAAAACATTGACGCGAGATGCTAACGCGAGTTGTTGAAAGACAATACCACCCGACCACAAAATTTCATTGGTTAACATGACCCCAGTTTTTTGGGTAATCGCTTTAGTTAACGTCCATTCCACCTTAAAAGGACGATATAACTGGCGTGTAAACGGTTCGTTTTTGGCGTGTGAAATCACTACGAGGAGAATAAACTCCACCACCCGTGCCGTTAACGTCGCAATCCCGACCCCGACAATGCCATTTTTAACGATATAAATAAACACGTAATTCAACGTGGCATTCACGAGTAAAGAGATTACACTGATCACCATGGGTAATTTTGTTTTCCCAATTTCACGGTACGTGCTACCATACATCGTTGCATACGTTAATGGGATGTAGGAAAACGCAATAATCGGTAAATACTGTAACGCTTCAACGACAATGGCTTCTTGATTCGAACTGGAACGCGCATAAAAGCGAACGAGGGATTCACCAAAAATGAGTACCATGGGAATAAAAATAAGTAAAAAGAATGTGCCGATATAACCTTTATAACGGACCGCTTGTTTTAAGTGGTCATCATCTTTAGATCCAGAAAATTGTTGAACATAAATGGATGCCCCTGAAAATAAGCCATAACTAATGACAAAAAATAAAAAGGATAACTGATTGACAGAAAATACCGCCCCCACAACATCATCGGAGATTCCGCCCACCATCACATTGTCGATAAAGTTGACAAAAAAGGAGATGAGCATTTGCACCATCACCGGGAAGCTTATCGTGAAGAAGCGTTTTAAGAACGCTTTGTCTTTTAAGGTTTTAATCATTGGGGTTTTCAAGAATAAAACTGTCGCTCTCACGACAGTTTTTAAGGTTACAATGGTGGGCCGTAATAGATTCGAACTATCGACCTCACCCTTATCAGGGGTGTGCTCTAACCAACTGAGCTAACGGCCCATTGCTCATCGTCATTACTATAGAACAACGATGAGATATGTACAAGGTAAGGAAACGATTAACGCTTCGAGAACTGGGAGGCGCGACGTGCGGCTTTAAGACCGTACTTCTTACGTTCTTTGACTTTAGCGTTACGGGTTAACATACCCGCGACTTTTAAGGTCGAACGATCGGTGCCGGATTCTAATAACGCCCGGGCGATGCCTAAGCGAATGGCACCCGCTTGACCCGTAAATCCGCCGCCTTTGACGGTGGCTTCCACATCGAATTTATCTTCGTTATTCGACAAGGTTAAGGGTTGTTTAAGATCCATGACTAAGGTGTCATACGGCATATATTCATCAACGGGACGACCATTAATTTTAATGGAACCTTTGCCATCGGTTAAGAAGACACGGGCCACAGAGGATTTACGACGTCCGGTGCCATAATACTTCACATCTTTTTTCTTTGCTGCCATACGTTTCTCCTTAGAGGCTGACCGTCAACACTTCAGGTTTTTGCGCTTCGTGTTGATGGGTTGCACCTTTGTATACAAATAACTTTTTATGCATTTGACGACCTAAACGGGTTTTGGGTAACATGCCCCAAATCGCGCGTTCAAGCATTTCTTCGGGGTATTGTTGTAACATCACCCCCGCTGTACGTGTGCGAAGACCGCCCACATATTGAGAGTTGTTGTAATACTTTTTGTTTTCCACTTTATTTCCCGATAAGCCTACTTTTTCGGCATTAATAATAATGACGTAATCGCCACCATCCACATTGGGGGTGTACGAAGGCTTGTTTTTTCCCATGAGCATGGTTGCAACTTGGGTTGCTAAACGGCCCAAAGGAAGGTCTGTGGCATCAATAACATACCATTTGTGATTGACTGTTTGTGCGTTTGCAATCGTCGTTTGTCGTTGCATGTTCGAGTCCTCCTCATCACTTTGCAAGGTCCATATTTAAAATAGATGGAACAAATAAAGTGCCGAGATAAATAATACTAACGTATCGTTATAAAGTCAATGAAATACTCTCTACGGCTTTATCTTTTTACCGGTCGTAGGACGCTTGGAGAAGGTTTTCTTAAAAAAGAAGGCGATACCTTGACGGGTTCTTACAACCCATTTTTGGAATTTTTCTCGTCGTTGACGCGCCTGTTCTCGCGCAATTCCTCGTAAACGTGCGCGTTCAACGTTACGACGTTGATCTAACACTTTTTGAATATGTTTACGGACAAGATTTGTTTTGAGATACGTCGTTTGTCCAAAACTTGTCGTCGCATAGGTGATGATCTTGCGCGCGGAGAATTTGCCCCCATTCATATCTTGGACGAAATCGACCAACGCGGTTAAGGGTAACGAGAAGGTTAACGAATCGCGGGCCGCGACTAACGCTTGATGGGTCGCAGGATGTTGATGTTGGAGTAAATATTCGCGAAAATAGTCGATGTTTTTTTGACGATACACATACCCAAACGAGGTAACACGTGCGTCATTGAGCGTGGAATTATAGATCGTCATTTTTAAGTAATCTTTTTTCTGACTGGGATCAAGCACATACGTATTAATGATGCGAAACTTGAGGGGCATAAAATACTTTTCCACCAATTTAAAACGAATCATGAGTAAGAGGACTAATAAAAAAGTGACAATCGACAAACCTAACAACACATAAAATAAATCAATTTGCATACCCTTAATTTCCTTTCTTGGGTCTCGCGAGCAAGCGATTCATCTTTTCCGCCGTGAATCGATTCGCGTATTCTGCTTTAAATTGGGCCCCTAAATCAATGAGATGATGAAGCGTTTTCGCATCGGCTTTTTCCAATGAAATCGCATCCAATCCATAACTTAAATTATCCTGGCCAAACCAAGCAACATGGGCATCAATAAAGCCAAAGCGTTGATGTTCAATGAGGGCTTTAATGCTTTTCTTGGGCGAAATTTTTTGGGGATAGGCATCAACAAGTTGATGTAAAAGATCATCATCGTCGATGGGAATAAGTCGATTCCATAAATTTTGTAAATCATAGACCAGGTTTTTTTGAATGGCATCGATCATCACCTTGACATATTTTTTCTGGGCAAGAAACACCATTGCATCCATGACGTCATACGATAAAAAGGTCTCGGATCGTTCATATACGGGCATGGCGCTGACAAACCGAACGAGCCCTTCGATAAACCCAAATTGTACGAGCCGTTTTAAAAGCGGTTCTAATTGGTAGAAGGCGCGTTGAATCAACACATTTTCAACTAACCATGTCCAAAGATGAAGCAGATGAAACTCCATCACATGACGAAGCATCTTATCCCGGTCCATCCAATAGTTGGATGCCTTGGTTTGAAAGGGAATAAAAAAGAGCGAGCGTTGCACGGTCGTCGTTTCTTTTTCGGTCCAAAGGGAGGAAAATAACGCCACCCCTTCTTTGTGGTTGAGCAAGGCAAAGAAAAGTTGACGGTCCGCATCCTCGTTAAAATCAAACATTCCAAAATGTTTCACATACGCTTGGATTAATGGAAGTGGGGACGTTAATTGTTTTTGTAACACATATAAAACGACCCGTTGGACAAGTGGTCGATATCGAACGTGTTCTGGTAACGCAAAGGGAATTTTTTTCTCCACCATGTACGTAATCCAGGCATCAGCTTCTTCGGCCAATAAGTAGTCCATGAGGACGCGTCCGTAGACATCCGGATGCGCAATATTGAGTTGAGAAGGATCATAGGTTTGGAAATCCTTAAGTCCTCGTTTCATCATCCGGACATATTCTGAATCAATATCGATAAGATCTTTAGGCTTTCTCCCTGCGATTAAGTCGTCTAACGAGAGATGAAAAAGTTCCGCAATCTTAACAAGGTTTTGAATATCAAAGGCACTTTTGCCGTTGAGATTTTGGGAGACGGCGGCTTTGGTGATATGCAGGGTTTCGGCTAATTGATCCTGGGTCATGTGCTTTTCTTTGAGAAGACCCTTAATAAATTGACCGACTTTCACATTATCGATAATTTCTGCCATACATCCCTCCTTTCTACCGTTATCATACGGTTGAGAAGGACAACATTACAAAACGTTATCGCTTAACTCAAATTCTAGCAAATGCTAAAGAATTCCCAACAAAATGTTGAATCGTGGTTCAGTAGCACTTAACTATTCGGATAAATCGACGTTATGATAAACGTTTTGCACGTCTTGTAATTCATCAAGGACATCAAGGAGTTGTTCAAAGAGTTGTTTATCTTCGCCCGATAACGTCATCGTTTCATTGGGAATTAAACAAATTTCTGCGGTCGTAAATTGGGAAATACCGCGTTCATTGAGCACCGTTTTCGCTTGACCAAGGGATGTTGGACTGACCAAAACTTCAATCATCGTTTCATGCGCGGAGACGTGTTGGACATCGACATCGCCTAAAATGAGCGCTTCTTCAATTTCACTGGGATTGGATCCCTCAAACACAAGCTGACCGTATTCAGTAAAGTTAAACACGACCGATCCCATTTTGCCACCGCGTTTGGTGATAGCACTTCGCACATCGGTTAAGGCGCGGTTGGTATTATCGGTTAACGTATCGACGATGAGGTAACAATTACCCGGGCCAAAGGCTTCATAACGACCCGAAGCGTACGCTTCGACTTCACCGCCTTGTGCTTTTTTAATCGCACGATCAATGACTTCACGCGTGACATTGAGCGCGCGGTATTTATCAATCGCTGCTCGTAAGGCTAAATTACTATCGGGATCGGGCACACCATTTTTGGCGGCCATATAAATTTCTTTGGAAGCACGCATGAATAACGCGGAGCGTTTTGCGGCCGTCGCGGCCATGCTTGAAGCACGGACTTGGTAAGCTCGTCCCATAATGATTTTCTCCTATCGTGGTTTTTTAAAAGTTAAACGATCAATCAAGGTGAGTTGATAACGATCGACGATATCATACAAAATTTGCCAGTTGTTTGCAGCATATTGCTCTGGGGCATGGGCATCAATGCCGATAATAACTTGGACATCATACTGTTTGGCAATGGCCCAAAAGCCATCATACGGATACGGAAAGCGGTATTCTCCGGCAATATGCATAAGACCGCGTCCATTGACCCCGCCTAAATTGAGTTCTAGGGGTGTATTCGTTTCTTTCGCGATTTTACAAATCGTATGGGCTACTTGAATCGCATGAACATCCCAACCTCCAACATACCCAAGCATGTATAAATCAGGATGAGCCACATAGGAAAAATAGCCCGTCTTTAAAGCAGCGACAATCCCGTTAGCGTATTCTTCAATAAAAGATGCATTTTTCGCCGCAGCATAGTAAATCGGAAAACGGCCATTTTCATACCGGAAATGATGACCTAAAATTAAATAATCAAACCCGTGATCGGTAAATAAAGAACGATAATAGGCATCAAATTCAGGATAATACTCCGCTTCAAATCCGAGATGAACGGTAATGTCTTTTCGATATTTTTCTTGGAGCGATAACACGGATTGCTTGTAATCCTCTAATAAGGAAAAATCCCCACGCATTCCTGGTTGATGGACGCCGGGAAAGAAAATGTGATCGGAAAAACCAATGACCTTAAAGCCATGTTGGATCGCACGTTGAACATATTGTTCATCAGTGCCATAGGCATGACCGCAGCGCGTCGTGTGGGAGTGATAACAACTATCGAGTTTTTTCATATTGAATCCGTTGTAAGTATAACCCATGCGGCGGTGCCTTAAAAGAGACAGGCTGACGAGGAACGTTGGGGTCAAGAAGGTTCGTAAGTTGCAAGCGTGTGAGTTTCCCTTCTTGGACGGCAAGGGCCGTGCCCACGATCATGCGGACCATATGCGTCATAAAACCACTGCCCACTAAGGTAATCAAAACAAGATTATCCTCCACCTTGACAGTGATTGAATAGAGCGTACGAACAAAGGCAACATCATCCTCCGGTTTCACGGTAAAGTTATGAAAGCAATGTTCCCCGGCAAAATGTTTGAGTGTTTTCCGTAAAAGGGGAAGATCAATCGACGCAAAGTAATAATGCGCATAGCGCGATAAAAAAGGATTACGCTCCCCGGTATAAATTTGATAACGATAGGTTTTTTTAGAATACGAAAACCGCGATTCGAAGGTTGGGGAAACACGTTGTAATGATCTTAAAACGAGTTGCGTGTGAATGAGGCGGTTAAATCCACGGCGAATGCGTGTTGCTGTTAATTGGGTTTCTGCATCAAAATGAAAGACAAACCCTTCGGCGTGAACCCCGGCATCCGTGCGACTTGCGCCATGGACTTTAATGGGTTGATTGAGGATTTGCGAAAAAATGCGTTCCACCTGTTCTTGGATGGATTGCCCTTGCTGTTGGGTTTGCCATCCTTGAAAGCCCGTGCCATCAAAGGCAAGAATGCCTTTAAAGCGCATGCCAAAACGCGATGACATCAAATCCAAGAGAATTCAACGTTATCATGCCTCCGACAAAGAGTATTAAGAAAAAGAGCGACCACGTATCCGGTGCTTTCCAAACGAGTTGACGGTACCGTGTCCTGGGGGCACTTGGGTTATAGCCCCGTGCTTCCATGGCATTGGCGAGTTCTTCACTGCGTTGAAACGCGGAAATAAATAAAGGAACAATCAGGGCAATAATGGCCCGAAGTTTTTCTTGGAGTTTGCCGTTTAAAAAATCGACCCCGCGTGAGGCTTGCGCTTTCATGATGCGCATCGTTTCCTCTAGGAGCGTAGGAATAAAGCGTAAGGCAATCGCGATGGTCATTGCGACTTCATGCGTGGGAAAGCCCACCCCTTTAAGAGGGGTTAAATACCATTCAATCGCGTAGGTTAAATCTAAGGGTCGCGTG
This sequence comes from Bacillota bacterium, assembly GCA_030834445.1. GTDB lineage: Bacteria > Bacillota_I > Bacilli_A > RFN20 > CAG-826 > UBA970. The sequence continues at coordinate 8,178 of JAURFC010000021.1, forward strand.
GTCCCGGTTAACATGAGGGTTAATCCCAACATGAGCACAAGTCGAAACACGATATAAAACGTTTGGAGTAACGCACTGTAATAAATGCGAAGCGAACCGATCGAAAAATACCCAGCAATTTCAGACGTGTTGGGGACGAGTACATTAATCACGAGTAAAAACACCATCATAATCCACAAGGCTTTGAGTTGTTTCAGCATCGTACGCAGACGAATGTGGGCCACATGCATCAAGGAAACGATGACCACAAACATAACGGCATACATGCTAAGATTCGTCCACACCGAGGGAAAGCGTAAGAAAATACTCGTCATTA
>JAURFC010000004.1 GCA_030834445.1 Bacillota bacterium
CTTAGTGAAGGATTCAAAATTTCAATATTTGAAGTTATAAAGGGGAACTCTAAGTTTGTTTTAATCACAGCATCCTTAGTTGGTGTCTTAGCCTTAATCGTTGGTATACTATAATTACTAGTTAAACAGTTCATTCATATAAGGAATCTTTTGTGATCATAAAGCATCTTTGCTTAAATCATTTTAAAAGATTCCTTTATATTTAAAAGAGGTAGAAATCATGGAAAAGAAGACGAAATCTATAGATTTAATCTATGATTTAAATGATAAACCAAAATCTAAAAAAGATTTAATCATATATACCTTACAGTGGATTATGATTATGTTTTATCCGGTTGTATGGGGTTATTCGATTGTTGGCTTAGGGTTAAATCTTACTGGTGATGAATTGGGACTTTACATGATAAGAGTTGTTTTTATGATTGGAGTTACTACTTTAGTCCAAGTCTCTTTTGGTCATAGGTTATCAATGATATCAGGACCAAATATTATTCCTTCTTTAGCGATTGTTGCTGCATTTGCTATTGGTGGAAAATCTTATGCACTTGCATCATTTAATGCGTATATCATTGCAGGGCTTATCGTTGCTATCTTAGGTTTTCTAGGTGTTTTTAGTAAATTAAGCAAGATTTGGACACCTTTAGTATCTGGATCGATGATTATGATGGTTGGTTTATCTACAAGTTCTGTTGGGATTAACCTAATATCTGGGGATAGTGCTAATTATGGTTTTTATGTCGGTATATTTTTAGCTATTTTTTGTGGCTACTTATCGATTAAAGGTAAAGGATTACTAGCAACTATACCTGTATTATTAACAATAGTGATTGGTTATTTAATCTTTATCATTACCGGAAACTTTAATTGGGCATTAGTTAGAAGTATGCCAGTCATAACACTTCCTAAATTATTTCCTTATGGTACAGCATTTCCACCACTTGATTTAATTATCGTGATGATTATCGTTAATATTTTTTCTGCGATCAACTTATATGGAAATGTTCAAGGATATTCAAGCATTATCGGTGCTAAACAAACGCCAAAAGATGAAAAAAGATACTTTTCATTTTTTGGGTTATTCGAAGGTGTTTTACCTTCAATCTTTGGTGTTTCAAGTCATGTAGCATATGGTGAAAATTTAGGATTTGTTTTACTCACTAAAGTTGCATCAAGAATCTTTATCATTATAGCGAGTATTGCATTTATCCTCATGAGTTTCTTTGGAAACATTGGTGGTATTATGGCAGCTATGCCAGCAGCTGTTGCTGGTGCAGTGCTTTTAGGGGTTGCATCCACTTTAATTGGTATTGGGGCAAAACAATGGATCACAAGTAAAACTTTTGAAACTAGAGAAATATTTATTGTTGGCTTTTCAATATTTCTAGCATATGGTTTAAGTGTATTATCTGATAGTTTTTATGACAGTATCCCAAGACTTGTGGGAACACTATTTAAAAATCCAGTGATTACAGTGATTATGATATCTGTATTATTAGAACAAGTTATTTTTAAAGAATTTAGAAAGGAATGATTCTATGAAAAACATGAGATCTTATGAAGCATTTTATGAAGAAAATAGAGAAAAAATGCTTGAAAAAGTAAATGAGGCATATGAGTATTTTAAAAAAACAAAAACGTATGCATTTCCAAGATGGTTATATGGTAATCCTATAGGGAAAACCATGACATTAGAAGTGGAAGATAATCCTACATTTGGTGAAACAGCATATATCGAAATGGATATGGCAAGAACAGCGTTTTTATCCATTGACATGCAAACAGATTTTTGTGGCAAAAAAGGATATGTAGATGTGATGGGATATGATCTATCGCTTACAGCTAAGGCCTTGGGTCCGATTAAAAATGCACTTGATGTTGTAAGAACAACCGAAATGAAGGTTGTTCATACAAGAGAAGGACATGATCCTGATTTATCAGATGCACCTTTTAATAAAATTCTTAGAAGTAAGATTATTGGTAAAGGTGTAGGAATTGGTGAAACTCCAGAAAATGGACTGGGAAGACTTCTAGTTCGTGGTGAGAAAAACTGGGATATCCATGAAAGTGTTTATCCAATAGCTGGTGAATATGTTGTTGATAAAGCAGGTAAAGGTGCTTTTGGTTCATCAACACTTCATATGTTGTTAAAAAATTTAGGTGTGACCCATTTAATCATTTCAGGGATTACCACTGATGTATGTGTACATACCATCATGCGTGAAGCTAATGATTATGGATATTGGTGTATTTTAATGAAAGATGGCACAGGAGCAACCGATCAAGGTAACCATGAAGCTGCGATTAAATCAGTTAAGATGCAAGGTGGCGTTTTTGGGAATGTTACTGACTCTAGTAAAGTGATTAAGGCAATCAAAGAAGCGATAAAGTGATATGACTATAAGAGGTGGATGTATGAAACAAAAATATGAAATCGAATCTATGAGTATAAGTGTATATATGCTCATCAAGAAATTTGGTGGTATGCTTTTTGGTATTCATAAACATTCACTTCATATCAAATTATCAGGAAAACTGATAACGATTGGACATGATATTTCTGAAGGTATGCATCACATTAAACTTAAAGAACCTTTGGATTTTAAGGATTATGATTTAAGAGCAGATACACATGTCTATTTATATAACGATATATTAAACATTGGTCCATTAGCCTTTGTTTTATCAGAAGCATCGATAAAAACATTTATACCTTATGAACATAACTATCAGTTAGATGATGAGATTGAAGATTTATCTCATCATTTAAATCATATGATAGAAAAAAAGATATCCAATCATATTATCCATAAATATAATCAAGTGGTTATGAATTTAGTTTTTGATCATGTTAATCAGTTTATAGAAAATCAAAGTTTAGAACATGCAATAAAACTATTAGGTTTAGGACCTGGTTTAACACCTTACGGGGATGATATTCTAGTTGGTTATATATTAGGTAAAAACAGTATAGGTCATCAGATTGATTGGATTGATGATCTGATAGACTTAGCAGATCAAAAAACAAATCATCTAAGTGCACAAAACATCAAAGATACATATGAGAAAATGTATCCAATGATTTACATTCAGATGATTGAAGATATATTTATACATAAAAAAATAGAACATGCCAAAAAACTGATGGAAATCGGTGATACCAGTGGTATTGGGATGCTTATTGGTTTTTTGCATGGCATAAAAGAAGGTGAACATAAAAATGAAAGATTATGAGATAGTTAAGAATGCTTATTACGATTCTGTAACTTTGATGAGTACGACAGTATCGATTAAAAAAGCACTCAATTTAAAAGATTTAGTCATGTTTATGGGTACGGATATGAACAAAGACATGATGGAGTCTGTTGGTCTTTATGACAAGAAGTTTGATGATGCTACACCAAATGATTTATTAATTGGTATTGAAATGCATGAGACTATTGATGGTTGGGTTGATCAAGTTTTAGATAAACTGAGCAACAAAACCAATCAAAATCAAGATCAATCTCAAACAGTGTTTAAAACAATTTCCCAAGCTAAACAAGCAAAAGATAGTAATATCGCAATCATCAGTGTGCCTGGCATTTATGCTGCAAATGAAGCATATAAGGCATTAGAAAATAACATGCATGTCATGTTATTTAGTGATAATGTGAGTGTTGAAGATGAAATTGGGTTAAAAGACTTAGCGATTAAAAAAGATTTATTAGTGATGGGTCCTGATTGCGGAACCGCAATCATTAATGGTATGGGTTTATGTTTTGCAAATCAAGTGTCAAAAGGACATATTGGATTGGTTGCTGCTAGTGGAACAGGACTTCAAGAAGTAACAGTCATCATTGATCGTTTTGGTGGTGGTATTAGCCAAGCTATAGGTGTTGGTGGTAGAGATCTATCAGAAGCTGTTGGTGGAAAGATGATGCTTAAGAGCATTGATGCTTTAAGTGAAGATGATGAAACAGAAGTGATTGTATTAATTTCTAAACCTCCACACAAATCAGTTTTAGATAAGATCTTAACAAAGATCAAAGATTTAAATAAACCAGTTGTTGTTTGTTTACTTGATGCAGTTGTAAATGAAAACATTAAGGATGTTCATTTTGTATCAACATTAACTGAAGCAGCACAAAAAGCATTAGAACTTGGTGGCTTTAAAACACCAGATTTAATGACGATTGATAAAGAAACAGAAACATTAATTGAAAAAGAACAACTATTAAAAGTTAAATCTCAAGATAAGATTAAAGGGTTATTTTGCGGTGGAACTTTAACTGCTGAGACATTAAGTGTCTTAAGAGGTAAAGTTCATGATATTATAAGCAATGTAGCTAAAAAGAAAGATGAAATCATGATCAATCCTATGGAAAGTCATGGACATAATTTAGTCGATTTAGGTGATGATGTTTTCACACAAGGAAAACCTCATCCAATGATTGAACCGATGATTAGACTTGATCGTATCATCCAAGAAGCAAAAAATCCAGAAACTTCAGTGATTCTTTTAGATTTTGAACTTGGATTAGGTTCACATGAAGATCCAGTAGGTGTAACGATTGAAACCATTGAAGAAGCCTTAGCTATCGCTAAAAAGGATAACAGACATTTAAGTTTTGTTGCTTATGTTTGTGGAACAAATAAAGATGCACAAAACTTAGAAAAATCTGAAGCAATGTTAAAAGAACATGGCGTTATTATCGCAAAAACAAATGCACATGCAGCGCTTATTGCATCTAAGATTGTAGGAGGTAAGTTATGAGTATATCAAAATTATTTAGTGAAACATTAAAAGTTGTTAATGTTGGATCTCCTAGTTTCAAAAAAGATTTTGAAACTCAAGGGCTTGATTATGTCCATCTAGAATGGAAACCACCTGCAAGTGGTGATTTAAAATTACTTTCTTTATTAAATCAAATTAGACCTTATAGTGAACAAATAGAAAAAGCTAATGAAGAAGTAGTATCTAAAATCAAAGCAGCAGAAGCAAAATTAGTAGCTGTTAAACAAGCTAAAGATGTTATACCAAATATGACTTCACATACTATCCTACATTCAGGTCCACCGATTGCCTTTGATAACATGGTAGGACCAATGCAAGGTGCAATTATAGGTGCCTTAATGTATGAAGGATTAGCAAAAGATGAAAAAGAAGCAACCCTTTTAGCTAAGTCTGGAAAAATAACATTTGATAGTGCTCATCACCATCAAGCTGTTGGACCAATGGCTGGTATTATATCTGCATCGATGCCAGTACATGTTTTATATAATGAAATCCATGGTAACTATAGCTATTGCACGATTAATGAAGGCTTAGGTAAAGTGCTTCGTTATGGTGCCAATAGTAATGAAGTACTTGATCGCTTAAAATTCATGGAAACAACAGTCATGCCTGTATTAAATGAAGCAGTAGAGCTTGCTAAGGGTATTGATATTAAATCAATCATCACCCAAGCGCTTCATATGGGGGATGAATGTCATAACAGAAATAAAGCATCTTCTGCGTTATTTTTAAGAGAAGTTGCTGGATATATTGTTCAAACAAGTTTTTCTGATGAAATGAAATCAGGCACATTAAACTTTATTAAAAATAATGAGCATTACTTTTTAAATCTATCGATGCCTTATTGTAAATTAGCACTAGATAGTGCAAGACATACACCATATTCAACAGTCGTTGTCGCAATGAGCCGTAATGGCGTTGATTTTGGTATACAACTTGCACATAGTGACAAATGGTTTACTGCACCAGCTAATTATGTCAAAGGGTTAATGTTCCCTGGATTTACTGAAGATGATGCAGCACCTGATATAGGTGATAGTGCGATTACTGAGACATGTGGTATTGGTGGGTTTGCGATGGGTGGTGCCCCTGCAATTGTTCAATTTGTAGGTGGTGTTGTTAAACAAGCTTATGATTACTCAAAAGAAATGCACGAAATCACAAGTGGAAAACATCAAGTCTTTACACTTCCACCTTTAGATTTCATGCCTACCGCTTTAGGTATCGATATCTTAAAGGTTGTAGAAACAAATATTTTACCAATTATTAATACGGGTATGGCACACAAGAAAGCTGGAGTCGGACAAGTTGGTGCTGGATTAGTTAATCCACCAATGGCTTGTTTCGAAAAGGCACTTGAAGATTATGCAAAAGGAGTTAAGTAAATGAGAATTGTAGTCGCTTTAGGTGGTAATGCACTTGGAGATAATCCAAGTGAGCAATTAGAATTAGTTAAACATGCAGCACAAAGTATCGTTGATTTAGCAGCAGATGGACATCAAGTTGCAGTGATTCATGGCAATGGTCCACAAGTTGGGATGATTCAAAATGCTTTTGAAACAGCACATGATAACAATGATAAAATACCTGGAATGCCACTTCCTGAATGTGGAGCCATGAGTCAAGGATATATTGGTTATCATCTACAAAATGCAGTGACCAATGCGTTATTAGAAAGAAATCTAGCAAAAAAAGTAGCAACCATTGTCACACAAACAATCGTAGATGAAAATGACCCAGCTTTTGAAAATCCAACAAAGCCAATTGGTCGTTTTCACACAAAAGACGAATCTGAACAAATGATTAAAGAACTTGGTGTTCGTATGGTTGAAGATTCTGGAAGAGGATATCGTATTGTTGTTCCTAGTCCAAAACCGATTGATTTTGTTGAAAAAGATGTGATTAAATCATTAATTGATAGTGGTGTAATCGTCATCGCATCAGGTGGCGGTGGTATACCAGTCATCAAAACGAATAAGATTACAGGTATAAGTGCAGTCATTGATAAAGACTTTAGTGGTGCTAAATTAGCTGAACTAATCGATGCAGATGTATTTATTATTTTAACTGGTGTTAAACGTGTTGCGATTAATTTTAATAAACCGAATGAAAAAGAATTTTCTAATATAAGTCTAGAAGATGCTAAACACTATATTAAACAAGGTGAATTTGGTAAAGGCAGTATGCAACCAAAAGTAGAGGCTGCCATTGCGTTTGTCAATAACAATCCTAAAGGTAAAGCAATTATTGCGTCTTTAGAAGAAGCATCTTTAGCCATTAAAGGTGAATCAGGAACTGTGATTGGTTAACATCTAAAAAAGATACGCTTAACGCTAAGTGTATCTTTTTATACTGATGATAATAGATGAGGATTGATAAAATGAAGATAAAATATTTTGTAAAAAGTGATTGGAACGGTTTTTTTGGACTGTTTACCAATAATTTAACGAACGTCTTAGTGATGGCAAGTTTATTAAGTGCAGTCGTTGGACTTCCTGGTAATATTGTCTATGGCAGAATATTACCAGCCGTTGGTTTTTCAATTTTAATATCATCTTTATATTATACGTTTATGGCAATCAAACTTGCTAAAAAAGAACATAGAGATGATGTGACTGCACTCCCTGCAGGCACAAGTGTTCCACACATGTTTTTAATTGTATTTTTAATTATAGGTCCAGTTTTCTGGGCGACAGGTAATGCTTATTTAGCATGGGCAGCTGGTCTGGTTTGGTCACTGCTTGAAGGAGTGATTGAATTATTAGGTAGTTTTATTGGACCAAAGGTTAGAAAGATAGTGCCTAGAGCTGCAATGCTTGGATCACTTGCTGGGGTTTCAATTACTTATATTGCATTAAACCCAGCATTTAGTGTGTTTGCAGTGCCTTATATAGGATTAGTTGCATTAGCGATTGTTTTACTTGGGTGGATTGGAAAGGTTAAAATGCCGTTTAATATCCCTGTAGGACTTGTGGCTATTATCGTTGGTGTGGCTATTGGCTGGATCAGTGGACTGATGGATGGTGCTGTTTTAGTGGATAGTTTAAGCAATATTAACATGGGTATTCCTATACCAAGTGTAAGTAGATATATCGATGGTTTTGAAGAGGCATTACCGTTTTTATTTAGTGCCATTCCTTTAGGTATCTATAATTTCTTTGAAACGATTGATAATTGTGAATCAGCAGCTGTTGCTGGTGATCACTATTCAACTAAAGAAGCGATGATTGCTGATGGTACAACGACCATCATCGGCTCTCTTTTTGGTAATCCTTTTCCTACAGCTATATTTATTGGACATCCAGGATGGAAAGAAGCAGGTGCTAGAATTGGTTATTCCTTTTTAACAGGTATATATATATTTTTATTAACAGTATTTGGCTTATTTTCTGTTTTACTCATCGTCATCCCTGTTGTCGCAATCCTTCCAATCTTACTTTATATTGGTATTGTCATTACTACACAAGCATTTACGAGTGTTAAACATAAATATGCACCAGCTGTAGTGCTTGCAATCATCCCTGCACTAGCAGATTGGACAAAGAATGCTGTAGATATTGCCTTAGGCACTTTAAACAGTTCTGCAGGCGATATCGGTTATAATATATTAGAAGTTGCAGGTTTAAACTATTACGGGATGATGGGACTTGGTGCTGGAAGTATCATTGTCGGTATTATTTTAGGGTCTATTGCTGTTTATGTGATTGATCATAAGTTTATGTATGCAACGATCGTTTCATTGCTTGCGGCATTATTATCATTTTTTGGCATTGTTCACGGAACAACCGTAGGTATCAATATGAACGAGGGCATGACCATTGGCTATATTTTTATGGCACTTATATTTTTTGGTTATGACATCTATTATAAAAAGAAGGGAGTTTCAATGGATGAGGAAGTATCAAGTTGAAGCAAAACCATTTACATTTGATTTTGATTTAGAAAAAACAGCACTTGTTATTATTGATATGCAAAGAGATTTTTGTGAGTTTGGAGGATTTGGTGAAGCGTTGGGTAATGATATTACTCCAACAAAATCAATCATTCCAACGGTTAGAAAAATCCTTGATCAAGCAAGAGAAAAAGACATGTTTATCATCCATACAAGAGAAGGTCATCGACCTGATCTAAGTGATGTTCCAGCTGCGAAAAAAAGAAGATCATCTGCAATTGGTGAACAAGGACCGATGGGAAGAATCTTAATCCGCGGAGAATATGGGCATGATATTGTTGATGAGTTAAAACCTTTAGATGCTGAGGTAGTTATTGATAAACCAGGAAAAGGTGCTTTTTATCAAACGGATTTACATATCATCTTACAAAATAAAGGTATTGAAAGTTTAATCTTTTGTGGTGTAACGACACATGTATGTGTCCATACAACCATCAGAGAAGCAAACGATAGAGGTTATGAGTGCTTAATGATTGAAGATGGAACTGCAGCTTTTGATCCTAAAGATCAAGAAGCAGCCATTCGCATGATTAACCAACAAGGTGGTATCTTTGGTTGGACGACAACTTCAGATAAACTGCTTGAGAAACTAAAATAAAAGGAGGTCATCATGGGATTACATGTATTTAAACATCCATTAATGAAACATAAAATGACTATCATTCGTGATAAAAATTGTTCAACCAAAATGTTTAGAGAAGTGGTTGAAGAGTTAAGTGCACTGATGGTTTATGAAGTGAGTAGAGATTTCGAATTAAAAACAATTGATATCGAAACACCTATTTGTAAAACAAAAGGTTATGAAATTGTTAAAGATATTGTTTTAGTACCGATTTTAAGAGCTGGTTTAGGAATGACTCAAGGCATTCAAAACTTGATACCAAGTGTTAAAATAGCACATGTTGGAATGTATCGTGACCACGATACACTTGAACCTAATGTTTATTATGCAAAATATCCACAAACCATTAAAGATAGCAAATGCTTTATTTTAGATCCTTTGCTTGCAACTGGTGGAAGTGTATCTAAAGCTATAGAGTTTTTAGTTAAACAAGGTATAACAGATATTACTGTATTATCAATCATCGGTGTTCAAACAGGTGTAGATCGAATATTAAAAACATATCCAAATGTTGAAATCTATTTAATAAATTTAGATGAAAAGTTAAATGAAGATGCTTATATTATTCCAGGATTAGGTGATGCTGGAGATCGATTATTTGGGACTAAATAAAAATGCATAAGAAGGTGAATAAAGATGAATAGTCATATCGACAAAGGCATGAGATTAGCAATTGAAAAAGCAGAAGAAACCATGAATAAAGATTTGGGTGGACCTTTTGGTGCATCTGTTATTAGTAAAAGTGGTGAAGTGATATCAGTCTCTTCAAATTCTGTATTGGGTGATCACGATCCTACTGCACATGCAGAAATCAACGCAATTAGAAAAGCATGTCAAGTATTAAAAACACATGATTTAACAGATTATATATTAGTAACGACTTCATACCCATGCCCAATGTGTTTAGGTGCAATCATGTGGTCTAACATTAAAGAAGTGATTTATGGTTGTCGTTTAGATGATGCTAAGGGGATTGGGTTTAGAGATGACCTTATGTATGATTTTATTAAGATGGATATGAAAAACAAAGATATCTTAGTATTAGAAGAGGTACAAAGAAATTCTTGTTTAAAATTATTTAAATCATATCATGAACAAAATAAAACTTTATATTAATTTTTATAGATGAAAAAATAGAAATGTTTAAACAAAGCCATCATTTGATGGCTTTTTTTCATATTACAACCGTTTTCATTACTCGTTTCCTTTACAAACTGACAACCTCTTGAAATAATATGAGTTGTGAGAAAAAGGAGAGATACGATGAAAAGACTATTATTAATATTTACAGTATTGCTTGCAGGATTATCACTTGGGTTGCGTAACCTATTTTAATACAATTGCGCCCCCTCATCAATAATCTATGCACTCCTATAAAAAGGTTGCTTGCCACAATATTATCCTTTAATAGAGTTACATTCACTTGTGCTGAGTTAAGTGTTCAAAATTAAATGTGTGAAATACGCTACACAATCCAATCTATTTAAGTATGATATGTTTAAAATACTGTTCTTGGAACATTATTAGCTGTTCTATCTCTTCATTGCTATAAGACTGATTATCAGGAACTATTATTAACTTATCATCATCTTCTTCTAGTCGTCTTATAACAGCAATACATTTCCCTTTATACTCTTTAATTGGATAATCTATTCCCAACACATAACAATCTAGCTCATCCCCATCACCACTTACAGTATCAGGAACAAATCCATAATTAACCTTATATACAATATCAGAACGCTTTGGATGTACTGATCCTAATGGTCTGTCTATTGAAACACTTACAATCTTTCCAATATATTTTTTTGAGTTCATAAACTACTCCTCCTAGCTTTTAAGCATTTTTATCTAAAGGTTTGTCCTGTATTACCCTTTGTCTTGTCATTATGGATTTTATCACTGTTTTTGATAACCTCTAGACTAACTTTACTACAACCGATGCTAAAAGTTCATTTTATTTATCTAGCTTAGATAACAACTCTGGTATATTTACTGTAGCAATGTCATAAATGATATTTAGTCTAATACCTTCGTATTCATGTGATATCATATTTCTTAAGCCAATAATGCTTGGCCAATGAATAGAAGGATGATTTTGTTTTGTCTCATCTGAAAGTTTCTTCGCTGTTTCACCAATTTGTTCTAGATTTAATATAACTGCATCGACTTTCTCGTCGTTGTTCTCAAAGTCTTTGAATGTATGAACTTCTTCTATATATCTGCATATTTTCTTTGCATACTTAATAATACGATCAATATATATCTTATCTTTCATAAATCAATACTCCTGTCTTTTTAATATCTTCATCTATTTTCGAATGTTCTTGAATTGTTTTATTACTTAGAACTTCCACTTTTTTCTTTAAATTTTCTCTTAGTTGTTCAACGAATTCAAAATACTCTAATCCGTATAAATCAGATTCCATATATAAATCAATATCACTATTTGCTGTAGCTTGCCCTTTGACATAAGAGCCAAACAAATATATACGTTTAATACCATATTTTTCTGCAATTTTAACAACACCTTTTTTAATAGTCAAAAATGATAAAATACCAGTTGACTCATCAACAACCATTTGTTGTTCATTCGATTCCCTTAATATTCTATCTATCAATAAGTTAAGTGTCCATTCACTTGGTGTTCTAGTTTCTTGTTCCCAGTTTCTTATGGTATTTACTGGAATACCAATCAAGTTAGATATTTCTAATTGTGTAAGCCCAAGATTCTCTCTTATTGCTTTTAGTGATTGATTCATATAAATCACCTCCACTTATATTATATACCCCATTGAAGTAGTTGTCAACTGTTTAATACCTCATTGGGATATGTAATTTCACTTGTAATCGTGTAACTAGAGAGCAAATCGTGTAAATTTACTTGTAATCGTGTATATCAAAGGCATATCGTGTAAACTGACCTGTAATCGTGTAAACGTTATTCCTAATAACGATTTTGATACTTATTTTTGTCTATTTTTAGTACCAAAATATACTCACTTAAATGATAAAAAGCCCTTATTAAAGCAAAAAAGGCCTGATAACTCAGGCGATTAGTAAATCGCATTTGTATCAAACCAATGCTTGTTATATGGTGCAGTCGAGGAGATTTGAACTCCTACACCCGTGAAGGTACTAGACCCTGAATCTAGCGCGTCTGCCGTTCCGCCACGACTGCATACGGTTATTATACTAGGAAATGGCCTGCTGATACGTGTTGAGTTTTACCGAAATATAATCGTGGAAAGTGATATTTTTTTGTGTTTTTTGATTCACGGAGAAAACCACAAAGAAATCGCGTAAGGCCGGACTTGTGGGTTGAAGATACGTAAAATCTCCCCCGGTCGGATAATACGTATCACGATACGCATAATGCATGTCATAAAACGATCCTGAAAATTGGCCGGGTGCAATATTATTGGAAGTGAGCCAGCCGCTTTGTACGATTTCTTGAAGTGCATCACGGTAAATTGTTTGATAAGTAGAAATTGCGCCTTCAACGACGGTAAAACGATGAAGCGGATTCGTACGATTGCCGTTCCAAGGGGCTAATAAGGCGGATGCAAACGGGGATAAACGCGTCATCGACGGTCCCGCGTACGCAAAATCATTTTCGGTCGGATCCCAATCCCCATTTTGACCAAGACCACGATCTAAATCATGAGGAATAAAAACAGCTTTTCCTGTTGATGGAACAAAATACACAAACATATTGTTGAAATTATTTCGAAAATCATCAGGATTTCCGATAAAATATGCGACGGCTTCCATCCGAATAAATTGTTCGATATCAATAAATGCTTCTAATCGGGACCGGAATCCTTCATCGTTATATTGATTGGTTTCATTAACAAGACCAATCAGGTTCGCCATATCGGAATAATCTTCCAAAACGGTATTTGTCTTTTTGTCGTAAGTAGGATGGTAATTGGTAAGATTGTTTTCAATCCCAATTTTATTTCCTTGTCGGATGTGCGTTGTCCCACTGCTAGAAACCGCATTGTCTCGAGAAAAATCTGCTGGCCCCGTTTGGGAGTAAAGCAGTTTATATAAATTTCCATCCGCTTCTGGGCCATCGCCTAAGCGTCGGGCAAAGAAACGACGATCCATCGGTTCAATTAAGGTATATAATCCCATGTACGTCGATTGATAGTCTGGATTTTGAACATCGACTTGATGAAAGAAAACACCCCCTAATGTGGCTTCCGGTGACATCGTTAAAAATTCACGATACATTTTATAATTGTACACTTGCCGAATTTGCGTGTGGTCTTGGTTACGATTCCATTTCATATCCAGTTTTGTCATCCCAAAAAATTGGGTATTCGGAATACGATTTTCACTCGGATTATCTGAAGAGAAGGAGACTTTTAAATTAACAAAGTCATTAATAAGACCGTCATTGTTCACAAAAGAGGTTCGTGAGGTATTCCCTTTCATACGCACACCGACGATAGGGTAACAGTACGTTTGTGTAGGTTGATCAAGGGGTGTTACTTCAATTTTCAAGGAAGCAAGCGAATAAATATCATGAAGTTCACTCCGCGTCCCATTATCAGAAATGGCTTTTAACGAGGCTTTTGACAAGGAAAAATCGAGCATGACTTTGGTTGTCGGGGCAAATAAGGTTTCAAAGCCTTCTTCCGTATTCGCCGCTGTCACCGGGGCGCTCTCAGGGGTACAATCCCCTTCAAAAATAGGTAAGGATGGGGGTAACGTGCTCGAGCTAGGAATCGAAGTGGGTGTCTCACTCGAGCCGTTGCTGGAGATTACTTCGGAAGAAGTTTCTAACGAGGTATCAGGTTCTGAAGACGATGAAATCGACAATAAAAAACCATCACAACTGGCGAGAATGATACTTGTAAAAAGCAAAAGATAAAGAGTCTTGAGACGTTTCATCTTTACAACTATAACAAAACTTTACAAAAAACTTAAGGTGCTATGAAAGACTTTCAACGACCTGTTGCATTAACCGTTCAAGATAATGTTGGTCGATGGTATCAAAAGCAGCGTGATCATAAGAGTCTAAATCAAGCACACCTAGCAAGATTCCGTTGTGAAGAAGGGGGACGACAATTTCGGATTGACTGCCCGCATCGCAGGCAATATGGCCAGGAAAAGCATGAACATCTTCCACAATGACGGTTTTTTCTTCGCGGGCGGCTTTACCGCAGACACCCTTTTCAAAAGGAATATGTGTGGTCGCAACTAGACCTTGGAACGGACCCAAGTAAAGTGAGCGATCCTCATTTTTTAAGTAAAAACCACACCAAGATAGATAAGGGATATTTTGTTTCAGTAACGAGGCGATGTTGGCCAATAACGAGACCGGCTTTAAACCAGGTTCAATTAAACCACTCGCTTGCAGTAAGACAGATTCATAAAGTGCTTTTTTATCCATACTTTACTTACGTTCATCCTTTTTCATGACCGAAAAATTGACATGGCAATAACCAAAAGGATTTTTATCCAAGTAATCTTGATGGTACGTTTCCGCATCAAAGAAACCACGTTCTTGTTCAAGTTCCACGGCGATCGGTAAACGATAATGTTGTTGTTCTTTTTTTAGAAAGGCTTCTGCGATGACACAATCAGCTTCATCGTAATAATAAATGCCGGTACGGTATTGAATGCCTTCATCATGGCCTTGTTTATTAATGGAAGTCGGATCAATGATGCGGAATAAGTGTTCTAAAAGTTTTTCTAACGTAATTTCATGTTCATTAAATTCAATATAAACCGCTTCTGCGTGCGTCGCTTTTTCTTCACAAACGTCTTCATAGGTAGGGTTGGCGTAGTTACCATTCACATAACCCACTTGGGTATCGGTCACTCCACGAAGCATTTTAAAATACGCTTCGACCCCCCAGAAACAACCCCCTGCTAAAATAATCTTTTTCATCCTCATCACCTCGTTGCAAAAATATTATATGCAATGCCTCTACGAAATGTTAAGTTCGTGCTTACAGGGAATGAAAGTGTTAGGATAAGAATGGAGGAAAGAACCATGATTTTTCAAAAAACACTCACACTTTCTAATGGCGTTATCGTCCCCTTACTCGGCTTTGGAACGTGGCAAATCAAACCGGGCGACGAGGCGTATCAATCGACCTTAACCGCGTTAAAACTCGGTTACCGTCACATTGATACCGCTGCCGCGTATCGCAACGAACAATCGGTTGGCCAAGCGATTAAAGATTTTGGATTACCGCGAGATCAGGTCTTTATTACAACCAAACTAGAATCCCATATCAAAGACTATGATCAAGCCTTAGTCGAATTTGAAAACTCCCGCACGCGCCTTGGGGTTGATTATATTGACCTTTATTTAATTCACGCGCCATGGCCATGGTCAGAATGGCAAACGAATCCGGATTATTCTAAAGGCAACATTGCCGCGTGGAAAGCGATGGAAAAACTTTATCATGAAAAGAAAATTCGCAGCCTTGGTGTTTCTAACTTTGAAATTGATCATTTAGAAAAACTGCTCAAAGAAACAACGATTGTCCCCCACGCCAACCAAATCCCCTTATGGATTGGTCGTCCCCAAAAAGCATTACGTGCGTTTTGTGAAGCCAAAGGTATTGCGATTGAAGCCTACTCTCCCTTAGCAACCGGTCGTATTTTCAAACAACCGCTCCTACAAGAACTCGCGACCAAATACGGCAAAACGATGGCCCAAATTGCCATTCGCTTTACGGTTGAACTGGGAGCGATTACCTTACCCAAATCCATCACGCCCAGTCGCATTGAAGAAAATGGAAACCTTGATTTCGCCCTTGAAGGGCGTGATATGGAACGTCTACTTGCCCTTGAAGGGTTAAACTACCGCGATTAATTCATCTCTTTTTCCAAGAAAAAAAGCCTGAGTGTTCAGGCTTTTTGTTTGCATTTTGGTGGAGCTGACGAGGCTCGAACTCGCGACCTCCTCCATGCCATGGAGGCGCTCTACCAACTGAGCTACAGCCCCAAATTGCTTATTTACTTTAGCAAATTCCGTATCAGGTAGCAAGATTAACGTAATGTTAAGCCTAAAAACACTAAAACCACCGCAAGTAACCAGACATTTAGGGAAGGAAAGGAGATGGTAAAATCGCGAATTTGTTGGAACGGTTTCGCGTCTTTACGTATGACGCCATAATAGAGTGTCAATCCAAGGGAGAAATACAATACATAATCCACCAGCGATGCAAGGGAACCGATGTGGACATCATACGCGGTAAAGCCATAAAGAGTTTGAATGATTGGTTGATAAAATAAGCCAATCGCGAGCATAAGTATCGCCATCAAGGTCATCGGGAGATGTTGACGAAAACTCGATTTCCCAACATCGATACCGGCTTTGGGTTGGCCGGTAAACATCACCAAAAGTTTTGAAAAAGAAATCATCGTACCCACGTTAATCGCTTGAAAGAGTATCATCCATAATGCATCATCCGCAAACGCGTATTTAATCATAGTTTTTGAGACATACCCATTGAAAAAGGGTGCCCCAGTAATCCCGAGAATTCCCACCAAAAACAAGGTCGCTGTCCATGGCATCGTCTGAAATAGCCCTCGTATTTCATAAACTTTTTTCGTGTTATAAACCTTGATGATGACGCCCGCGGCCAAAAAGAGTAACCCTTTAAACAAGGCATGATTGAGAAGATGGAGAACACCCCCGACATAAGAATTTCCTGATCCAAACGAGATGCCAATCATCATCAAACCGACTTGGGAAATCGTATGGTAGGCCAAGACTTGTTTTATATCTTTTTGCGTCATCGCAAAAAGCACCCCTAAGCCACCGGAGACAAATCCAAGCACAAAAAACACCTGGTCAAAGCCATACGGTTGACCAAACATATCCCCATGCAAACGCATAATGAGATAGAGGGATACTTTGACAATTAATCCAGACAATAACGCTGAGATGGACGACTGAGCGACTCCATGCGCTTTGGGAAGCCATGCATACACGGGGAATACTGCCCCTTTTACCATCCATGCTGCCATCATGAGGCCATAGGCCACACGCATGAGCATCGTGTCTTCATACGTAGACATCATCTCGGCCACCAGGCGAATATTAATCGTACCAAATAAATAATAAATGAGCATGACGCCGATTAAATAAAGCATCGCTGCCACCGAGGAAATGAGTAAATATTGCAAACCTGCTTTCAGCGATTGTTCGGCTTTACGGTATGCGATTAAAATCGTCACGAGTAAACTTGTTAATTCTAAAAACACAAAGAGGTTGAATAAATCATTCGTCATCAATAGACCGATGAATACCCCTTCTAAAAACGTCAAAAAGAAAAAGTACTTCTTCTCTTTTCGATTCGCTTTAAACGAGTAATACATGATGATGAAAAACATCACAATGGTGAGTCCGACAAACGTGAGATTGAGTGCATCTGCATAAAAACTAATGCCAATCCAATCCGCATACCCCCCAAACACCAAAAGAGCATCTTCAGGAAAGGCACGAAGATGACCAATATAAAGGATAAAAAGAAGCAGTAAGATGGCCTGTAAGGGAAACACTAAACCGTGAATCCAATTTGGTTTCACCATAAACATGATAATCGCGGTGATAATCGGTAAAAACACCCAAACAATCGGAAGGATATTCATCGCTTTAAATCCTTCCATTCGATTGAGCCATGATGATGGAAAATTTTAATACTAATGATGAGCGCTAAACTCGTCACCGTCGACCCAATGACTATCGTGGTAATCATGAGCGCTTGTGGAATCGGATCGACAATCGCTAGACTCACATCCGAGGTAATGGGAATCACGCCACCATTCCATGTGCCTAAATTTAAGAAAAGTAAGATGACGCCCGATTCAATCATCGTTGCCATAAACACACTTTTAATAATATTCGTGCTAGAAATAAGACCATAAAGTCCCACTAAAATAATGATGAGTGTCACATACGGATTCATTAGCGCCCCTCCTTTAAAAAGGCGATAAAAATCGCGGTTAAACCTAACGCAACTTTCGCCCCGATGAGGACATTTAAGGTAATCAGAAAAACACTTTGCCAGGCCACACCCATGTCCGGACTCACCACATTCGTAAATAAAAATCCCCGAGTAAAGAAACTCAAGGAACTAATGAGGAGAAGGAGCAAATAAAGCACTTTTTCGATGAAGAAAATACGGGTAAGATTCGTTTTCTTGTTCAAATCAATGTAATAAAGAATAAGTAAAGCGGTCGCTAAAATACTTCCGCCTTGGAAACCGCCCCCCGGGGCAAGATGACCGTTAAAGACCACATAAATTCCAAATAACAACACAATCGGATAAAGCACGCGGGCAATCGAGACAAAAAGTTCAGGAATTTTAAAGCGGTCGAGCATGAATAACGGGTTATGTTCAATGTGATCATGTTGGGCGATCCAGCTCACCCCCGAAACGGCAACGAGTAAAATACCCGCTTCAAATAACGTATCCAACAAGCGGTAATCAAGATAAATTCCCGTGACAAGATTCAACGAACCTGTTTCTAAAAATCCATTGGTTTGGAAATAAAGTCGTGCTTCATCGTTATAAAGAACCCCAAACTCATTCATTGCTTCCACCATGAAGAAAAATAGACCGATAAGCAAACTTAACCCGATGATGCGTCTAATCAAGGTCGTGACCCTCCTCGATGAGTTCCGTACGAATATGAGGATGTTGTTTCAGTTCTTTCACCATTTTCTTCATGAGCATGTGATGGGATTTTCCTTTGAGGACATAGGTTTCTTCTTCTTTGGTAATGATGAAATCCACATTCATTTCGCGAATTAACGTGGCATCATCCCCTTCAAGATCACTACAAACATTCAAACGTAGTTTATTTTTTTTACTGAACGTATAAAGGTATGTATAAATTTCACCTTCAAAGACCTTTCCTGGGGTAATGTCACCATGATGCAAGGTGTCATAGACGATAATTTCGCGTTGGCGCGAGATCGCGATCACATAAATTAGAGGAATGATCGCCGCGTTGATGGCAACTTCGGCAATTGCCACATCCGGAGCTTGATTAAACATATAAAGCGTCGCGGCAATCAAAGAATACACCGACATTAAAATAATCACGGTGAAATTATTTTTTTGAAAGACCACCGCGATGGCAGTCACAAGCATAAAGAGTTGAAACCCAAGGGCTATCAGTTCGTTCATACGGACTTCCTCTGGTCGTGATCAAGGGGAAGTTTGGATAAGTACGCTGAGCGAATATTCACGTGGGTAGAGATGGGGGAGGTTAAAAAGATAAACCCGATAAGCAGGATAATTCGGAAAATAAAGGCCCCATCCCACAAAAGTAACATGAGTCCGATTAAAAATAGGAAACTTCCAACCGTATCAATAATGGTAGAAGCAATAATGCGCATGTATAAATTTTTAAAGACAAAAATACTGATAACCCCAAAGAGAATGAAAATCATAGCAATACTTAAAAAAATCCATCCGATGATGATCATTCTTTTCCTTTGCCTCCGGCAATTACAAATTTAGAAAATAAGGTCATCGTTAGAAAGCTAATGATTCCATACGTTAACGCAATATCAAGCAGTAATTCCGAGGCCGTGATGATCGCATACAAGGCGAGTAACAATAAAATTTTGGTAGAAATAAGATTTAATAGTAATAACCGATTCCAAACATACCGTGTCCATAGAATTTTCAAAAAGAACGCGATCATGGCCAGCATTAATAAGCCCATGACTGTTCCATAAAAAATGATTTCAGCAGTCCATATCATCGTTTTATTTTTCCTTGGAGTCGCCGTTCAAATTGGGCATGAATTGGGGCTTCTACTTCTGCGGGGGTTGTGCCTTTTTTCACCACTGCCATCACGGTGAGTGTCGATCCATTGACATCAATGCTAACCGTCCCTGGCGTTAATGTAATGGAATTGGCGATGAGGGCAACTTTGATAGGATCCTGTTCGTGAAGCTGCATATCAAACACGAGCAAATCGTATTGGCCACCCAAAATAACTTTGATATAGCTAATGGCGGCAAGAAAAATTTCTTTCATCAAATTTGCAACGTACACGATGAGTTGCCAAGGGGAAAGCATATGGGTTTGAAACTTGGTTTCATCGTATAACACAAACGACGTAAATAACGTCATAGCCACACTGACAAGAAACCCGAGGGTCCACGTCCATAAATCCCACTGGAAATTAAAAAGCATCCATAACGAATACATGGCAATAAAGAAATGCCAGCGTTGGAAAAATCGATTTTTAATCCATGTTTTCATTGTTTTTTTTGGCGCGGTTGGAGCGATTCGAACGCCCGACTTTCTCCTTAGGAGTGAGATACTCTATCCAACTGAGTTACAACCGCACTATCGTTATTTTAACAAAAAACAACATAAATGAAGGATGGAGTTATGGAACAATTTTACTAATTTTTTTATGGAAAGAAAAACCCCCGCACTTTCCTAACTTTACTAAGTTATTGGTAAGTTTAGTCCAAGTTTTGAGGGTAAGAACACTCTAAATGGGTTGCATGACCTATTTTAATACAATTACGCACCCCTGATAGGATTTTACGCACTCTTAAGCTATTTTTACGTACCCCTACAAAAGTGTCTTAACAAAGAGAACTTTCAAAATTACTGATGAAATTACCCTATGTAGTCCAATTCTGATGCGCCTTTTAGATAATTTAGTTTGCTTTAAACTGGTACATTTCAGCAATCAAGTTAACAAGTAATGGATTGTCCAAGAATTCCATGATGATTTCTGTTTTCTGATCATCTATTGTACCTACTTCTTGATTTACTCTAAGATGAGAATCCCCAACACACAATATCGCTGCTGCATAGTATCCTTTTTCAGTTAAAAGATTAACAAATGCTAACTGAATTGCTTCAACTACGCTTGCTTTTCTTCCATCTCGATAAAAAATCAAAAAGGGAGGAATGGATTTATTTACTTCGACGTGATTGCCTGGTATAGCCTCAATACGTTCTAGTGGATCATCAGATAATTCTTCTTGTTGCCAACCTTGTATCGACATATATGTCCAAGTGTCTAATGAAATCACACCCTTGATCATTGAAAGACTCCCACCTGCTTGTTCAATATAGATCTCGTTGGTCGCGAGTAGACTTACAAGATATGCTCCTGCTGAGTGACCCATGATGAATATTTGATTGGGATTTCCTCCGTAGTTTGAGATATTTTCATAAATATACATAAATGCATTCGCTACATCCTCTATGTGAGATGGCGAGACAACTGCAGGACTCAAGCGATAATTGATGGATACATAGACGTAATCATTCGAAACGAAGTAATTAGATTTTGCAAGATAAGCCGCTGCGTTAGTTTTATCTCCATTTTTTAATCCTCCTCCATGAACATACATAATCACAGGTTTGTTGATAAAAGATGAATCTGTATATATATCTAAACTTAAGTAATTAGAGTCAACATCCTCGATTACCCTATACTGCAATGTAAAGACTTCCATATTTTCTGCTGTAACGTAATCATATTCAAAAGAAGTCGTACAACCTGAAATTATGAATACAACCAGTAATGATAATACTAATAGTATTAATTTTTTCATACAATGCCTCCCTCTTATCTTTGCACTGAATCAAATTTTAAGCACGTAGATATATACATAAATCTAAAATAAAACGAAATATACTTTTCCTTCTTGATTAAAATATAAGTACCTATCTGTAAACAATTAATCATTACCTATCATGCATAAATTGATATGTAAGTTGCGATATATTATGCAATGTTTGTTTTTATATTGAAATCATCATAGCACTTTTGATAAAAAATTTTAAGACATTACCATTAGCTTAATGGGGTTAAATGTTTTCTCTCAAATAAATAACAAATAATAAGTAATCGTGTAAAAATCACACAAATCGTGTAAGCATCTATTCTGCTAACGATTTTTATCCTCTTTTTACGATGCCTTTCATAATGAAATCTACTTTACATACTGAGAAAAAGCCCTTATTAAAGAAAAAAAGGCTTGATAATAATTGTATCAAACCTATGTTTTTTATATGGTCGGGATGATGGGATTCGAACCCACGACCTCTTGGTCCCGAACCAAGCGCGCTACCAAGCTGCGCTACATCCCGTGCTTTCCTATTTTAGCCGTTTATGCGTCAAATGAAAATAAAGAAATCGTTTCTGTGCGATCTAGTTGATCTAAAACCCCGCGTTGTTTCATATGATCGATATTTGTCTTTGAAAGTTTCGTGCGATTTTTTAAATCATCTACGGATAAAAAAGGTTGTTGCTGACGCGCTTCAACGACACTATTTGCCGCAGCTTCACCTAAGCCATCAAGGACAATAAAGGGTGGGAGGATACCTTGACGTGCTTCATCAATTTGAAAGGCAATGGCCGAGGATTTTTCTAGATCAAGCGCTAACATGTGATAACCGCGTTCTTTCATTTCTAACACGTTCATGAGCGTCACTTCGATATCGGCATCTTTTGGACTTAAGCGTTTTCGTGATGTCGTTTTCATCCGTTTAAAGTCTTCGAGTTTTTCATAAATTTGTTTAGGGGTCATAAGCATCGCATCATAGTCATATTGTTTACTACGGAGCGTAAAATACGTCGCATAGTAAGCCAGGGGATGATGCACTTTAAAATAGGCAACACGCACCGCCATCGTCACATACGCGACCGCATGGGCTTTGGGGAATAAGTATTTAATTTTCTTACACGATTGAATGTAAAAGGTGGGTACATTCACCGCGCGCATGGCCGCTTCATATTCGGGGGTTAACCCTTTTCCTTTACGCACATCTTCCATAATGCGGAAGGCAACCAGTGAATCAATACCAAGACTCATGAGGTAGGTCATAATATCATCCCGGCAACCAATCACTTGATCGACCGTCGCCACTTTATCTTCAATCAGTTCACGCGCGTTGCCGTTAAAGACATCGGTCCCGTGGGCAAGACCAGAAATAATGACAAGATCATTAAACGTTTTGGGTTGAATGACATTGAGAATATCCATGCCTAGTAATGTGCCAAATTCGGGTAATCCCATCGCTCCGTTACTCACATCAAGATATTTTTCATTTCGCATTAAAGGAGCGTCCGAGGCAAACACAGCCAGCGCATCAGGATCATTGAGTGGAATATCCTCAATGGGAATGGTGGTTAAATCCGACATCATTTTTAACGCCATCGGGTCGACATGTCCGAGCATATCAAATTTTAATAAAGCATCATGAAGCGCTTCAAATGCAAAGTGGGTAGTAATAATGGAGGTTTCTTGATTATCAGCAGGCCGTTGAATCGGAGTAAAGTCATGCACATCAAATTCTTTGGGAACCACCACGATCCCCCCTGGGTGTTGACCCGAAGTTCGGCGCACACCTTCAACACGTTTCGCAAGCACGATTAACGTGGCTTGGGAAAGCGACTGTTCATCCACGCCAATCGATTCAAAATACCCTTTGACATAACCAAACGCTGTTTTTTCTGCCACCGTTTCAATGGTTCCGGCGCGATAAACCGCGTTGTCTCCAAGAAGTTTCGCGGTTTCTTCATGGGCAATGGCTTGATAATCACGGGGAAAGTTTAAATCAATATCGGGAACTTTATCCGCATTAAATCCTAAAAAGGTCGCAAAAGGAATATTTTGTCCATCAGCCCGGTAGGTTTGATGGCAACGTGGACATTGTTTAGTGGGTAAATCAAAACCCGATTTAATTTGGGGATCTTCATTAAATTCGACATGTTGACACGTTGGGCAATAATAATGGGGAGGTAACGGATTCACTTCGGTAATGCCTGCCATCGTCGCCGCAAAACTACTTCCCACCGACCCACGGGATCCGACGATAAAGCCCGCTTGATTGGCTTTGGCAATGACGGTGGCTGTAATGTAATAAATGACCGCATAACCCGAAACAATAATCCCATGCAGTTCTTTTTCTAAGCGCTCGGCGATCAGCAACGGCAAGGGATTGCCATATTGTTGATATGCCCGTTGATAACAACGTTCTTTTAATTTTTCATCCACGCCTTCGATGCGAGGTGTTTTTAATTTGGCTTGAATGGGCTTGATTGGTTCAATCATGTTAGCAATCGTTTGTGAATGGGTGACAACATAGGCATAGGCTTCTTCTTCCGGTAGCCAGGAGAAAGCAGCGAGCATATCGTTGGTAGAACGGAAGTGCGCATCGGGATTTTCAAAGACGGGTAAATCTTTTCGATAATATGGATTGAGTGGATGCGGAACGCCCTTTAATCCTTTGGCACTAATATACACATCACGAACCGGTTTATCTTGGGGTAAAGGATAATGGACGTCACCTGTTGCCACAATGATTTTATTCAGTTTTTTGGCAATCTCGATGATGTCTTTTAAAATGCGTTGGATTTCGTCCATCGAACTCACAGCACCGGTATGAACTAAAAATGCATAATGCTCCAAGGGCATGATCTCAATGTAATCATAAAGACGCATGGCTTCTTCTAACGCTTCTTTGGATTGGGTCCGTGCCTTTTCAAACACTTCACCATTCATGCAGGCAGATCCTAAAAGTAAATGTTCGCGCTTTTCGATTATTTTTTGGCGGGGAATACGCGGAATATCGGAAAAATAATCTAGATGCGATAAACTCACGAGTTGATACAATGCTTTTAATCCGTCCGCATTACGGGCAAGGACCGAGATGTGATAAGGACGTTGATTTTGTAAGACGGATTGCGTTGCCTGTAATTTTTCTAAATCAGCGTGGGTGGTAATCCCATCCATCACCACCAGTTTTTCCCGTAAAGCAAGCCAAACAGCGACTAAAACTTCAGCATCATAAATCGCACGGTGAGCTTTTTCTTCATCATAAGCGACATCGAGTCGCTTCGCTAAGGCACCGAGTCGATGTGATTTTGCCTCTGGATAAAAATGTCGCGATAAGGTTAAGGTATCGATCACCGGATACGAAAATGGTTCGCCTAATCGAGAAAAACTTTCCTTGAGAAAACCAATATCAAAAGGTGCATTATGCGATAAAAGAATTGCATCCTTTAAAAAGTCCCGAATCATTGAGGCCACCTCATGAAATACAGGTTGTCCCTCAAGCATGGCCATGGTAATGCCACTAATTTGACTGGCGGTCGCACTTAAAGGAACCTCTTCAGGATGAATCAGTAACGATAAGCGGTCGATAATTTCCCCATCACGGACCCGAACGCCTCCAAATTCAATAATGCGATCATAACGCGAGGATAAACCGGTCGTTTCTAAATCAAAAATGACATAATCCGTCGTCATTAAATGACGATCACCCGGATGCATGATATGACTCACGGCTTGATCCACCATATACATCTCGCAGCCATAAATCATTTTTATTCCCTGCTTTTCTGCGGCATTTTGCGCTTCAGGAAACGCTTGAACGACCCCATGATCGGTGACCGCAAAGGCGGAATGCCCCATTGCTTTAGCAAGGGCGGCATACGCATCCATCGAACCAATCCCATCCATTGTAGACATCGAAGAGTGTAAATGAAGTTCAACGCGTTTTTCTTTCGCTTCATCCACTAAAAATCCGGGTGGAGAGGTCGGAACAATTTCATGGACATAAAGACGTGGTTCTTGGGTGGCCATATCGAGCGTCATCCCGCCACGAATGCGAACATAAAGCCCTTCTTTCAAGCCTTGAAACGCAGAACCATCGACATTTTTATCTTCTTGCATCGTCACGAATAAGCCTTTTGAGGCATTGCCTAACACAAATTTAGCGACTTTGCGCCCTTGATATTGTCGTTGGAAATAACTATAAATGGTTCCCTCCACTTCGACTTTATCGTGGGTGTATTGAATGTCTTCAAGACGGATGAGTTCATAATCCCCGACTTGTTTTTTACGTTTTTCTTTTTCGACAAAGGCTTGTTCTTTAAGATCTTCTTCAAAAACAGCGACGAGGCGTTCTTCTTCCTTTTTAATGGTTTCAGCATGTTCGAGAAAAAATTGTTGCAGATCTTCTTCCGCCTGCCGCTCTAAGGCAATTTCTTTGGCCCGTTGATTCAAGGTATCGCGTTCCGCTGCATTGACTTTAGGTTCTTGAATCTCAACCGATTCGGCCACTGTGATGTCGTAGTGTAAAAAAAGCATGACATCGGCGAAAGTGGATCGCACCGAAGCGAAAGCTTGTTGTTGAGCTTCATCATGCCAGACTAGCATCAACTCAGCATCTTTTAATCGACAAACGCCAGGAAAAGGGTGATGATACGTTGCCTCAAACCAATCATGAAAGAAGGGAGAAATATGCTCTACTAAGATGATTTGACCATAGCGAAAGGTAATTTCAACCGGATAGGATAATTGGATAAGACCGCGGGAAAACGCTTCAAAATGGGCGTACGTCCAAGGCGTTTGTTTTTCAATGACCATCAAGAGTTTATCTTTTTCAAATAAATCTTTGGTGATTGATAAAAACTCCATGTCATAGCTACTAGGATCTTCAATACCTAATGCGGATAAAAATCGAACAATACGGTCGTTTACAGCCATAATGCGAATAAAATGCCTAGGTCACGGAAGATTAATAAAATCATTAAACTCATGAGGATAAAGAAACCGATAAGGGATAACACATTTTTTAAGGTACTTGGGATCTCCCGGCGCATAATCCCTTCAATGGTAATCACCAGTAAATGCCAACCATCTAACCCGGGGAAGGGTAATAAATTAAAAATCGCCAAATTAACGGAGATGAGTCCCCACAGGAAAATATACGTACCAAGCCCAAGGTTTTCTAGGACACTCGAGGAGGTTGTAAAGATGGCGACAATGCCGCCCACTTGGTCTAGATTTTCCCCGGCAAAAAAACCGATTACTGTGTTGAAAATAAGTGAAACACCGCGGGTCCAATCCTGCCATGAAGCATCGATCGCTTCGACAAAGTTGTAATCTACCGTGTAAATATAAAAGGCGATACCTATCGGTGCCCAATCAAAACCATCCTCGATGGCGATTGCTGACCACCGGACATCTACGGAACGGGTGGTAAATTCACTGGAGGACGTATACGTGCGAATGGGTAAACTTAAATCAATAAAGTCATCCAAGGACGTGGGAACAAAGCGAACCCAGGTGTTGGCAAGATCAACATAACCCACATCCAAAATGTCATTGAGGGTCGCTTCATAACTTTCCGGATCTTGAATGCGTAAACGATACGTTCGTGAAGGATCGGAGGTAACGAGGGGTTCGGTTTGTTCAGCTAGGGCGTTAAAATCTAACACTTCCCCTGTTTGAATGCCAGCTTGACTCCCAAGGGAACCTGTTTCAATGACGAGCTGATTCGTGAGTTGTTGTTGAGTAAATCCCCAATTCGATAAAAAGAATAAAATAAACGCGAGAATGAAGTTTAAAATAACCCCTGCCGACATGATGACAGCCCGTTTGGGTTTACTTATCCCGAGTAAACTTCGTGACCGTGGAATATCGATGCCTTCTAAAGAAACTTCTTCCCCATACATCGCCACATACCCACCGAGTGGAAACGCTTTAATCGAATACGTCGTTTCTCCTCGTTTAAATGAGATGAGTTTGGGGCCAAATCCTAAGGAAAATTCCCGAACATAAACCCCGAATGCTTTGGCAGCCACAAAATGGCCGAGTTCATGAATAAACACAAGTAAACCAAGTGATAATACGAAGAGAAGTGTGGAGATAATGTCGTTCATAAACCCTCAAAAAGACTTAAAAAAATCTAGTCTCATTGTAGCAAATTATCGTCCGCTTGAGGACGGTTTATTGTAAAGCGATGACCCAATCGTAAATCACAGTTAAGACAAGCGAAGTCACCAAACACGCCATCATAAAGGAATCAATCCGATCGAGAATGCCGCCATGGTCGCCTAAAAGGGTCGAAAAATGTTTAATTCCAAATTCTCGTTTAATGATCGAGAATGTAAAGTCCCCCAGCGTACTCACGAGGGGAATAATGAGTGACAATAACACTAAAAAGTACCACTCCTGCATCGTTAAAAAAGAAAGTAAGGGTGTGCCGAGAGCGTCCATCATCACGGCAAAACCAAAGGAACTTAAAAACGAAATAATGACGCCGCCATAAAATCCTTCCCAGGTTTTGTTTTTCGAGACGCGCACATTCATTTTGTTTCGCCCTAAAAGAGAACCGACAAAATAGGCGCCAATGTCCGTCATAAAGGTACCAATACCCACATAAATAAGTAGGAGACTATTGGCAAGATTATCGCGTGAGGCCATTAAAAAATTAGGAAAAAAACGTAAATAGAGAAACCCTTGAAAACTTAAAGTAATTAATAATACTAAGGCGATTAAAAACGTCGCATCTTGAACCTTAAAGCGCACATCCGTAATCGAGGAGAAGAAAAGGGTACCAGCAAACACGGTCAAAAAGATGGTAGGAAGTTCTAATTTTTCCATCCCCACATCAAAGCCCCATTCGGTGACATTAAAACCGAGTTGTTGAAAGTTGTTATAAAGAAAAATCCAAAAGACTAAACTGAAACTCATGCCGTAGACAAACCAACGAATCGGAAGCGGAAACGGGCGTTCAATCCGAATTTGTAAAAGTTCTTTAATGGCAAAGAAAAGTCCACCTGCGGCAAATAACACAATCCACCAATCTCCGAATAAAATCGCAGGAAAGGCGACAAAAAATAAAACGAGACCGACGATCAGTCGATTCAACGTGGAACGTTGAAACGTCTTCATTTCCATCTAGGATTCCTTTCCAAAACGACGTTGACGGTGCGCGAATTGATCAAGGGCGTCGTGCAGGACCGTCACGGTAAAATCTGGCCAATGGTTTTCCACAAAAATAAGTTCACTATAAGCGAGGTGCAATAACATAAAATTCGACAAACGTTGTTCACCCGACGTGCGAATCAAACAATCAATCGGTGGCAATAAATCGCCTAACCATGTATGAGAAAAAAGGGTTGATTCTTGAATCGCTTCAACAGGAAGATCCCCATTTGCAACTTTTTTAGCAATACGTTTACTCATTTCCACAAGTTCTTGAGTTCCCCCGTAATTTAAACAAACGTTAAGTATATAACCGTGAAAATTTTTTGTTTCTTCAATTAACTCACGAACAACTTTCTGAGTAGTTTTAGGTAAACCCAAGATATCTCCGGAAACAACAAACCGTATTTGGACCTTTAAAAGACGTTGTTTATATTGTTTTGCAAAGGTTTCTAGAATAATAAAAAGTCCTTCAACTTCTTGTTGAGAACGTTTCCAATTTTCGGTAGAGAACGCAAATAAGGATAGGTAATGGATACCTAAACGTTTGGCTTCTTCGGCAATGTCTATGACACGTTTTGCGCCTTCTTCATGGCCTTTTAAGCGTGGTAAACCTTTGGCTTTAGCCCACCGACCATTGCCATCCATAATGACAGCAAGATGCGTTGGTAGCGTTGAATTGGATGTGTTTTGATCCATAAGCAAATTATACAACTCCCCCTTGTTGAAACATAGAAAAACCCTTACAAGGTAAGAATGTCGTGTTCTTTTTCTTGATAAATGGCGTCAATTTGACGAATAAAGTCATCATAGACTTTGGTCATCTCGGCTTCAATGCGTTTTTGTAAATCTTCGGTATATTCATCATCGGTCAGTAAACTGAGTGCATCTTTACGAATGGAACGAATGGCGACTTTGGCATCTTCCGCTTGTTTTTTAGCAAGCTTCGCATATTCCTTACGACGTTCTTCGGTTAATGCCGGTAAATTTAAACGTAAGGTCGTTGCATCCACAATTGGATTTAACCCTAAGTCCGAGGTTAAAATAGCATCTGAGATTGCTTTAATATCGCCTTTATCATACGGCTTTATTAAAAGTTGACGTGGTTCTGGGACCGAAACGGAGGCGATTTGGTTAATCGGCAACATATCGCCATAGTAATCCACCATCACACGGTCGAGTAAGGCAACACTCGCGCGTCCAGTGCGAATACTATTCAAATTCATTTTTAAGGCATGGATGGTTTTTTCCATGCTATTTTTGGCGTCTAATACAAGTTCATCCATGGTTATACTCCTTTTTTTAAGGTGGTGCCAATCGCCGGGTTATCTAACACCGCTTCCATATTGCCCTCTTGATTCATATCAAAGACACGAATGACGATGTCACTGTTTTTTAATAAGGACACGGCTGTTAAATCCATGACTTCCAATTTTTTATTGAGCATTTCATCAAAGGTTAACACAGGAATAAGTTTTGCATCGGCGTGTTGTTTAGGATCACGGTCGTAGACCCCTTCCACCCCATTTTTTGCCATAAAGATGGCTTCGGCTTGAATTTCCATCGCGCGTAATGAAGCGGTGGTATCGGTAGAGAAATACGGCGAACCTGTTCCCCCTGCAAAAATAACTACGCGACCTTTTTCAAGGTGACGAATTGCACGGCGGCGAATATAATTTTCCGCAACTTGTTCGACATGAATTGAGGATAAAACTCGGCATTGGACACCTTCATTTTCTAACGCAGATTGTAACGCGAGTGAATTAATGATGGTTCCAAGCATCCCCATGTAATCGGCGGTTGACGCTTCAATGCCAATCGAGCGCGCTAATTTACCGCGCCAAATATTCCCCGCACCAATCACAATCGAAACTTGAATCCCGCGTTCATGAATGCGTTTAATCGCCTTAGCAACCCGCGATAAGTGATCGGATTCTAAAATCGTTTTCGCGTGGTGATCGGCCAGTGCTTCTCCGGATAATTTAATGAGTATGCGATGATATGCCATGACGTTACCTCTCCTTATTATACATACAAAAAAACACTCTTAACGAGTGTTTTTAAGTTGCGCTTCGACCTCAGAAGCGAAGTCAACGACTTTTTTCTCAATGCCTTCACCCACTTTGAAACGGGCGAATTGTACGACTTTAGCTTGATGTTTTGCTAAGACGTTTTTAACGGGTTCTTCCGTTTCAGACATCATGAACGGTTGGGCATCCAACGATTTTTCTTTGAACAGTGTATTGACTTTACCTTCGACAATCTTTTCAAGAATGTTGGTAGGTTTACCTGCAAGCTTTTCATCCGCGGACACAAGGGCTTGTTGTTTTGCTTTTTCTTCTGCGATGAGGGTTGGATCAATCGCATCGAATGAAACATATTCAGGATTACGGTCGGTGATGTGCATCGCGAGCTGTTCGGCAAAGGCAGCATCGCCTCCTTCAACGACTACGATGGAGGAAACCACCCCATTCATATGAACGTATTGACCAAATTGTTGATTCGAAGTTTTGAAAAGTAGGGCAAAGCGACGTAAAGATAATTTTTCACCAATTTTAACCGTTGCATCGGTGAATAAATTTGTCGTTAAGCGAAGGGCTTCTTCTAAGGAAGCCGGTTTTTTCGCTAATAAAATGCTCGCAGTTTCGTCCACTAACGCTCGGAATGGTTCACCACGGGAAACGAAATCCGTTTCACAGTTAACTTCCACAAGAAGCATGGAAGCCCCATCGGCACTCGCATACACAAGGGATAACCCTTCTGCTGCGACACGGTCTGCTTTTTTAGCAGCCTTTAAAACACCTTTTTCTTTAAGCCATTCTTGGGCTGCTTTGAGGTCCATGTTGGATTCCAACAAGGCTTTTTTGCAGTCCATCATCCCCGCGCCGGTAATTTCGCGAAGTTCTTTAATCAAGGCAATCATGTCTGCCATGGTTTATTCTTCCTTAGCGTCAATTTTGACGGTGGTTTCTGCCGCAGGGGCAGGAGCGGCTGGGCGTTCTTCATAACGACGATCGCGTCGGGGAGGACGGTTTTCATTCGGTTTGTTGAGTTCTTTTAAGACCGCGAGTTTGGCCAAATAGTCATCATCGCTAGTGTAGGCAACCACAGGGGCGCCTCCTTTTGCTTCGACAATCGCATCGGCTAAGGTTTGTACAATTAATTTCACAGAACCGACGGCATCATCATTCCCAGGAATCGGGAAATCCACTACGTCTGGATCACAGTTGGTGTCGGTAATACCAAACACAGGAATGTTTAATTTACGGGCTTCGGCAACGGCGTTGTGGTCAATCATTGGATCGACAACAAACACGGCTTTGGGTAAACCACGAATTTCTTTAATCCCTTCAAAGTTCTTGAAGAGTTTTTCTTTTAATTTACGAAGATTGTTCGCTTCTTTCTTGGGAAGTAAAGCAAGCGTACCATCGGTTTCTTGGGCTTCTAAATCTTTAAGGTAACGAATACGACCAAGAATCGTACGGAAGTTGGTTAAGGTTCCACCTAACCAACGCGTGTTAATGTAGAAAGAGCCCGAACGTAACGCTTCTTCTTTGATGATGCCTTGAATTTGTTTTTTGGTACCGACGAATAAGACGGTACCTTTGTTATTGACGATTTCTTTGAGTTTCGCATACGCTTCTTCAATTTTCGTCACGGTTTTCTTTAAATCAACGATATAAATACCACGGTCTGAGGTATAAATAAATTTCGCCATTTTGGGATTCCACTTGCGCATTTGATGACCATATTGGACACCGGCAGCTGCAAGTTTCTTCATCGAGATGATCGGTTCATTGGTTTGAACGACCACGTCTTCCATCGTCATTTCGTTCGTGTTTTCTGTTGCTTCGACAGCAGGTTGAACGACACCTTTTTCTTGTTCACTCATGGTGAATCCTCCTATTTGTTGAGCCTCCATCACTTCGAACAACGTGCCCTAACCGAAGTTAGACAATGGCGGTTGAATTCATGATGTGTGTTGTCTCTATGGTGACATAGAGCGTGTAAATAATAGCACATCTATCCGTAATAGCAAAGGAATTTAACGCTTTTTTTGTTTTCCTCGCGGATGATTTTCATGGTAGGTTTTTAACATAGCTTCGGTAGATACATGCGTATAAATTTGTGTGGTTTGAATCGATTGATGCCCCAGCAGTTCTTGAATCATGCGTAAATCCGCCCCTTGATCTAATAATTGCGTGGCAAACGCATGACGAAGTTGATGCGGGTGCAAATGCGTTCCTTGCATGCGGGTCATCTTGGCCAACAAAAATTGAATTCCCCGCGGTGTCAATGGCGTTCCGGATTGATTTAAAAAGACGTGGGATGTATTTGAGTCTGCTGTTTTGTGGAGGAGCAGTTGGGGGCGAATTTGCTTTAGGTATTGGTCCATTAGACCTTGGGTGGACGGTCGTAAGGGAACAATGCGTTCTTTACTTCCTTTACCCAGCACGCGCAAAAACCGACGGGATCGATCGATCATGAGTAACGTTAACCCTGCAACTTCACTCACGCGAAGTCCAGAATAATACATGCATTCAAGCAGGCACAGATCACGGATTTTCATACTGTCTTCCCGTTGCCTGATGTGCTCTAAGATTGCTTCCATCGTTGTTTCAGAGGCAGGATCCGGCAAACGAATGTGTCCCTTGGACGGTGCAAGCATGGCAAAGGGATTTAATTTTAAATGCCCTTGACGCACATGATAAGCGTACAAATGTTTTAAGCTTGCTACATGCCGGCGCATGGAAGGCATCGATAATCCTTCTTGCCGTAAATGACTTAAATAATGGCGAATTTCAGGCAAACCGACCGTGTCAAATTTCCAGGATTGCGTTTTTAAAAAAGCAAAATAATGCGTACTATCGCGTTGATAGGCCGCTAAGGTATGGGCGGCATACTTTCGTTCATGGAGTAAATAATCTAAATACGTGGCAAGCAGTTGATTCATGCCTATAGTATACCGATTAGGCGGCGTCTTTTTTCGGGAAGGGTGTCAAGTTTTCCAAATAATCACACTTTGGGAACCCAGAACAACCAATAAAGGGTCGTTTGGTTTTCTTGGCAATCCGTTTCAGTAACGGTTTACCACATTTCGGGCAAGCGCGACCGACTTCTTCTACGACGGGTTTTTCCTTCGGTTTAAACACTTTGACACCGTCTTCGGTTGTTTCTTCGTCGTGGTCTTCCCCTTCTTTTTCGGGCCAAGGGAACGGCACTTGATTGACATTGTAATTACACGTAGGGTATTCTGAACATCCTAAAAACACACCGAATTTGGAGCGACGCGGAACAATGACCCCATGGCAACCTGGTTTCGGACATTTTCCATAAAACTGCATCGCCGGATGATCGTTGGGTAAATCGCCTGCCGCGTCATATTGTTCTTTAAAGTGGGTGTAAAAAGCGGATAAAAGTTCGCAACGTGTCTTTTCGCCATCTTTAACTTCATCGAGTTTAAGTTCCATATCGGACGTGTACGTGGCATTAATAAAATCAGAGAAATACTGAACGAGGTAAGCAATCGCCGCATGCGCTTCAGGGTTAGGATAAAGCGTATGACCTTTGACCGAGACGTAATGATGTTGTTTTAACCGATCAATTGTTGCGGCATACGTGGAAGGACGACCAATACCTTGATATTCAAGTTCTTGAATGAGTTTAGCTTCTGAGAAGCGTCCAGGACCTGCAGTTTGATGCGCTTCAAATCCATCTTGATGGAGTGGATACACTTGTCCTTGAAAGAGTTGCGGTAACTCCGGTTCATCGGTTTCTTCACTCATGCCATAGGCACGGCGGAATCCTGGGAACGTGACCACACTTCCTGAAACTTTGAAAGTAAAATCGCCCCCCGTTAATGAATAGGTCGTAATTTCATATTGTTGCGGCGTCATGAGCGAGGCTAACGTACGATTAAAAATAAGGCGATAGAGTTTGAGTTGATCTGGACTCAAGTACGAGGCAATTGATTCTGGGGTTCTTGACACACTGGTGGGACGGATCGCTTCGTGGGCATCTTGACTTTGCAAGACCACGGTTTTGGATTTCGGCGCACTTGCGACATAGGCTTCGCCATATTGCTGGGTGATAAACGTTTGCGCATCGGAGGTAAATCCTGCGGATAATCGGTCTGAATCGGTACGCATATACGTAATCAAACCCACTTGTTCGCCATGAATGGAAACCCCTTCATAGAGCTCTTGGGCAATCTTTTGGGTTTTCTTTGGAGAGAATTTTAAATAACTACTTGCATCTTGTTGAAGGGTGGACGTACGAAACGCGGCTTTGGATTCGCGTTTTTTCTTTTGCATGCTGACATCGGTCAAGGTGACTTCCGTCGGAAGTTTGCCTAATAAGTCATTCGCTTTGGCTTCGGAATCAATGGGAATAATTTTTTTATACCCCTTGGGATCGGATTTATCGTCGGTCATTTTTAAGGTTTGTCCTTGATACTGCGTGGCTTCGACAGCCAAGGGTCCTTGAGGGGTTGTCAACGACGTTTTTAAGGTGTAATACGCTTGAGGGACAAAGGCGAGCACTTCAATTTCACGTTCAATGACAAACCGTAAGGCAACCGATTGAACACGTCCTCCTGCCGGTGAATATACTTTTTTATTGAGAATTTTTGACAGCATAAACCCGACAATACGGTCTAAAATACGTCGTGCTTCTTGGGATTGCACCATATCCATATTAATGGCACGCGGTTGGGCAATTGCTTCAAGAATTTTACTTTTTGTAATTTCATAAAATTCAATGCGTTCAGTCTTTTTCGGATCAAGCGCCATCGCATCGGCTAAGTGCCAGGCAATGGATTCCCCTTCGCGGTCGGGATCGGTTGCCAGAATCACCTTATCCATTTTTTTGGCTTGCTTGGTTAAAGTTTCAACGAGTTTTTCTTTGCCTTTAATGATGGTGTAGGTAGGTTGAAAACAATGGTCGATATCGACACCAAATCCTTGTTTTCCTGAAATCGCTAAATCACGAACATGGCCTTTGGACGAGGCAATCGTGTACGTATCGGGTAATTCGGCCACATATTTTTCAAAGGTTTTTTGTTTGGTGGGCGATTCGACAATTAATAAGATGTTCATACAGACTCCATTCGACTAGAAAGTAGCAAGGAACCTTAACACGTGTCAATGAATTTAACTTCTGCTTTTTTCTTTATTTAATATATTAAATAAATTTTTTTTCATGATTTTCTTTAGCCGAAGTTGATCCCTTTTGCTCATGTTGGTCAAGCATGTGTTCCACGATATCTTGCGCCGATTCAACCAAGATCGCGCCATCCTTAATGAGACGATTGGTGGAATTATCGGTACTGGCAAGATGCGGTAACACATACACATCTTTTCCTAAGTACAACGCATACCCAACCGTAATGAGTGTCCCACTTCGTTTTTTGGCTTCTGCGACAAACACCGCCTGGGCCAAACCCGCAATAATACGATTTCGCCACGGGAAATGCTCTTTATGAGGTTCGGTATCATGAGGATATTCCGATACCACAAGATGATCTTGACAAAGCGTTTTGTATAAAGCCTGATTTTCTTCGGGATAGCAGCGATCAATCCCTGAACCTAACACGGCAATCGTTTTTCCGTGCGCATCGAGCGCGGACTGATGGGCCATGGTATCAATGCCACGTGCCAACCCAGAAACGACAATAATGCCTTCTTCAATTAAGGCTTGGGTAATTTGTTGAGTCATCTTTAAACCATAAGGAGAAGCTTTCCGCGACCCAATCATCGCCAGGGATCGTGACCCCATGTGTAAAAGCTGTATATTGCCATAGTAAAAAAGCACAAAGGGGGGTTTATATATCTTTTTGAGAGATTCAGGATAATCATCATCAATAATCGTTAGTACTTGGGAATGAACAAGGTTTAACGCATGAAGGACCTCGTCTTCTTGAACGTGCTCTTTTTCTTTAATCGCTTGATAAATACGATTCCAATCCCCTTCGTATTTAATCGCTAAAAAAATAATAATATCTCGACCTTTCATCATGGGCATACCTCTATCTAGGAGTAGATAGGGAAAAGACTATTTATCCCACAAAGTGATTGATTGAAGCGCTTTAACGGGGCCAAAGGACGTGCGATGCACGTGAGGTAGGATGCCGAGTCGGCTTAATGCGTCTAGATGCATCGGCGTAGGATAGCCTTTGTGCGCGGCAAATCCATACCCAGGATATTGATGATCGAGTTCAACCATGATACGGTCGCGGGTCACTTTGGCAAGAATGGAGGCACAGGCCACGGCAAACACTTTTTGATCACCGCGAATGACCGCCGCATAGGGAGCGTATTTTTCCGGTAATTTCATCGCGTCGGTGACGATAAAATCAGGATGCGGCGACAGGCAATCTAAACTACGCATCATCCCGAGTCGAGATGCTTCTAAAATATTGATTCGATCAATCGTATCGGCATCAATAACTTCAATGGCATAACTAACTGCATATTCACAAATCCATGCATACGCGTGGTCGCGTTCTTTTTCCGTCATCTTCTTGGAATCGTTAATATAAGGAGCATCGGGGTGGGGGTGAATGAGGACGGCAGCCGCTACGACCGGACCGGCAATCGGCCCGCGACCGGCTTCATCGGTTCCCGCTAGCAAGCGATAACCTTGGGAAAGATAATGAGCATCGAGGCTAAATTCAGGCTTTTTTTTCATTGAAACGTAAAGCGACCTAATTTACCGGTTGCCATATAGTGGAGAAAAGTTTCTTCGGCAAGAGAAGTATCCCATGTTCCTGCTTTTTTCATCTGGCGTTTTTCGGCAAAGGCGAGCAAGAAAGCATGATAATCATCTCCAGTAAATCCGTTCACAAAGGGATGGTGGACGGCAACCAAGCAACGAAAGACGTACCGGGCTAACACTTCCTGAGGAAGTATTGAAAATTTCATCGAACCAATGGCAGCAAGTTGATACGCCACATCTTGGGATTCATAGCGCGGCGTTAAAACACCGGGCGTATCTAAAAGCGAATAGCCTAAGGTCGTATGAATCCACTGCTGTCCCCGCGTGGAACCCGCGCGATTTTCCGTCGCCACTTTTCGCGTCCCACACAAGCGATTAATGAGGGTGGATTTCCCGACATTAGGAACACCCACAATCATGAGTTTAAGGGGTTGCGGTTTTCGCCCTTTTTCGGCATCGATATGATGTGCTTTTGTTTGCATGTCTTTTAATACATGGGTTAGCGTTTTCCATCCTGAAGGGGTGGTTAATGAGACATGAATCGTGGTAGCATCCCCCTCTAGAAGATCCTGAGAAAGGGGAGCTGCTAAATCCACTTTGTTATAGACGATTAAATGCGATTGACGGGTTTTTAAGGGAAAGGGAGGTAACGCTGTGGCACCAGGGGCACGTGCATCCCGCACCTCAATCAAAACATCAATGAGCGGTAATTTTTCTAAAATTTGCCGCCACGCTTTTTTCATATGGCCAGGAAACCAATGAACATTTTTTTGGTTCATACATACCACCGTGGCCATGCGTACGTTCGACTTGCGCAGTTACTTAAATCAACCCCCGATTGAGATGTCCCCGTGGAGGCAGTACAAACACCTTCAATGGCAATAAGTTTACCAATAATCATCGAGCGTTGAATCGGACCAAAGGTGCGTGAATCCAAGGAGGAAGGACGGTTATCTCCTGAGACAAAAAATGCGTCATTATGTAAAGAAATAGGCGCTTCACAACCGATATAGGTGGCAACGCTGCACGTTTGTGAGACATAGGAGGTATCGTCATAAAAAGGTTGATCGATGGTAACGTCATTAATCAAAAGTGTTCCGTTTGTTTCAAAGGCAAGTGTTTCTCCGGGTAGTCCTAAAATACGTTTAATGATGAAGCGATCAATCGACGGATTTTGTTGAATGACGATAATATCAAATCGTTCTAATGACATTAAGGTGCGGTCATGGACATCCATGATACCAAATTCATTATTTTGTAAGGTCGGTTGCATCGAGGCTCCCACGATTTTAATGGGCGTGAAATAAAGATTATGAAAAATAATGCCTGATCCTAAAATCATAAGGATCACAAAGACAATTTGTGAGAGAATGGCAAGGCCCTTTTTGAGCGGATGTGGCAGTCGATTCATACGAATTATTATAAACGCTATCTCATAGAAAGAAAAAAGATTCCTTGTGGAATCTTTTGTTCAATCTACTTGTCGAGAATTTCTTTAATGCGTGCCGCTTTACCAGAAAGTTTGGTCAGGTAGTTGAGCTTGTTACGACGAACCTTCCCGCGACGTAAGACGTCGATGGAGGCAATCGTTGGCGCGTGTAACGGGAAAATACGATGGACCCCGATACCACTGGAAACTTTACGAACCGTAAATGTTTCGCCGATGCCACTTCCTTTGCGGGCAATGACAACCCCTTCAAATGCTTGAAGACGTTCCTTGCCACCTTCGATAATTCTGACCATGACTTTGACCGTATCCCCTGATTTAAATTCAGGAAGATCCTTACGAAGTTGGTCGGCGGTGATTTGATCAACTAAATTCATTGATTCACCCTCCTTTGGATCGTTTTGTCAAAGTGTTCATATCCATATCGATGATAGCGGACCACTTCTAGCACGATTTCGTGCTTTCCTATAGTAGCAAAGCTAAGACAGAATCGCAATATATTTATCTTTCAATTTTATCGGTAAACGTCTTGAATCTACGCGTAAAGTAATTTTACTTGACGCATGCTTTTTTACAACCTACAATAAGAAAGTCAAAAAGGAGATTATTTATGGCAGTCAAAATTCGTTTAGCACGTACCGGTCGTCATTCCGACCCATCTTATCGCATTGTTGCCGCGGACTCACGCTATGCCCGTGATGGTCGCTACATTGAACAACTCGGTTATTACAATCCTCAAAAACCAGCCACTGAAGCAGTTATTGATGATACACTCGCGGTCAAATGGATGCTTTTAGGCGCCCAATATTCCGATACTGTTCGCACCCTATTCAAAGCCAAAGGCATTATCGCCAAGTTCTTAGACGCGAAGAAAGCGAAGTAACCGTATGGATTACGCCGCAATTCTTCATGCGTTCATCGATGACTTTGTTGAAAATAAAGATGCAATTCTCATTCGCGAATTACCGAATGACAATCCCAAAGATCTCACCTTACTCATCGTCGCAGAATCCGAAGATACCTCGCGTCTCATTGGACGTAAAGGCATCATCGCCGATGCACTCCGCGAAGTGCTTGCGATTGCTGGGAAAATGGAAGATCGTCGGGTCCATCTCAAATTCGAATCGTTTGAACGTTCATCCAGCGAGGAGTAAATCTCCTCGCTTTTCTTTATAATAAGACTATGGAATTTTTAACTATTGGTAAAATTATTAATGTTCGGGGGTTAAAGGGGGAAGTCAAACTTCAATCCTTAACCGATTTTTCCCATGTGCGTTATCGTAAAGGAAAAACCGTTTATTTAGAAATCAATGGCACGATGCTACCGTTAACCGTAAAGTCCCATCATGCGGTGGGAGCCTTGGATTTTGTTCAATTTAATGACTACGCTACCGTCGAAGCGGTCACCTCGTGGATTGGGTCGTATGTCTATGCGAACAAAGCGGATATTACCCTAGAAAAAGGCCAATACTTTTTTGCCGATTTAGTCGGTTGTCATATCCATGATCATCTATCCCATGCCCACGTAGGCGTTGTTAAGAAAGTTGAAGAGTATAACGGGAAACATCTTCTTCGTATGACACGGGAAGGTCAATCGGATGTCCTCATTCCCTTTGTTGAACCGTTTATTCAGCACGTGGATATTGAACATAAAGTGATCCACGTCCAATTTATTGACGGGATGTTATGAAATTTCACGTCTTAACGTTATTTCCAGAGATGTTTGAAAGCGTCCTTTCGACTTCCATTCTAAAACGAGCGATTGGTCAACACCATCTTGAAGTGAATCTCATTAATTTCCGTGATTTTACCACGGATAAATATCGCCGTGTGGATACCCCTCCCGTCGGAGGTGGCGCCGGTTTAGTCTTAAAAGCCCAACCGATTCATGACGCATTAACGTCCATCCCTCAACGTGGGAAAACGATTTTACTCACCCCACGAGGCGTTCCCTTTCAGCAAACCCTCGCTCAGCAACTGGCCAAGGAAGAATCGTTAACCCTTATATGTGGTCATTATGAAGGGTTTGATGAACGCATTCACCACGACGTCGACATGATGATTTCCCTAGGCGATTTTATTTTAACCGGGGGCGAACTTGTCGCGATGACCCTTATTGATGCGATTGCCCGTTTACAACCCGGGGTTATCGA
Organism: Bacillota bacterium; assembly: GCA_030834445.1. Lineage (GTDB taxonomy): Bacteria > Bacillota_I > Bacilli_A > RFN20 > CAG-826 > UBA970. The sequence continues at coordinate 41,411 of JAURFC010000004.1, forward strand.
CGAACAATCCCCGGAGGAAGAATCCTTCAACGAGGGATTATTAGAATACCCTCAATATACCGAACCGTACGAATGGAACGGTCAACGTATTCCGGATATTTTGTATTCAGGGAATCATACCGCCATTCGTCAATGGCGACTGCAACAATCGCTTGTTATAACACGAACATATCGTCCCGATTTATTTAAAAAATTACAGTTATCGCCGGCAAGTCAAATACTTCTGCAACAATATGATGAAGGGGTGACCCCCGATTGGAAAAAAAATGCGCTTGAGAAAGGCAAGAAATTTATTAAAAAATGATGGATTGGCTTCATTATCTTCTCTTAGCGATCTTGCAAGGTATTGCCGAGATTCTTCCGATTTCAAGTTCGGGCCATCTGGCGTTATATCAAGCAATCTTTAACATTAATCAAGGCTATGAAGGTACCTTTTCCATTCTCCTTCATGGCGGCAGTTTACTCGCGTTACTCGTCTATTTTTCGCCGTCTATCGTACGACTCCTTCAAAGTGTTTTTTTCTTTATTCAAGGAAAACGTTCAACCGCCATCCTTGAGGATATGCGATTTATCGGTTATTTATTGCTCGCTTCCCTACCTGCAGGCATTGTGGGGGTTTTTCTTTCCGATACGATTGATGCGATCTTTGCCTCATTAACCTTTGTCGGTATTGGTTTTTTGATCACCGCCGGCCTTTTATATGTCGTTTATCGTAGATCAAAACAATCATCGAAGAAAACGTATTCTTTAATTAGTGCGCTGGGTGCAGGTTTTGCGCAGGTACTTGGTATCTTCCCAGGTATCTCTCGTTCGGGTTCAACAATTTCCGGAGCCTTACTCACGGGCTTATCATTATCGAAAGCAAAAGAATTTTCTTTCTTTATGTTCATTCCCATTAGTGCAGGAAGTTTTCTTTTATCGCTTGATCGTTTACAAAGCGTCGAAACCATTGACTGGATGCCGATGCTGGTGGCCGTAGCAGTAACGTTTGGAGTCACCTTAATCACACTTCATCTTGTGTTAAAACGACTGAAGGTCACTCACTTCCCTTATTTTTCAATGTATTTAGTCGTGATCGGCATCATCACCCTCATCCTTGCGGGGTTGCCACAAGGCTAAAAGCGATTCTCGTAACGAATCGGGTGCGCTTTTTAACATGTCCATCATCGCTTCCGTCCGTTTTAAAAGTTGAAATTCTGCTTCTAAACTATCGAGTTTTTCTTTCATTTGGCGTAGAGCATCACTGACCGCCGCTTTCGAAATATGGTGGTCATCCGCAATTTCTTGTAGACTCAAATCATAATGAAAATAGGCTTTAAATAACGCTTGTTGTTTTTCTGTAAATAAGCGATGATACCAATCAAAACACGCATTGTAATGCGTGAATTCACGTAATTTAGAATCGCCCGCCATAATTGAATAAAAAGCGTAACGTTAATAACACAATAAAGATAAAAGCAAAGTTTTTATGAAATTGGACATTCGTCCAGACAGGTTTTCGCGAATTCATATAAGCAAAAATAAAGGCAATCGTGAACGAAACAATAATATCCACAATGCGAATATCGACACCCAAGGTCACTAAAAGACTACTGACAAACGTATCTACGGCCACAAAAATTAAAAAACTAATAAAAAATCCCATACGTCTATTGTACACGTGCTTTCTTACTTAAGGCAGCTTTTGCTGCAAGTTGTTCGGCAATTTTTTTAGAAGGGCCTTTCCCTTCTCCTAAGGTGAGGTCTTTGAATTTGACGTGCACGGTGAAGATTTTTTCATGCGCAGGTCCTTCTTCTTTAATTGTTTCATAATGGACCGCCTCACGAAATTCGGCCTGCATGTCTTCTTGAAGTTTGGTCTTATAATCGGTCAATTCATCCATCGTCAAATGACGAATACGCTCTTCAAAAAAACGACGAACATAGGCAGCGGCTTTAGCCACCCCTTGATCAAGATAGACTGCCCCAATAAACGCTTCAAAAATATCTTCTAAAATCTTTTTGGATTGACTGACCCCTTCGCGGGTAATCGAATGACCAATGGTCACATAATTGGCGAGTTGAAGCTGTTTGGCAATTTTGACGAGATTTTCTGTTTGGACAAGTTTCGCCCGGGTTTTACTTAGTTCCCCTTGCGACCACTCTGGATGGAGGCGAAAGACAAGATCCGCGACGACCATTGATAAAAAGGCATCGCCAATAAATTCGAGTCGTTCATAGTCTTTACCGATACCTTTGTGTTCGTGATTGACAGAGGTATGGGTAAAGGCTAATTCATAAAGTTCAATCCGTTTCGGTTGAAGCTTTTGTTCCTTGAGGAACTGCAGCAGTGATTTCATGTTCAAATCCTTTCGTGAGTGTTTCCACAATCTTGGCTTCGGCAAGTTTTTTTCCCACTTCAATCGCATAGGAAAAAGCGACAGCATCACTACTTCCATGGGCTTTGACAACCACCCCATTAAGACCAAGAAGCATACTGCCTCCGGTGGAACGGTAGTCCCAACGGTGACGCATGGCTTTAACGCCTTTGGAGGCGAAGAGGTACCCAATCATCGAAAAAAGATTGCGTTTAAAGATCTTTTTGATTTCATTAGACATCACCTTAAAGACTCCTTCGGTCGTTTTTAAATAGACGTTACCGGTAAAGCCATCGGTGACAATGACATCGGCGATGCCTGATAAGGATTCCCGACCTTCAATGTTGCCTTGTAGACCAGGGAAGTTTCGTTCTTTTAAGATTTCTAAGGCCCGTTTACTTTCTGGCGATCCTTTTTTATCTTCGGTTCCATTGGCTAAAACATACACTCGGGGTTCTTTATTGCCATAGACCGCTTGATTAAAGATACGGCCCATTTCGGCGAATTGTACAAGGTGTTCGGCGGTGTTTTCATTACTGGCTCCAATGTCTAACACATTGGTAATCTTTCCCATCGCATTGGGCATCGGGACAATGAGCGCGGCCCGTTCAACGCCCGGAATGAGTTTGAGTTTTAAGGTTGCGGCAGATAAATAGGCTCCAGTTCCTCCACAACTAATGATTGCATCGGCTTGACGTTCTTTGTAAAGATCAATAGCTTTCATCATCGAGGAGTCTTTCATACGTAGGACCTCACGCGCTCCTGCTTCCATAGGCACGACATCGCGTGCATCGACAATTTCTGCGATATCTTTAATCGATTGTAGTTTTTCCTGCTTACCAACAGCGATGAATGTATATTGACCAGGATTGCGTGATAAAAACTGACGAAGACCTACTGAGAGTTCTTCTGCCCCTTTGTCAGCACCCATCATGTCAAGGATGATTGTTAATGACATAAGAAAATAGTAGCAAAAAAAGTTAATAAATCATAAGAAATTATAAATAGACTATCTTAACAGGCTGAATAATCAATCGAATAAGTTAGAATCATGCTTGAAACAACAATCGGAGAAGAAGGAAGTATTGTAAATTGTTGAATATTATCAGAAAACAAGAATGATTTAGATAAAGTAACTTGATTTGCATCGAGTGATTCATCAGTTAATTGAGAAGTAGTAGATGTGAATGAACCAATTCTTTGATTAGCTACTGAAACGAAGTCATTTTTTAAATCAATTGTAGTTTCGACTCCCAAAGAACTATTATATTTTGTTACCACGATTTGAATTGTTGTAAGGCGAAATTTGTTTGTAGAACTTCCCGAAGCATTTAAATCATTATTTGAATTGAATGGAGTATTTGAGTTTGTATAAAGGAAAAAATAAGGAGAAGAATTTTCGTTATTTGTCACTTTTGAACTTGCGCTGTACTCAAATAATTGAGTAAATGTGTTATTTGAACCTTCCGCGTACAAATAAAGGTCTGCATTTTTTATTAAAAAAGTATTTATAGTGCTTCCGAAATCAGATCTATCGATTTCAACTTGAACACTTGAATAAATAGGTGTTCCTGCCCCCGCGACATTGATAATCGGATCAATAGCTTGATTCGATAAAGCAAAAGGTACTAATCCAATGATTACTAAAGATGTAAACGACAAAATAATTTTTTTAAACATAACATTCCCCCCTAAATTGAAATATGTTAAATTCACTATAAGTGACTAAATAGTGAAATACACAATTAATTTCTTAACAATGTTCTTTTTTTATGAATACATAATAAAAGATTGTATATTTAATATATAAAGCACAAAAACTTTATAATTAATTCATACTTTTATAAGGCGATAAAATGACGAACAGCCTCTAAAATTGCCCGATCTTTCACTAAATTAAGCACATTAAACGACGGAACACCGGCTTGTTTTTCTCCCAGCAGTTCACCTGGTCCGCGTATTTCTAAATCATGTTCAGCAATCACAAAGCCATCGTTAGTTTTTACGAGGACATCTAATCGTTCATTTTCAAGTAAAGCTTCGGTTTGGGTCACCAGTAAACATGTGGCCTCACTCCCATCTCTTCCAATCCGACCACGTAATTGATGAAGCGTCGCTAAACCAAACGTATTCGCATCGTGAATAATCATGACGCTTGCTTCTTTAACATCGATACCTACTTCAATAACGGTGGTGGAAATAAGAATCGGAAATTGACCCGATGCAAACTGTTGTAAAATACGTGTCTTCTCCTCCGCCTTTAACTTTCCATGAAGAGTTGAAACTAAACGAGGATATTTGAATGCATAACGGTCATACAATGCATCAACCGTTTGTTTCCCTGTTGAAGATTGATCAATAGCAGGAGCAAGAATATAAATGCGCTTGTGTTGTTCCAAGGCAAGTTGAATCGTGTAATCAATGAGCGCATTATCGTCTTGAACAAGATACGTTTGTACATTGCGCTTTTCATAGGGAAACTGGTTGAGGGTGGATAAATCCATGTTGGCGTAAATCGACATCGCTAAACTTCGTGGAATCGGCGTGGCGGACATCATCAAAAAATCCGCATGCGGTCCCTTTAATCGTAATTTTTCTCGTTGTGCAATCCCAAAGCGATGTTGTTCATCAATGACAACGAGACCTAAATTCATAAACGTAACATTTTCGGAAAATACCGCATGCGTCCCAACACATAGATCGAGTGTTCCTTCTTCGAGTTGGGTTTGGATGGAACGTCGTTCACTCACGGATAAGGAGCCGACAAGTAATCCAATTCGTAACCCATCGTCCTTTAGTAGCGATTGTAAGGTTTGAAGATGTTGTTTGGCAAGCGTATCAGTAGGGGCCATAAGCACCCCTTGTTGACCGCGTAGCGCATTCGCATAGAGAGCCATTACCGCCACCACGGTTTTCCCACTACCCACATCGCCTTGGAGTAAACGATGCATGACGTGTTCATCATTCATATCGTTGACGATATCATCAAGCGCTTGTAATTGATCGGTCGTTAGTCGATACGGTAAGCGTTCAATTTTATCAACCACTTTTCCATACGAAATCGTATCAATCGCTTGCTTTCGTAAGGCTTGCTGCGTTAATTTACGTTGTTTCATATACGAGAAATACGCATACGCTTCTTCAAACTTAAATAGACGTGATGCTTTTTCGACGTCCGTTAGCGAAGTGGGGTAATGAAGAATGGATAACGCTTTTTCAATGGGCATAACGTGATGAATCGCATAAAATGATTCAGGTAAGAAACGTTGAAACGATAACGTAGGGAGCAACGTCATCGCTTTTTTAACAAGGCGAGTAAACACATATTGAGGAATATCTTCGGGTAGACGATAAACAGGTTTTAACACGGGTAGGGACCCATCATCTTGATAGAAATTCATTAAGTTTAAGCTCGATCGTTTGGCATCATACGTGGCGACAAGTCGATACAACGTGTTGAGTTGAATCGATTTTGCAAAAAAAGGTCGATTAAAAGCGACAACCGAATAAAGGTGATGGTCATGCGCTAAAAATTTAAAAGTCGTCGAGGTAAAGCGACCATGACGAAACATTTTCGGTTGGGTCGCGACGTGGCCTTGTAACACAATCCGTTGACGATCGACTTTGAGTACGGATTCACTGAGTGATAAATCTTCATACGTTCTCGGAACATGCCTTAACACATCTTCATAGGATAGTATGCCCATGGTTTCTAAGGCGGTTTGAATCCGAGCTGAACTCGACAATTTCATACGTTTATTGTAAAACAAAAAAAGAGGCGATGCCTCTTTTCTTTTTGAAACACAAAGCGTCGTTATTCGACGCCGATAATAAATGAATACACAGGTTGATTGCCTTCTCGGAAATCAAAGTCAACGCCACGATACGCTTCATACGTATAATCGCGTAAACGTTCAATGACCGCATCACTGGCCCCTTCACCATAAAAGATCGTGACGAGACTGGCTGCATCATCGACCATCGTTTCTAAGAGTTTTTTGGCGGTATCAAATAAGTCTTTGGCCGTGCACACAATGGCTTTACCCATAATGCCCATAAAGTCATCTTTTTTCACGGTTAATCCGTTAATGGATGTATCTTTAATCGCAAAAGTCACCGCTCCGGATTTGACTTGTTTCACGGCCGTATTCATCGCGTCGATATTTTCCGCCATCGATAAATCAGGAATAAAGTTAATCACAGCCGTTAAGCCTTCCGGAATCGTTTTGGTTTCAATGACCGCAGCATTAATGAGCCCTTCTTCATTGAGTGCTTCTGCCGCTTGTTTCGCGGCTAAAACGATATTCGGGTTATTCGGGAAAAAGAACACATTCTTGGCGTGAACGGCACGGGCCGCATTGAGGAAATCTTCGGTAGAAGGATTCATCGTTTGCCCGCCACTGACAATATGGTCCACATTGAGGTCTTTAAAGGATTGTTCCATCCCAACCCCCGCGGCAACGGCAATCAAACCAAAAACTTTTTCTTCCACAGGTTCAGCAGGCTTACTCGTAGGCGCATGGGCGTGATCTTTACTCGCTTCGGTAATATTTTCGTGTTGAACGGTCATATTATCGGCTTTCATCGTCACAAATTCCCCGTATTTAAACGCATTGGCAAACACGGCAGCAGGGTTCAACGTGTGAATATGCACTTTGACTAAATTTTCATCTTTAACAAGGACTATCGAATTGCCTTGTTGTTCTAAATACTCATAAAATCGTTTTTCAATGAACGGTTTTTTATCAGGATTTTTTTCATCGAGCATGAGAATAAATTCGGTGCAGTAGCCAAATTCTTCGGCTTCGAGTTTCGCCCCCGCCATTTCTTTACCGGCTTTGGCCGTTAATGCCGTGGCTTCGAGTTTTTCCACAACTTTATCTTTCAAGCCCAAATCAAAGCCTTCTAAGATTTTAATCAAACCCAAACCACCAGAGTCGACCACACCCACTTCTTTGAGAATCGGCAGTAAATCGGGCGTTCGTTTTAACGATTCATGGGCCTCTTTAATAAGAAGTTCCATGCATTGTTCAATCGACCAGCTTTCTTGAACGTGATCCATCAGCATTTGGGATGCTTCACGAATGACGGTTAACATCGTCCCTTCCACAGGTCGCATAACCGCTTTATAGGCAACTTCTTTGCCTTGCATCCATGCTTCAGCAAATTGAACGGCGTTGATTTCCGCTTTACCCTCTAAATACTGGGCAAAACCACGGAAAATTTGCGAAGTAATAACCCCTGAGTTCCCGCGCGCACCCATTAAAAGTCCCTTAGAAAAGGCTTTGGCTAAATCATAAATATGTTCATCATTGCGGTTGGCAACTTCTTTTGAACCGCTGGAGACGGTTAAATTCATATTTAAACCCGTATCGCCATCGGGAACAGGGAAAACATTGAGGGCATCCACTTCGGGATAATGATTATAGAGGTTGTTCGCGCCAGAGATAATCATGCGCTTAAGGATGACACCATTGAGTGATTTCATAAACTCTCCTAACGGGTATGAATCGATTGAACAAACACATTAATGAGTGAAAATTTCATTTGAAAGGTTTTTTCAAGATCATACCGGACTTTTTTTTGAACTTCCGTGACAATTTCAGTAATTTTAACCCCAGAGGCGACAATTAAGTAAAGATCCACACTGAACGTTTGTTTTTCTTTTTTGACAAAAATCCCTTTGGAAAAATCGTTTTGATTTAACAGCTTGGCCATTTCATCCAGGACCGAATTTTTCTTAGCAAGACCGACCACACCATAACATTCCAAAGCAGCCGAGGCGACGACAGTCGCGATTGCTTCGGTGGAGATGTGTATAGAGCCTAAGGATGTTTTTTGTTCAATACTCATAAGGGGGAAAATCGACGCGGAGAATTTCGTAAGTTTAGAATACCTTATTAAGGATAAATTTCAAGTAAAAGATGACACGGTTTTGCGACCAAAAAGGTCTATAAAAGAAAAAAGCCCGGCAACGCGTTATTCTCGGAACGAATTCCTACTTTCACCGTGACGGCGCTTAACTTCTGTGTTCGGGATGGGAACAGGTGTGTCCACCGTGCCATCGTCACCAGACTTTTTTCTTCAGGGTATTCCCTGAAAACTAGATACTAGGTTATTAACCGTTACTTTCTGAACTTTATTACTTTTACTTTGACTGATCTTATTTTAAGACTTTTTGAAATTAAGTCCTCGATCGATTAGTATTACTCGACTGAATGTATCGCTACACTTACATCTGTAACCTATCAACCCCTTCGCTTCAGGGGGATCTTACTTCTTACGAATGAGAAGTCTCATCTTGGGA
>JAURFC010000011.1 GCA_030834445.1 Bacillota bacterium
CTCCAACTTGCATACAACGTCAGATCATTCGCCGGCATCGTCGTCGGGAAACTAAACGCACTCGTTAACCCGATGTCCTCATACCAGCCCCCAAACGTGGACCCACTCTTACTGGGGTTCGCGGGTGCTGACACCGTACTTCCATACGCCGCCGTGATCGGACTGACTGCACTTCCCCCTTGGCTATCAAACGTGATGGTATAACTATTCGTACTCCAACTTGCATACAACGTCAGATCATTCGCCGGCATCGTCGTCGGGAAACTAAACGCACTCGTTAACCCGATGTCCTCATACCAGCCCCCAAACGTGGACCCACTCTTACTGGGGTTCGCGGGTGCTGACACCGTACTGCCATACGCCGCCGTGATCGGACTGACTGCACTTCCCCCTTGGCTATCAAACGTGATGGTATAAGTTTGAATCGTTGAGCTCGAAGAAATTTCACTCGAACTATTTGAAGAGGTTGGTAAGGAATTTGGGGAGCATTGTCTAATTAAAACCATCAAAATAATCGAAGAAACATAAGAAAAAAGGATAAATCTGTCAATTTTTTTTGCTTTAACTTTTAATTTTACAATTTTTCTATTTTTCATAATTCATATTAAATATAAGTTAAAAAGCAAAATTTTTCTATGAAAGGTTGATTAAATGAGTAATAAGTTTTAGTAAGAATATAAATTGGTTGCGGGGATAGGATTTGAACCTATGACCTCCGGGTTATGAGCCCGACGAGCTACCAGACTGCTCTACCCCGCGATGTGGACACTTTGCAGTGCCATAATAGGTTAACAAATTCATCACCAAATTTCAAATCTTTTCATTTAAAAATAAAATAATGAAGTTTGAATGTTAGGAAACCGATTTTCTCACCTATACTAGTAAATATGAAAAAACATTACACCCTCGGAATTGCCCTTGTGCTTTTCGCCTGCAACAATGTTGTATCCTCTTCCTCAACTTCCAGTGAATTTGCCTCCAGTCAACCGATTGTCACCATTACGGATGCGATGGGCTTTGATGATTCAACCTCGATGCTTGGTCAAGCTTTTCTTCCTTTCAATGGGATTTCCTTATTAACAAGTACCGGAGATGATTTGAGCCGCTACGTGCAAGTCAAAGGCCATGTCGATATAAGTCGGGTTGGCACCTATTCCTTAGACTACTTCCTTGAACACCCTTCACTGACGTGGTCCACTACCCGTCACGTCACCGTCGAATCTGGCAATTTGATTCCTTCAGTTCGGACCAAAGTGTATACCACCAATCCGTTTGAAGCACTCGGACAAGGTACATACCGTACGGGATTAGCAACCGATATCACCCATCCTACAGGTCCTGCATTTATGGAACCGCATCTTCTTGACCGTCCTGTTCCTACCAATGGTTGGTGGACGGCCTTAGCCATGAGTAACTACGGTGGAAGTAACGGGATTTATAATAATCCATTACGGTCCTCCTTCTCGAATGATGGGGTTGAGATTACCCAATCCGGACAAGGGTTTACCCAATATTGGCTTCCCGAAGGCAATCAAACGATCGCCCAATTCTCCTTAGCCCTCAAAGACTTCAATCTCAAACCGACGAGTTTAGCGACTGGGTATCAAACCAAAGTCATCGATTATTCTGATAACCTCGTCAAAGTTGCGATGCGTAACCTCAATAGCCTTCGTGATGATATGGTCATTACGTACAACCAAGGTTCACCTTTCATCTTTGCCGAAGTCGGTACACGTCAAGCGATTACCTTATCCGCTGGCATCGATGGGGTTTCTAATTATGATTACTTTACCCTTGATGGTACCCCCATTACGGAAGATACCTTAACCACCGATGCGATTGTTGTGAAATTCTTAGACCGCCATGTCGGTTATCAAACCAATCCCCCAGCCTCCGTGGGTCAACCCACCTACGCCAATCGTTACTTTGTCGTGAACTTACCGAAAAATACGTCGGTAACCATTTCCAACACTGGGCATCCCTTTGGATTAAAACACAAAATGACGCTCTTACTCGGTGATAGTAATTTAATCTCCATCGCGGCAATTAATAACCTTGAAGAAGCCCCCTTTTATCATGAACATGGGTATGTTTTACCTCAAAAAGCCCATGGGGGATATGACGTGAATCACGACGAAGGACTTGTTCGTAGTGACCTTTGGGTGCAAGCCAGTATGACTCGTGATGATCTTGAAGAATTACCCGTGCTCGCGATGTTACCCCATCAACATAAACTCTTTCCCGCGAATACCCCTTACTCCACGATGACCGTTCGCGGACAACTTAAAATGCTGATTGGACGAGGTTTCTCTTATGTCCTTCCCTTCTATGGTGTTGTCCCAAGTTTAGCGTTACCCACCGATGCGGGATTTTCTTCCGAAACCATGCTCGATCATCTTGAACGGATTGATGAACAAACCAACCTTTTAGATCCGGATAACTTCATCAATGAGGAAACGCCGTATTGGAACTCGAAAGCAACCTACGCGCTCGCTCAAGGTTTACTTCAAGCCAAACAACTCAACGCCAACAATATCGTCGCGTCCTTCTCCGATAAACTTTATGAACATTTAACCGATTGGTTTACGATTTCTAACCTTGATGATGAACGTTATTTATACTATAACGACGTCTGGGGAACGACCTATTATTCCGATGATGGTTTTGGTACCGCCAGTGGCATTGCCGATCACGCGTTTACGCATGGTTATCTTATCTTTGCTTCGGCCGTCTTAGCCACTGTGCATCCTACTTTTTACCGCGATTATGGTGGAATGGTCGATCTCCTCTTAAAAGATTATCTCAATGACGATGCCACGGACACCCGGTTCCCGGTGCTCCGTAGCTTTGACCGTTATGCCGGTCACTCCTGGGCCCACGGATTTGGCACCTTTGCCGAAGGCAATAACTTAGAATCCACCGGGGAAGTCATCAATAGCTGGGTCGCAGGGTATATGATTGCCCAACTCTCTGGGGATCACGACCTCATGGATGCGGCCATTTATGGTTTTGTCAACGAAACCTATACGACCCAACAATATTGGTTTGATTATGACCGTGATATTTGGACCTCTTCGTACCGTGAATACGCGGGCGTCGCGGGAATGATTTGGGGTGGTAAATATGACTACGCGACGTGGTTTGGTGCCAACCCGACCTTTATCTACGGCATTCAATGGATTCCTACCGGTGAATATTTATCCCATTTAATCGTAGGGGAAGCGAAACTCAATCGCTTTAAACAAATCTTTGCCAAATATTTAGCGGCCAAAGGGGGCTCGGTAGACCGATGGTTTTCCTACATGGGGTCCATGCATGTCATTAGTGATCCTGCCACCGCGTTAGCCCGCTATTCGGATAATGCGATTTTACAAGATGAATATCCAGCCGAAATTGGGGTTGCCTATTGGACAATGTTTGCCCGTCAATCCTTAACGTATAAACTCGATAAAGCACTTCATTCGCTGCATGCGACGATTGCCTCCTCGGCCTATAAGAACGCCAACGGCCAAGAAACGATTATCTTGTATAATCCTTCTTCTACCGCACAATCGATTACGTTTACGCTGAATGGAACGTCGCAAATCGTGAGTGTCCCTCCGACAAGTACCGTTCAATACTAAAATTCAATACAAAAAAAAGATGCCTCCGGGCATCTTTTTATATTTGATTGGAGCAAGCGACGGGAATCGAACCCGCGGCACAACCTTGGGAAGGTTGGGTATTACCATTATACGACGCTTGCGCGACTCTTATTTTAGCGAGTTTGGGTCAACTTGAAAAGCAAAAACGATTTCTTGAATCAGTGATAAAATAAACCTATGCATTATTTAAATCTTAATGTGATTGCCTCTACCCCGCTTTATCGCCAACTTGTCGATCAAATTGAACATGCGATTCATACCGGCGTCCTCAAACATCATGATGTCTTACCCTCCGAATCTGAAATTCAAAAAACCTTTTTGATTTCCCCCATTGTCGTCAAAAAAGCGTATCAAATTCTTGCGGAGAAACATTTAGTCCAGTCGATTCGCGGGAAAGGGACCGTCGTCTTAAACCGTCCTCATTTAAAAATGGATTATGCGATGTTTTCTGACTATAACGTGAGCCTGTTTAAAGGCCATATGCATCCCATTGTCACTACCACCGAAGAATTTAAAGAACCGTATACCTTTTGGTTTCAACGGCAAGAAAATGCCTCGCTTTGGATTCAAAAACGTATTGGGATGTATCAAGGCTTTCCCACGTATTATCAAGAAGTGTATTTGCTGTATCAAGGCGTCAAAAAAGCAAGTTTAGAAAAACTCGCCACGCAAAGTCTTCCTCATGTCATCATGACGTTTTATCCCAATACCCCCTTACAAACCGAACATTTTTACCAGCCCCTGAAAGCCGATGCTAGCTTAGCCGCTTTACTACAAGTCGAACTTCATCGTCCCCTTCATCACGCCCGCAGTTATCTTTATCATGTTGAAAGCCTCATCGGCATCATCATGCATTATGTTCCTGCCGATTATGTCACGCTCATGCGGAGGAACGAAGGATGAACTGGCAATCGTACATTCATCTTGACCGTCGTAGTAAACATCCCCTGGATGTCCAACTCGAACAAGGTCTGATTTATCTCATGCATGAAGAACTTCTCCTTCAACCGGGACAAAAGCTCATTCCGGATGAAATCAGTAAACAATGCCTGCTTCCCCTTCAGGATGTGCTTGTGGTCTTTCATCGTTTAAAAGCCCATGATTATCTGTATGAAGAAAAACGATCCTGGAAAGTGAGTCATCACTTCTTCCATCGCTATTATTTTACCCGTCCCTTTGCCCTAAAAGCGTCTCCCCATGCCACTCCCTTTACGGAAGTGATCTTAGATAAAGGCTGGATGAGTTTACCGAAAACCTTTTCCCGCTTTGTCCCTCAACCTCCTTCCCAGGTGTACCGTGTTCGTGAACACTTTCTTCATAAGGGGGTTGGCATTGGGGTCAGTGAGACATTTTATCTTTTTCCTCAACCCGATGTGCATCAAACCCCTTCCCTTGCCACGTTAGAAAAAATGCGCGCTCATTTTACAGATTATGAACGTGAGGTTGCCATGATGCCTCGGAGCAAAGCCATGGCCAAACTCCTGCAACCGGAAGGAAACAACCCTTACGTTTTACAAGGAATGTATGGTTTATTTCAAGGGCAAACGTGTGTGGTATGTGGGACCGTTACGACCTTAACGAGTTATTCGTATCGGAATATCAAAAAAACATTACCGCTCACTTTCTTGTTTTAATTTTTTTAAACGGGATTCAATAAATTTGCCATCAAAAACGATTAATAAACTGGTTTAGAACCACTTACGTTTTTTCCTAAATCGGACTATACTTATAACGATGCAACGTATGAGTCGCTGGTTTGCGTTATTACCTTTACTTGTTTTGTCAAGTTGTGATTTTCCCATCCTTTCGAGTTTGTCTTCCAGCGAAACATCGTTGACTGTTTCCAGTGACAATAGTGTGATCCTATCTTCCAGTAACAACGAAAGTGTGTCTTCGGAGGAAACACTTTCTTCTGAACCTTTAGCCACCTTACAATCCTTGACGATTTCTCGTGACACCTGGCCCAGTTTAGGTGTGTATCCCAGTGAAGAAACAGACGTTTCCTTTGGAGGGTTCACCTTTGGTTATTTCGGCGCAGGCAATTACACCGCGGGTGTGATTCAAGGTCGTCGTAATGAATTTTATCTTTATAACAAAGACCCGATTGACCGTTTAGCGGCAATCACGTTAACGTTTTCCCAATCCCATTCCGAGCATGTGATTTTTGTGGGCAATGAAGCCTTTCCCCAAGAAACCACTCTCGATCCCGTAGAGATTGATACAACCATTCAGCGCTATGATGTTCCTTCACCGTATGCATTTCCTTACTTCCATCTTGATAATCAAGGTGGCGCGATGTATCTGACCACGATTCAAATCGATTATTACACCGAAGGCAGTGTACCGACATCTAGTGCTACCAGTGAAACTTCTTCGCTAACTAGTAGTGAATCACCTTCTACGACGTCGATTCCATCGACAAGTACCACTACCTCTACTACCCCTTCTTCTTCCATACCGTCGAGTTCCACTTCGAATTTAACTGTAGTAACAAATGCGCCTACGTATTATCAATCCATTTCTCCTTCTTTAACAGGAGAAGCGTTAAAAAATGCCTTGGATACTTTAATTTCTAGTAACATGAGCGTCAGTTATGATTGGAGTCGCTTTGAATATGCCGATCAACATCCCACCAATACCAATCAGGTACTGACGATCTATCCCAAACTTGGGTATTTAAAAACCGCGCATGTCAATGGCAATGCCGCCGAGCATTGGAACCGCGAACACACCTACCCCCAATCCAAAATTGGCGGAGAAGCGCTTAACGATAATCACCATATTTTTGCCGATGATTGGAAAACTAATGGAACCCGCGGAAATAACAAATTCGGCGATGTTGCCAATACCGAAGCGAACCGTGTGCTAGACTCAGCCAATCGTCCCACGAACAACTTTACCGCCGGGGGTTATTTTGAACCGAATGATGAAGCCAAAGGCGAGGTCGCAAGGGCGACGTTATACATGAATACGCTTTACGGTTACACATTAGAAAATAACTTTCAAACCGCAGAAATGGCGGTCTTATGGGCGTTAGACTATCCGGTTAACGACTGGGCCATGACGCGTAATAACCGCGTTTATGATAAACAAAAAAATCGTAACCCCTACATCGATCATCCCGAATGGATTTGTGCCGTTTATGGCACAACCTCCACCGCAACACGCCAAGCGTGTGGCCTTTAAAGCATCATTAAATCAAGTAAATACGGATAGTCAATAAAGGGATTCGGATTGCCTTGGTTTTGTGTTAAAACTACATTCCGTGTCATTTCAAAGGAAGAAACCGGATCGAGGGTGTGTGCTTCTTTTAAATAATCGACGATACCTAACTTTGCCCCTTGCACCATGTATTCTTGTTGTTCAATGGGTGTATTCGTCAGTTCAAGATGGTCATACATCATCAGCATATAAAACACAATGCGCGCAACATCGCCTGCATCTTCGCCTGGAAAATACGTCGTGGACGTGGTGGTCGTATCAAACCATTTATTGGAACGACTGGCGTTGATGCTCGATTCTATGAAACGTAAATTGTGAAGGTCGCTGGCAATATTCGCATCCGTTTCGCCAACACGGCGAACACCCAAGCGCGAATTTGGCCATACGTGTTCGCGTTGCCAAGTCGTCCCCCCATCCCAAACCGACGATAAGGAATTGCCCGTATAAATCGCCACGGCTTGACCTGGGACATTCGGGTTCGCATCGGAAATCGGTAACAATGTTTTGCCTTCACTATACGGTTTAGCGAATTTGGAAGCCCAACTTTTTTCGCGTAAGGTTTTTTGTAAATCATGACCATAAAGCCCTTCAATCCCATCATAAAAGCCCGTGTAATTGATATCTAAGACGTCTAAATCCTCGAGGACGGTGATGGAATAACGATCCACAATGGTATACCCAAAACGGTCCACCGCGGCGTAAGCAAGTTCATAGGTGCCAACTTGATTGGTATCGACATTGGTGTCCATCTCACAGGGTAAAGCAGCAAGCGTTTCTTCATCCGTCACTTCACACGTGGGTGGTGTCCATGTCAGTCCAACTTCTAAAACAGAAGGAATCGCTTGATTATAATGAAACGAAAGTTGGTCATTATCTTCATCTTTCACCGGAAAGACAAACGGTGCTTGGATCGTATTGATGACAAGGCTATCGATATTGATGCGCACGCCATCGAGAGGGGTTTCATAATTTAAGTTATACAGTTTGAGATACATCGGTAAGGAAGGATCATAGCCGTTCACTAGATATAGCGATAAGAGATCGACTTCGACATGGAAAAACGTAAGTTGCGAGGTGGGAACATACCCGGCAAGGGGTGACCAATAAAGACCATCTTGGGACCAATATAAACGGAGTTCGGCGTTGGGTGTATCACTTCCGTATACAGCAGTTTGTAGGGTGATATCACTAATAAGACCGATATCAAACGAGGTGACAATACTGCCTCCTCCATGTAAACGCGCTGCGCGACCGGAAACAACTTTATCGCCGGATAAACTACCGTTGACGGCATCCTCAAACCACCATGACTGACCGTCTAAGATAATCGATGCGCGCGGATAACTCGATTTAGTTCCTTCAAATTCGGTGGAATAAAAATATTCACCCACGCGGCGATAGATCGCTTCGACTTCGTCAATCGTGGTCACGTCTGTGGTAAACGGAGTTTCCCGCGATAATAATTTCCCGGTTGGAACATGCCGCCAATAGGCAAACAGTTCATCGGGTCCAGGACTCGCCACATACGTATAGGAAAAAGTGGCTTCTGAAGACGGTAATGAACTTTCTTCACTGGAAGAAGGGATGAGGGAAGAACTACTCACCTCTTCTGACGATGAAGGCGGTAATTCACTGGATAAGTCACTTGAAAGAGATGCACTAACCGAGTTTTCTTCTGATGAGGTGGAGGATAATGATGAGGAAGCTATCAGGGAGGAACTCCCGGAAGGCAACTGACAACTACTTAACACAAGAACACTAAAATATAACGTGATTTTATTCATACGTTTATTATACGTTTAATCACGTTATCTTTACAAACGTAGTCCGAAAAAAAGGTTGTTTTATGGTATGGTAAAAAAAAGGAGTCCTACATGAAAAAATATACACTTTTCTCGCTGTTGACCTTATCGGCGATCCTCGCTGCCTGTGGCGATCCGATTGCTAGTAGTTCTTTGGTTTCCTCTGAAATACCTTCCCTTTCCAGTACAAGTGACGTTGTTTCCAGTCCAACGTCATCTTCCAGTAGTGAAACAACCCCACGTCCTCTTGTCTCCGAAATGATGGAAGACATGGAAGCAGGTAACTATACGATGACGTTCTCGTTTGAGGACATCGATATTTATTACTATGAAGTCGCATTTCCGCTCATCTTTGGGTCGTTGTTCAATCCCGACATTAATGAAGCGATTGATTTTTATGTCGATTTAACGAATGAAGAAAGTCCCGTCATGTACACGCAGACGGAAAACAACCAATGGTTGGCTGCTCCGCTCGATCCCTTTTTAGGATTATTTCTCCTCGCACCGTTAAGTTTTCTTGATCCAACGGTAATCAATGATGCTTGGTTTACCTTTGATGAAGTCGAAGGGGTTTATGTCTTAGATCCAAACCACTTTGATGATTTATTTACCGGGGTAGACTCCACTGATGAAATGGATGAAGTCACCATCCATGGGGACCCCATCACCGGAGAAATTCAAATTATCGTGACGAGCACCCATCCTGACGATGCGAGCTTAACCGAACGTGTAATCATTTCCTACACCGAGATTGGGACAACACAAGTGAGTTTACCGACAGATTTATTAGATTATCCGACGTACTTTTTGGATACGATTTTAACCGGAAGTGAAAATCACACGTTCCTTTACACCGTGGATGAAATGAATCCCGTCACCGAAGAAACCGTGTTTGTCAAAGAAACCATGGGCCAACGGGATGGGGATGAATATCTTTTGACCGATTATGAAACATACAATCAAACGTATGTAAATGCGTTAGAAGATGGCACCTATGAACAAATTACGAGTGTGCTCGGAGCGAATACCTTAGCGACGATTGATGAAAATACCTATGACCAATTTGTCAATGACTTTTACCCGATGAACGGTCTTGCCTTAGAAAAAGCATGGATTGATTTACAACAACCTACCTTAAATCCTGACTTGAATGTCGCGATGTACCCCTTACGGCCTGATGCCATTCCCGCTCTCATGAAAGATCCTTTCTTTGATGGGGTGACTAACGTGATGGGCAATGTCCTTTTCTATGAATCCGCGTTTACAGGGCCTCTAGTAAATATCACCTTAGAATTCGAAAAAGAAGCGACTTATTATCGCGCAGAATTCGCCTTACTATACTTTGACTTTACGACCATTCATCCTCCTGTTATCTCCGAATCATCATTCTTGGACATTTTTATCAATGTGCAATCGATGCAAAACTATCAATTGTCACAAACGTTTGCCGAAGGGGATCTTTACACCAATGATCTCTTTGCCTTACGCGATGGGTTCAATTTTGAACTGCATGACTTCTCAATGGAAAGTCTTCCCCCCTCGTATCTTGAGTGGGATGGCATGCAATATCTTCAATGGACCTATGATGATACCGCGATGATGTACACGAATCAAATCATCGATGAAGCGACGTACCAAGCGCTTTCACTTGACCGCTTCTTCGTCGATTTGTCCGCGATCGATCCTCTTGATGACTTATCCGTGGATCCTGAATGGGGTGGGTATCGCTTAGATCCCAGTATGTACCCCACAGTCTTACGAGATGATATACTTGCGAGCTACTCAATTGAAAACGTGAACTTTGATGCTTATGGATCGTTAGACGATTTTGCCGCCCTTTATATCAGCATTGAAGCCACGAACAACACAACCTCAGAAACCGCCATCTTCATGATGGCCCTCTCCGGAATTGGGGAAACTGAAGTGATCCTTCCGGATGATAACGGAAATAGTGGCTTGCTAAGCCTAGACACTTTCCAAGCGCTTTTTACCGAGGGTATCACCTCAGGGTTAGGGAGCCTATTTCGAACCAATGAGGATGAAAGTGACGTATCCATTCAATACTTTGGATTTAATGAAACCTCCGCAGTAACCGTGGATTTCTTTGCCCCAGAAAACGAACAAGTCGAATTATGGCAACGCAATGAGACCCTTCTTTATGATCAATATATCGGTGCAATTGGCACCCCTTTGACCAATCCTCTCATGTTTGAAGAAAATGATTTCCTCGCTTTTAAAGATGGTCTGCCTTCGATTGATTTGCTCGCCTTAACGAACCAAGAAATATCCCCAGCGACCATGGTTCCCTTTATTGGCGGCTATGAAATTGAAGCCGCTTTTCTTGAAGAACATTCCCATAATATCTTGCAAGAAGGCGATGTGATTCAATCTGCCTATCTTGTGATGCGTGAATCGATTTTTTCCGTCTCCATTCATGTCGTCAACAATAATGAAGATTATTTCATTGAATTTGAACTCGAAGCACTCAATGAAACGTTTGACTTAAAAGATTTGATTGAAAGCGCGCAACCTTAACGTAAATCCGATTTAGAAAAACGCCAGCCGCCCACCCCAATGAGTAACCCCAAAAGGGCAAAAGAAGAGATCAGTGTTTTAATGATATAGGATTGGGTTTCCTCGGCCAAGAAATTAATGCCGGGTTCGCCAAAGATGAGTTCAAAAAGACTCACCGGTCCATTTAATCGTTGAATTTGATAAAAGTAAATCCATTCAAAGATCTCATTGATTTGTCGTTGGGTGGCTTCAAAGAGTTCAAAATCGGTAAATTGATCAATATTAGCAAGAAGAATCCCTTCCGCGACAGATTTGGCAATGACCATTATTGTCGGTCCTAAAATAAAAATCAGTAAGGTAAAAATGGTTGCCCCGGCGGTGGATTTGGCTTTCATCGCAATCCACGTGGTTAACACCACACCCACGATGACGAGTAAATAACCAAACCCAACATGAATAAGGAAATTAGCAAGCGATCCTGAATCTTCTTCTGTAATCGGGAACGTAATGACCCCTGAAAAGAGTAAGGGGAGAAGATGATATAACACTAAGCCAAGGATGGTGATACTAATAGAAAGAATCATTTGGGTGAGATACACTTCCATTTTTGAATAACCGGCAATCAATTTATTACGAATGGTTCCTTGGGTAATATCGGTGGCAATAAATAAACTGGTAATAACCCCAATGAGAAGAATTTGAAAATTACCGAGTTGGAAACTGGATTCGATGATGCTACGTGTGGTGAAGATATATTGCATGTTCCCCATAAAATCTTCATACGCAGTAGCTTGGGCCACGCCCACCTGGGATAAGGAAATAAGTACAATCAATATTCCAATAATAATCGCGGATTTTTGTCGTAATAAACGATTGAATTCAAGAGCGAGTAATCGTTTCATGGTTATTTACCTCCAATCATCGACATAAAGAATGTTTCTAGATCATCCGCCTCTTTACCCATATTCATCACTTCAATATTCGCTTGGGCTAACACCGCTAAGTATTTATTGGTCGATTGTGTACCAAAGATTTTTAACGTGGTCCCGGATAGTTCATAGTCTTTTAAACCCGCTTCTTTCAAATCCGCATCCGAGGATAACGGTTGACTTAACGTCAAGACTGTCGCTTGACGCGATTCACGGTTGAGTTCACTCGCGGAGAGTTCCCGAATGACTTTTCCTTTATCAATAAAACCATATCGGGTGGCGAGTTTGGCAAGTTCGGATAATATATGCGAACTCACTAAAATGGTTAAGCCATCCTCACGATTGAGGCGTAAAAGAAGTTCGCGCATATCGCGAATCCCTTCAGGATCTAAACCGTTATTCGGTTCATCTAAAATCAAAAATTCCGGATTCGAAATGAGCGCCATCGCAATGCCTAAACGTTGCCGCATCCCTAAAGAAAAGTTTTTCGCTTTCTTCTTCTTTTCAACCAGAAGAGATAATAAATCAACTTTGGTTAAGACATCTTCAATAACTTTTTGATGGGGCTGCTTAATCCCAAGTAAAATGCATTGAAGTTTTAAGTTTTCATAGGCGGATAGATTCATATGAAGGGCGGGCGATTC
The DNA here is from genome assembly GCA_030834445.1 of Bacillota bacterium. Lineage (GTDB taxonomy): Bacteria > Bacillota_I > Bacilli_A > RFN20 > CAG-826 > UBA970. Next base: position 12,756 of record JAURFC010000011.1, read on the forward strand.
CACGACGGCGGCAATACGTTTACGCGCGCGAATGTTCGCGAGGGTCCCCGTTTCTCCAAATAAGGAAAAGGTGCCTGAGGTGGGTTCTGCCACCCCCGTGATGAGACGAATCAGAGTCGTTTTACCGGCACCATTCTTACCAATAAAGCCATAAATATCGCCTTTTTGAATCGTAATATTCACGCCATCTAAGGCACGTGTTTTTCGGTATATTTTCTTTAAATCTTGGGTTTGTAATACATTCATAAAAAACCTCTTATCTCATTATAGACCCCAGGGGTATAAAAAAAACACCCTTTAAGGGTGTATTTTTCGATTTGGTAGCTGCGGGGGGATTCGAACCCTCGACCTGCCGGGTATGAACCGGACGCTCTGGCCAACTGAGCTACGCAGCCTTCAATGGTGGAGCCAAGGGGGATCGAACCCCTGACCTCCTGGTTGCAAACCAGGCGCTCTCCCAGCTGAGCTATGACCCCATGATTTAGATTTGGCACGCCCGGTAAGATTCGAACTCACAACCCCTAGGTTCGAAGCCTAGTACTCTATCCAGTTGAGCTACGGGCGCAGCAACATAATCATATAAAAAAACGAAGATAATGGCAATCAATTCTGCTTCTTTTTTAAAACTCCGCTAAAATAATGAGCCGATCTTGGGGACCAAATGTGACCACCGTATCTTTGGAAGGATTCAGGACAATTGCTTCCCCATGTTTTTTATAACCTACAACCAATTGCTTTTTCTGTAATCCCGCTTCAATAAAGTGCCGGAATGAATACGCTTTATCCGCAGCTAAATACGCATTCGCTCGCCGTAAATAAAATTCTTGGCCTTGTTCGGAGACAAGTTCTTCTAGAACCGGATAAATTTCTGGGTTTTCCGAAATTTGAGTCATCATTTTTGAGAATAAAACATCACTCACTAAAAAATCATCAAGGCCAATTTGCGAAAGGGTATCCACGTGCGAAGCATCATGGATTTCTACGACTAAACTTGGTTTTTGTGGTAAAGGTAGCATGAGTTGATGGAGATGGAGAAGTGACAAGAGTGTTTCCGCATCCGCATCACCTTGGCTAGGTTCATGATTGGCAAATAAACCAATGGTATCGACGGTTGCTAACGGTAATTGCTCAAGGACATGACGGCTATACGTTTCGCCAACACGAATCTCGACCTTGGCAAATTTCGAAGTGGAGTAGGCGGATAATAACGTTTGATGATCGGATTCTGACTTCACTAAGATTGTTAAGGTGGAAGAGGGGGCAACATATTTTTCCATTTCTAAAATCGTCGGGATCACATCCGGATTAAAACCAATGAGTAAAACATGCCGAGAAGAATGTTGATACGGAGCGGAATTGCTTTGAATGGATGTGGAGGAAGCATTATCCACAAAGCGAACGTCACGAGAGGAGGTTGCTAAGACAATGAGTTCATCTTCGGGAAGTAATTTTTTGGTTAAGGAAGGATTTAAGTACGCCTTTTGGTGATGACGTATCCCCATCGCATACCCGCCTTCGAGGTGATGGACGAGATCTTTGAAGTTTTTTCCTTCAAAAGAAGGATGTTTTAAAAAATACACTTCTTCACCGACAAAACTAAAAATATTTTTATAAATCGAGGCCAACCCGGGATGTAAACACGTGCGTGCCATAATTTTTGTTTTGAGTTCTTTTAAAAACAATAAATAAAATTGATCCCCGGCTAAATCGCGGGCAATCGCTAAATTCTTCTCATCTTCAATCATCGCCACGCCAAAGTTATCCGGTACATCCATAAACTTGGTTTGTTTCACGGCAAGTAAAATTTTAATGGTCATTAAATCCGATTGACTGGAAATAAGGACGGAGGAACACGTATCAATCGATACCATCGCCAAATCGCGGGCAAAGGTTGGCTCCCCTTTACGAACGATCACTTTGATATGTTTATGATGTTTAATGAGCGGATCAACAACATGATAAATATCCGCAGGATCTTGATTGGCAAGAATCACAATGACCATCTTCTTTTGATCGGAGCGGGCTTCGATAAGTTCTTCTATCATCGTCAGCACCGCCCGTTGATAATCCAAAATTAACGTATGACCGGTTTCCACAATCGCATTGCGACCTAACCGTAGTTCTTCGAGTTTTTTTAATAACGCCGTGGAGACAAAGGAAATGACTAATGAATACACTAAAATACCCCAGAAGGTGGCTAACGTCATTAAAGCTAAAAACCCAACCGATTCATCCCCGTTTCCAAATAAATACCCCGGATCGACGATGTGATTAAACGTATACCATAAGGTCACGCCATAACTGACGCCATCGTCACGAAGAAAAAAAGCCGCTGTTCCTAAAAGGAGAACAACGACTAACGTTAACGCGACAAGCATTAGCATTAAGGTTCGCGGTCCGCGCGAAATAAGATTATTCATCTTATATTGGAAATTTTTCATACCGTCATCCTTTTAATGATTTCAAGTATAGCAAACCCATTCCGACTTGAACCAAGGTTTTTTAACGATAGCGTTTTAAGAATTCTTGTAAACGAGGATAGGTGGAATTTTGTAAAACCTCTTCCGCCGTCCCATCAACCACAATTTGCCCTTGGTCTAAAAATAAAACCCGGTCGGCCACATCACGAGCAAACGCCATTTCATGGGTCACAATAAGCATCGTTCGCCCTTCCAAAGCCAATGATTTCATCACATCTAACACTTCCCCGACGAGTTCAGGATCAAGGGCAGAAGTTGGTTCATCGAAGAGGAGAACTTCCGCTTGCATCGTTAAGGCACGGGCAATGGCAACCCGTTGTTTTTGTCCCCCCGATAAGGAGGATGGGGATGCATGCATAAAGGCTTTCATTCCGACTTTTTCTAAATACATGATCGCCGTTTTTTCCACTTCTTCGCGGGGTCTATTTTGCACATGAAGCGGCCCCATCATACAGTTTTGAAGCACGTTAATATGCGGAAATAAATGGAAATTTTGAAATACCATCGCGACTTTGGTGCGTAACGTCGTCACCGAATAACCGCGTTGATGAATAATGTCTTCATGAAAGCGAATGACACCGGAGGTAGGATATTCAAGAAGATTTAAGAGACGTAAAAGGGTGGATTTACCACTGCCAGATGCCCCGATGATACACGTCACTTGTCCGGGTTGAAAACTGACATTAATACGTTTTAAAACAGGGACCTTGCCAAAGGATTTACTGACTTGATCTAACGTAAATAACGGTAGATTCATAAATCCATCACCTCGGGTGTGGTTTGGGAGGTCGGAAGGTCCACATGATGGCGGACATGAAGTTTCTTTTCAATGCCTTTGAGTAAAGCACTAAAAGAAAGCGTCATGAACAAATAAAGCATACTCACAATAAAATACACTTCAAATTGGCGATAATACGTCGTCGTTAAAAAACGTGAGGAATAAAATAAATCACTGACGGCGATGACCGATAAGACCGAGGTATCTTTAATATTGACGATAATTTCATTCCCAAATGCCGGTAAGGCGTGTTTAATTGCTTGCGGAAAGATGATTTTAATCATCAGCATCGGATACGACATCCCTAAGCTTTTCCCGGCTTCATATTGCCCATTATCAATCGCGGATAAACTTCCGCGTAAGATTTCTGCCATATAGGCGGTGGTATTTAAACCCACCACAGTAATACCAGCAATAAAAGCGGGCCAATAACCCGCTAAATAAATGACCCCGTAATATATCACTGTCGCTTGGACAATCATCGGCGTCCCACGAAACACTTGAATATACACTTTAGAAAAACCATTCGCCACGCCCCGAATAATTCGGTAGATCTTCGAATCATTCGGAGACGTCGGCAAGATGCGTAATGCCACAAGGGGTAAGGAAAGGACGAACCCAAGGAGGGTTCCAATAATCGCAATGATGAGTGTGGTCACCATGCCGGTTAGAAAAACCCGCCAATGATTCGTAAGAAGAAACCCGATTCCTGGAAAAAAACCTTGTGGCATGAATTGAGGATCCTTAGCTTAATTGGTTGACAGCGTCAGATGCTTCTGCCATCCATTGTAAACGCGTTGCTTCCGTTAAAGCGGCAAGCGCGGTTTCAATGTCCGCTAAAAGCGTAGTGTCTTCTTGACGTAACCCGACGGAGACGGTGATGAGGAAATCATCATCGGGTGTCCCATCTTCACGTTCAATGGTGATAAGTTCAAGGTCATCCGGATATTGTAAAAGCATTTGTTCAGCGAACGGTTCTTCCGCTAAAATGGCATCAATACCCGAGGAACCGGAGAGTAAGGCCGTTAAAGCATCTGGATAGGTTGGATAGGCTGTGCCATGAATCCAGCCATTGGTTTCGGCATAGCCAGCGATGATGTCATCTTGAAGCGTTCCCGCTTGACCGACCACATTCGCACCGGCAAAATCGGCAACGGTTAATGCATCCGCGTAATCCGACTCTGGTAAGACAATCATCACCGAACGCGTTTCAAAATACGGAGATGAAAACGCAATTGTTTCGCGACGTGCAGGGGTATCCGTCATCCCACCAATGATCGCATCAATCGTGCCACTGGTAAGCGCGGGAATAAGACCATCCCATTCGATTTTACGAATTTGGAGTTCATAACCGAGTTCTTCGGCTAAGTACGAAGAAACGCGAACGTCATACCCATCGCATAAAAACGAAGAGTCGGCAATGGGAACGGTCGTATCCGTTTCCGTTTCGGTCGTCCAGTTGAAGGGGGCATACCCACATTCCATCCCGACGGTGATGACCCCATCTTCCAGGGTTTGAGTGCTGCAGCCGGCTAAGATCGCGACGGCTGGCAAAACGGCAAATAAGGCGAAGTGCTTGTTCATTGTAATTTTTACCTCCTTTACAAAAAAAATAAGCATCGCCTACCGATGCTCACGAAATATAAATATTCCAGAGGTATCGATAGCGCCTCTACCGAAGATTCGGTAGGAGTCTAGAAGGATATTCTCCTCTAAACCAATCTAGGGTTGTGTCCAATCCTAGTTTCGGCAATCGTCCCTTTCACGTTTTTCGTCGAGTACCCTCTCCAAACGTTACTGATGTTGACTGCGCCTCTATCAAGAGATAAAAGTATATTAACGAAATGAAACGTCAATGTAAACAAAAAAGAAAAATATTTTTAAATTGGGATTAAATTTTTAAATCGCCATCGCCATAAAGTTTGTATTGGCGTGCGATTTTATCGGCAAGATACACAAGGAGGATCGGTAGAAAGATTTGTAACACAAAGATGGATAATAAGGCGCCCGTAAGATTTCCTTCCATCGCAGAAAGGGTGGCAAATTGACCGACAAGTCCGGACGTCCCCATCCCTGCTCCCGATGCATCCGTTAATGTTTGAAACACGAGGGTAGAGAAAGGTCCTAAAATCGCAGAAACAAGAATGACCGGAAGCCAAAGCGCGGGTTTTTTCATCGCGTTTTTAAATTGGAGCATCGAGGTCCCAAAGGCAACGGAAATCGTCGTTCCTAAATCATTATCTTTTCGCCCCATGACCGCAAAGCCAAGCATGTTGACCGTACAACCAATCAGCGCCGCACCACCGGCTAAACCGGAAATCCCAAAACTAATCGCAATACCTGCGGAGGAAAACGGAGACGTTAAAATCACCCCCATGAGGACACTTACAATGACCCCCATTAAGAAGGGTTGGAGTTGGGTTGCAGAGTTCACAAATTCTCCAATGGCAGTGGCAATCGAACTAATCGGAGTGTAATAAATCGAAGTGAAGAACGCGCCTAAAAGAATGGCTGCTAACGGAATTAAAATAATATCAAAGGGTGTTTTCTTTTTGAAAATAAGTTCAAGAATAATCAACGCAGAAATCGTCGTGACGTACGCTACTAAAGGATCTGCGCGCAACGTTAATCCTGCTGCCGTGGATAAGCCCCCTATGACCATCGCCGCAATAAGCTTTAACCCTTGCAGTTGTAAAGCCCAGGCAATCCCAACCCCGATACCAACGCCAAGAAAGGAACGGACAATCCCAGCAAGTTGACTCAAGGTCACTTCACCAAAGATAGGTCCGGTAATGAGTAATCCGATTTGATTGAGGATGACCGAGATAATTAACGTGGCAAATAAGCCATACACCATCCCGTTCATCGACGTTAAGAAAAATTGAAAAGGCGAACGATCAAAGAGTTTAAGTGGTTTTATTTTCATTTTAAATCCTCAACTTCTTTTATTATAAATGAAAAACACCCCACTGGGGTGTTAAGTTCATTCACTGGTCGGGAAGACAGGATTTGAACCTGCGACCCTCTGCTCCCAAAGCAGATGCGCTACCAAACTGCGCTACTTCCCGTTCACTTGGCGCGCCCGACATGAGTCGAACACGTAACCTTCAGATTCGTAGTCTGACGCTCTATCCAATTGAGCTACGGGCGCAAAGTGTTGTGGACGGATAATGGAGGTTCCTATCGGAATCGAACCGATGCTCATTGAGTTGCAGTCAATTGCCTTACCACTTGGCTAAGGA
>JAURFC010000035.1 GCA_030834445.1 Bacillota bacterium
AAGATGATTGCCTTTGTGAAGAAAGCGCAAGAAGAAAAAACGAAGTCGGAAAAAACAATTACCATTTTTGAAAAAGTCTATGTTTATGTCGTGATTGCCCTTGCTCTGGTTGTTGCTTTTATCACCCCGATGCTGGGTTGGTTAGAGGCCGAAGAAGCCTTTCGTCGTGGGGTCATTGTCTTAGTCGTCGCATCACCGTGTGCGTTGGTGGCTTCGATTACGCCTGCCATTTTATCCACCTTGTCGCATGGAGCGAAAAAAGGCATTTTGATTAAAAGTGGTCGTCACCTTGAAAAAACCCAAGGTATCGATATCGTCGTGCTCGATAAAACGGGCACCATTACCACCGGCGTTCCGAAGGTGGTCGATTTTGTTCATTTAGAAAAATGTGAAGAATCCGTGCTTATTTATAATGTTGTTAATATCGAACGTCAGTCCACCCATCCTTTAGCCCAAGCAATCGTTGATCATTTTTTAGATGTTCCAGCGAAAGATATCGCCACCAAAGAAATACCTGGCCGTGGCATGAGTGCCTTTGTGGATGGTCATACGTGGACGATTGGACGTTTTGATTACCAAAGTGAAAAAGGAATTGCTGAGAACTTAAAGGGTGCCTATCAGCGTGGTGAGACCGTCGTTTTAATCGCTCGTGATGAAGAACTGGTGGCCTACTTTAGCTTAAAAGATACGATTCGTGACTCTTCCAAAATAGCGATCCAACAATTGAAATCGATGGGCATTCAAACCATCATGCTCACCGGGGATAACCAACACACCGCGCAGGCTATTGCTACGGAGGTAGGCTTAGATGGCTTTGTCGGGGATTGTTTGCCTGAAGGAAAAGTCGCCTACATCCAAGCCCAAAAACAAGTTGGAAAAAAAGTCCTCATGATTGGGGATGGGATTAATGACGCCCCCTCGTTAGTGACCGCGGATTTAGGCATCGCGATGGGATCGGGAACCGATGTGTCGTTAGAAACCGCGGATATTGTGATGATGAATAATAATTTGATGAATATTCCCTATTTAATGAAATTAACGCGCCATATGAAAGTCATCATTCGTCAAAATGTCGTTTTTTCCATTAGTGTTATCGTCCTTTTATTACTGACCAACCTCTTTGGTTTTGTCATCTTACGGTATGGGGTGCTTGGTCATGAAGTGTCCACAATCCTTGTCATTCTCAATAGTTTACGCATGCTTTCACCCCGCGTTCGTTAACGAAATGTTTTCACACGAGCGATTTAGCAACAGATTTTAAAATTGCTATCATACTTTTAATTACAAGGAGGTTCTTACCATGGCCCTTCAAAAACCAGCGGCAAAAGCCCCTGCAAAACCAGCAGGCAAAGCTCCAGCCAAACCAGTCAAGAAATAACTGATCAAGAATCATTTCTAAGTTACCGCCTTCGCGGTAACTTTTTTTATTTATGTATCGTGGTATAGTAGCCCTATGGAAGAAACCTTGTTAAAAAATACCAATCAAGCGTTAAAAGCATTAAAACGCGGACAATGGTTACGAATCAGTGCATTACTTTTTGGATTAGCGATTACCACCATTATCAGTCTTATTTTTTTCCCGGATGTAACCATACTCTTGGATTACTCACCCTTCCTCATTCTTGGTTTTTGGATTGGGGGCATGATCACCGCGTTTATCGGCATGGTTGTGTTTATGAATCGAAGTCAAAAAGCATATCGTGTAGTGGTTGAAAACCTTTATGGACCCTTATTTGATGCGTACGCCAAACGTCAATCGAATTGGCTAGAACTCAAAGCTTCGGATGAACTCATTGATCCCCCATCGTTTATTTTAAGACAACAACAAGCGCGAGTATTTTTTACGATTGGTTATGCCCAACAAGCTCCTTTATTACAGGCGATTGAAATTCGTTACATGCGATCGACGGGGACCCGGTCGTCGAGTTACTTAGAATTTGGTGGATACTACTTAAAGAAAACGACGAAAGTTCCAAACTTCTCCGTTCGTCCTGAAGTCAACGGCTTTGGTATCCCCTCGCGAATCAAAGAAGAAACCCTGTCTCAACTTCCTGAAAAATTAATTCCACTAGTTCAACCTTTCCATCCCTCTTATCCGTATGTTTACGCAGAAAATTTAGCAGGAACCGTGGAAGTCGGTTTTTACACCCTGCCTTTTTTACGATTACGACGCCGTTATCGAACCAAACATCTTACTGAAGTTCAAAAAGATATTGAACGTTTATTTGCGATTGTAACAGCTTTTGACGAACAATTTTAATTTTTTTACTTGCGTTTAATATACCCTGGGGGGTATAATCCTTGTGGGATGGAAACACGTAAGTCTAAAAAAGTAATTGTTATTGGCGGTGTTGCAAGCGGAATGAGTTTTGCCACGCGCTACCGTCGTCTTCGTATGGACGATCATATTATCGTTTTTGAAAAAGGACCGTATGTTTCTTTTGCTAACTGCGGATTACCGTATTTCATGTCGGGAGAAATTCCGAGTCGGAGTCGCTTATTAGCGGTTAAAGAACCGGACCTAGTTGCCCGTTTTCGTTTGGATATTCGTTCCAACACGGAAGTCATTGCCATTCATCCTGACCAAAAAGAAATCACCTTTATCAAAGACGGTGGTTATAACATTTATACAAAAGGGAAAGGAACCAAATAACATGTATAAAACAGTCATGATGAATGAATTAGAACAACAACTCAAAAAAGGATTTGTGAATATTTTAGATGTTCGCGAAGTCGATGAATACGAAGAAGGTCACATCCCTGGGGCATTATTAACGCCGATTTCAAGTTTTATGGCGTACATTTCTAAAATTGAAAAAGACAAAGAATATTATGTGGTTTGCTATTCTGGCGCCCGTTCCCAAGTCGTTGCGGAATACTTGGGAAAAAATGGTTATAACGTCACCAATGTCATGGGTGGGATGAGTTTATATCGTGGTGCTTTAGC
>JAURFC010000024.1 GCA_030834445.1 Bacillota bacterium
AGGCGGTGGTTGCCAACTATTTTGGGGACGATGGCTTACGCTACAACTTAACGCGTATTCATATGAATTCTTCGGATTTTTCTTTGGGAAACTATACGTATGTTCATTACGGGGATACCACCTTACAATCATTTAATATCGAACGGGAAGAACAATATGTTTTACCCTTTTTACGGGAAGCATTGAACCATCAACCCGAATTAAAAACACTCATTTCTCCTTGGTCACCTCCGGCATGGATGAAAACCAATCATTACATGAATCATGGCGGTTCGCTCAAGGAAGAATTTTATCCTTTATGGGCGGCGTATTTTGTGAAGTTTATTCAATCGCTTCAGGCAAAGGGGATTCAACCGTGGGGCGTCAGCGTTCAAAATGAACCCGCGGCCAAACAAACATGGGATTCCTGCCTTTACACACCAGAACAAGAATATACCTTTGTGAAATATCATTTAGGACCGGCTTTAAAAAACGCCTTCAAGGATACGATTAAACTGCTCGTATGGGATCATAATCGTGACATCATCATGGAACGCGTTGCCCCCATCCTTCAAGATCCTGCCCTCAAAGGGGTCGTTTGGGGAACCGCATTTCATTGGTATGGTGAAGAAGCTTTTGGCAACGTCAAGGCAGTTCACGACCGCTTTCCTGATTTCCATCTTTTGTTTACCGAAGGATGTATTGAAGGGGGGCCACGTCCCGGTTCTTGGGAGACCGGCGAACGTTACGCTCGCAATATCATTGGTGACTTTAATGCATTTAATGAAGGTTTTATCGATTGGAATTTAATTCTCAATGAACAAGGTGGACCGAACCATGTCGGCAATTATTGTGATGCACCGATCTTGTGGGATCGCCCCAAGCAAACGCTTATTTTCAATAGTTCCTATTATGTGATTGGGCATTTTTCCCGTCATATCCAACCGGGAGCGACCCGCGTCGCATTAGAAGGAACCTTACCTGAAGGTGTATCGGCTACAACGTATCAAAATCCAAACAGAGATTGTGTCGTTGTGTTTTTAAATGTAACGACAACGTCACACACGCTCACCATCCAACTTCCGTCTCAATCCGTGAATGTTACCTTACTAGAAAAAAGTGTGACCACCTTGTACGAGGATGAAAACTAAATTTACCATTCATGACTTAGCCGCTGATCTTCAGGTTTCCCCGGGAACCGTGAGCAAAGTGCTCAATGGTAAAGGGAACGTCACTGAAGAAACACGGGTTCGTATTGTCAATCGGGCCAAAGAACTTGGTTATGTTGCGAGTCATTCTGCACGGATCTTAAAAGCTAAGCATAGTTGGACGATTGGCGTCGTTTTTTCCGATATTGCCCTCTTTGGCCTCGAACATCCATTTTTTGGTTCCATCATTCAAGCGTTTAAAAATTTTATTGAAGAACAAGGGTATGAAATGGTGTTTATTCCCAAGCGAGTTGGGGATCGAGAACAAACTTATTTACAATGGGCAAAAAACAAAAACGTCGACGGCGTGCTTATTTTAACGGGCGACTTAAATGATCCTGAAATCATCGAACTTACCCAATCGGATATACCTTGCGTCTCGACCGATATTGCCATGCCAGGCCTCACCACCGTGATTAGTGATGATGCGCAAGGCATTGAACTCATGTTTCATCATTTCTTACATCTTCACCGACAACGTATTTATGCGATGAGTGGAAGTACGTTATCGCGTGCGTATCAACAACGCACCATTGCCTTTGAACAGGCCCTTCACGACCATGGTATTGCACGAAGTAAGGATGATTATATCTCCAGTGATGGATATGGCTATCCAGCATATTATGAAGTCGCCACCCGTTGGATTAAACAATGGAAGACGCGACCGGATGCGATTATGGCATTTTCTGATGACATTGCGATGGCGCTCATCCGAGCCCTTCATGATCAAGGCATTCGTGTCCCAGAAGATATCATGGTGTCAGGGTTTGATGACATCCAGTTTGCCACGTTGTTTACCCCGTCACTTACGACCATTAAACAAAATAAACGTTTGATTGCCGAAACGGCCGCAACGTATTTATTGCAACTCATTGCCGATAATCCGCTTGAGAAAAAATTGTATAAAATTCCTGTTGTGCTCGTCCCCCGTCATTCCACATCCCGCGGATAAAATTTTGGTTTAATCCTGTAGATGAGGATGGCCGTAACGGTGAGGATAATTACGAACATCCAAACGGGAATAATGCCTTCAAGAACATTCAAAATTCCAATATAAAGCAAAACGTTTCCTACATAAAAGAGACCATAAATTACCGCAGCTTGAACCATATAGCGCGCAAATGAGCGGTGATTTTTTGTCCAACCAATTCGTAAAGGATACGTATAGACCAAGGGCATACTGATGACGAGTATATGTTTCCATGCGGGTTGGTTTTTTATCCAATCGAGTACGGACTGCGTCAGAGGATATCGGGTAATAAGCCAGCGTGAAAAGGGTAAAAACGTGTGATGAATGAGTCGATAAAAAAGGGCTAGGCCCAGCAGATGAAAACTGTATAAATAAAGAAAGGCAATCCCTGGGGATTGCCAATAGGTCGTTAAAAAGGTAAACATGAGTATCCCTGCAGGATTTTCAATCAAAGGATGAAGTATCGCAAAAAGGGCAAGTAAACATAACACCCAAAATGCAGGTAAGGTTTGAATCCATATTGTGAGGGTTTCCCACCAGGTTGGCATAGCCTAAGTATACGCCCATTCGCTTAACTTTATTTGACAAAAAAGGGCATCCAAGAATGAACGATAAAGTGATACACTTAACTCAATTGAGGTATCACTATGTTTAAATTTACAAAAAAAGAATGGGCGTATATCTTCTATGACTGGGCAGAATCTGCGTTCACGGTCGTGTTTGCTACGTTCATTTTTCCGGGACTTTATACATTTCTCTCCACCGATGGTGGTGGTAATCTGACCAACGATCAATCCTCGATTTTATATCAAGTGATCATCTCGGTCATTTCCATTTTAATTGCGATTATGTCGCCTATTTTAGGAACATTGTCGGACTATAAAGGGACCAAAAATCGCTTCTTTAAACTGTTCTTTTATGTCGGAGTCGTTAGTAGTGCGATGATTCCTTTGTATCCTTTATTTCCATGGTGGGTCGTCCTTATCCCGTTTGCGATTTCGTATTTAGCGTATAACGCGACGAATGTGTTTTATGACTCGTTTATTGTCGATGTGACCACCGATGAACGCATGGACCGTGTCTCCACAACCGCCTATGCCTTTGGGTATTTGGGAGGATCTACGATTCCGCTCATTATTGGGGTCTTACTCATTACCTTTTTAGAAGGAACGTTACCGTTACAATTAACGTTTTTAATTACCACGATTTGGTGGGTCGTCTTCTCCATTCCCTTCTTAAAACGCGTGAAACAAGTGCACGGGATTGAACCCGAGTCACAACCATTAAGTAAATCCTTTGCCCGTATCGGGCAAACATTCAGAGAAGTGCAAAAGTATAAAAAGGTTTTCTTATTCCTCATTGCGTTCTTTCTTTATATCGATGGGGTGCATACGATTATTTCTCAAGCCGTTCCGTTTGCGGTCAATGCGATTCCTGAAGTGACCGGGGAAAATGTGAATAACGTGTTGTTACCGATCTTTATCATGATTCAATTAGCGGCTTTTATCTTTGCGATTTTATTCTCTCTCCTTGCGAAAAAGTTTAAAACTGAACATTTACTCTTAGTGACCATTGGGATCTATGCATTTATTAGTCTGTTTGGTTTCTTTATCAATTCTGTCACCTTGTTCACCATTTTAGGGTTATTAGTGGCCGTTGCCCAGGGGGCGATTCAATCCTTATCCCGTTCCTACTTTGGTAAAATCATTCCCAAAGAAAAAGCGAATGAATTTTTTGGTCTATACACGATTTTTTCCCGAGTTGCCGCCTTTATGGGACCGGCGGTCATTGCTTTCGTCAGTGGGATTGTCTTAGCCATCAATCAAACGAGCCAAATTGAAAATGAACTCTTTCCTGGCGCGATGCGTTATGGGATTTTAGCGTTAATCGTTTTATTCTTCCTGGGTGGTATTCTCTTTAATCGTGCACGAAAATTACCGACCGATTATCTAGATCAGTAGTCATGCCTTCCTTACTCACCCATCAATGGTTTTCTCAACGGATCATTGATCAATACCAAACACGCTTCCCTTTTTTAAATGACCATGCTGCCATGGTGTATCTTGGAGCCCAGGGCCCAGATCCCTTCTTTTTCTATGGGCATGCACCGTTTCATTCGCGTAAAGATACGAAAGCGATCAATACCTTTGGTAGTTTTTTACACAATCACGCGCTCCCGCTTACGTTGGGCAAGTTACTGAATGCCTTTCATGCCCAACCGAATGAAGAAGCGGTTGCCGCGTACATCTTGGGGGCACTCACCCATTATGCGTTAGATTCCACGGTCCACCCTTATGTGTTTTATCGTTCCGGGTTTGATGAAAAAGGTCAATTAACAGGACGTTATGGCTATGATCACGCCCGACTCGAAGTGGCGATGGATGTGGCGCTCATTCAAGAAAAAGCATTGGATAAAAAGCAATATCAACCCTCCGTTACGTTGAGTTTTAAGCAAGTAGAGGTAGAAAAAGTGAGTCGGTTGTACGCGAGGGCCTACCCTGATTCATTAACGGAACGTGTTTTTTTTGACGCGAGTGAAGATATGAAAGCCAGCTATCAATTTTTATATGACGCGGGACCTTTACGTAAGATACTCGTTCGAATCATCTCCGGAAAATATGGGTTAGCCCATGCGCTTATCCATCCTCGTTCCATTTCGCCCCAATGGCAAAAGACGGTTTTAAATTCAACGCGGGTACCTTGGCAATTCCCAGAAACGGGAAAAGAAGTGTCTTTGACTTTTATGGAACTCGTAACCCAAGCAGAAGAAAAAATGGCCCATTTTATTCCGTTGGTTACGAACGCACCTACCCAAGAGGAACTAAGCGCGTGGACCGTCGATTACGATGGAAAAACGGTAGGTTCTCAACAACGCTATTTTCAAAGTTATTTTCGTTAACGCTTTCCGCGTATTCCAAGAAAAAAAGAGTATAATACACTCTTGTGAAAAACTTTATTCTGACCTTAAAACCAAAATACATCGCGATCTACGCGTTGGGTATTCTTACGTTAGGGATGGCGGTTGCCTTACTGAAACGCGGTAATTTGGGCGTCCCTCCGTGGGATACCTCGACGTTAAATCTCAAATCATTACTCGATTATTATAATATTTCCATCACCGTCGGACAGAGTTCACTCATTCATACGACGGGATTATTATTCATAACCTTTTTATTGAAACGTACCTGGAAGACGTTTTTAGCCTTAATTCCCATGGTGCTTGTTTCTTTAGCGATTGATGCCTTTGATTTATTTTTCTTTGCCTGGATTCCTTCGTATGATGCAATGCTTGGGATGCAAATTTTGCTTTTTACCCTCGGAACGTTATTAATGACCTTTGGGTTGGCCGCGATCATCATTTCGGGCTATCCTCCTAACATTTATGATGCCTTCCAGCTTGCGATTATGGATGTTTTTAAGATGAAATCGTTTACCATTGCCCGGTGGATTTTAGAATTTTCTGGTATCGGTTTAGGGATACTTTATGCCGTACTTGAACCGGGTGGAGGATTAGGAACGGTAACCTTTTTATCGATTGGATTAGCCGCTGTTTTTGGTACGATTATCAAACAATACATCAAAATGTTTAAAGCGCTTAAACTCATGAATCGAGACGTTTTATGAGAAAGAAAATCCAAGCTAAAATCCC
>JAURFC010000015.1 GCA_030834445.1 Bacillota bacterium
ATCACGAACTTCTTGTAAGATTTGTAAATTTTCTAAATCCGAATCGAGGGCAATGATTACAAATTGGGCATCATGTTTTTGATTTAAAAAAGGCAACATTCCCTCAATATAACGTTGAACGGTATGCGTATGGGTTTGCGAAGATAGATTGGGTAAAGGAAGTTCGTTTTTATTTAGCTTTTGTGCGCGATTTAAGGAATTTTTAGGTTCGGGAATGGGGCGACGGTCATAAAGATGATAATGAAGCGGCTCCTTGCCAAACCAATCACTTAATAACGAGCTAGATGGGTTAGGAAATTGGTTCGTCGTATAGAGATGTTGATAGATTGCTTGATTCGTTAAACCATAACCCACCAAGTGATACGCAATAGAGGCTTTTTTTAAGGACGCTTTTTCCGTTTGAATCATCCCATAAGGAAGTAGGCGTGTGAGGGGGTAATCAAACAAAAAGCTTCTGGCGACAAGTTGATGATAAGAAAAGAAATTGATGCGATGGCGATACTCACTAAAGGATTCATAGACAGGAAGACGGGCGTCTTGATTGTAGAGAACATAAACTTTTATGGTACTGGAGGGATGTTTTCGAAAATACGTATTGAGTTGCGCGATTAATGCCAAAACATCTTCCTCTTTGGTGATGAGGCTAACGATATAGGATTGGGTGTCATTGCCAAGAAGGTGGGCAAGCGATTGATGCTGAACATCAAAACTGGTCACCCCTGGTTTATATCGATAGTTGGTTTTAATTTCTTTGCTTTGAAGGAGTGTTTTACTTAATGCAACATTCATTTTAAATCTTTTATGGCGAGCCAATGAATTGGCGTCAAACGATTCCATAAAATATTTAATGCGATCATCGTCGGCGAGAACTAACACATGAGGACGTACTTTTTGTAGGTGAAATCGCATTCTTAAATTAAGGTTTTTGAAGAAAATGGCAAAGACGAGGATATATGTATACCCAAATCCTAGGACATGAATAGCGTAAGCGGAAATCAAGAATAATAAGTCATTATTAATCCTAGGCATAATTTCGGATGTGCGAAAAATACCACGTAAGATTTGCGATGTATTGCCAAATGCCTTTAAGACAACATCCAGATAGTTCGGGTTGGGATCTTGGTAAATGAGCCCATACGTATATAAGGCGACACCAAGAACAATAATCGCACCAAAGTAATAATATTTATATTTGGATAAATCCAAAAAGACAATGGACCCGATGAGCACCATCGTCAGAACAAATAAAATGATCGAGATTAAATCCATTGAAACACCCCGTTTAATTGAACCCCAAGATAAATACATAGACCAAGGATGATTAATACAAGTAACACCCTCCAGTTTCGAAGGATAAAGCGAACCACCTTAATGAGAACACCCCCTGCGCCAAAGACAAATTTAAACGGAGCAACAAAGGTTTGAAGGAGTTGTTTCAAAACGCGCTTGAAACGATTGCGTAAACGAGGGAGTTGGCTCTTTTTATCGGATTCATACACCATACTTGCGACAGGAACTGCATAGCGATGACCTTTTTGCTGATACGTTAGGTGATAAATGGCAATGTTCTTCAAAGTCGTGATGTCATAATCAAACATGTGTTTTTTCCCTCGTTGAAACGTTTCTTCACTGAGACGATAGCCAAGTTTTTGACCGATGACTAAAGCGTAGGTATAGTTTTTCGTTTCTAAACGATCCATTTTCACCTGATTCGAGATTTTATAAATGGAATCAAATTGATAGGCTTTGTAGGTAAAAAAGTTTTGGATTATATTCCAAGCAGACTTATCGCCGCTTTCAATAAGGCGAGGTTCTTTTTTGACGGTTTCTTTTTTGGGGGTGGTAATGGTTTCACCAGCAGTGCGAGGATTGATTTTTTTGTGTTTATCAGAAATAGTGGCTTGATAAACATAACGAAGTTCATCGAATTTTACACGCATTTCAAGAATGTCTTCTTGAACAAAATAATGTTGTTTTTCATGATCAAACAAGTTAAAGGCGACATAATAAAGTTTTAGAAAGCGACTTTTGATATTGGCAACATCTTTATAGAGAAAAAGGCGACCGAGGACATCGTAAAACTTATCTTGATTGGTCGTCATATCAATGACTTCGTGAAAGAGTTCGCCGACCACTTCGATGGTGAAATAACGTTTTGAATCATAATAATATTGATCCTCATAGATACCAAAGACGTGTTCTTCGTGAACCTGTTTGGTGGTGCGTGTGAGACTGTCATCTAAAAACGCATAATGCGTTATTTTTAATGTTCCTGCACGAAAACGTAAAGGAATATGATACTTATGAACAAATCCATCTGCGTCCGCAAATTGACACCCATACGTTTTGCCTTGGATGGTGATTTCTGAAAGGCGTTGGCCAACGACTGGCAAATAGTAAAAAATCACCAATTCTTTTTGGTTCGAAAATAACGCTAAAATCATCGATTCAACCATCGACCCTTTTTTGCTGCGATACGTCAAAAGATCTAAATGGAGTAAAATCGCATCTTCATGAATGGGAGAATAACGATCTAACTTATATTTTGAAATTAAGTCGGTATTACGTTTCATAGTTCAATTATACTTGATAATAGGAGATCGGAAATGAAAAGATGGATAGATAAGTTGACATTTTCTTCAACAAAATCACCTTATTTTAAAGGACATTATGCCTTGCTGTGGGTCGTAACAACGATCACACTTATTCGCAGTTTGCTTCATTTATTTCTACCTGATGGAGGTGCAGGTCTCATTGCAACCATCCCGTTAGAAAACTACAGTGAGGCAGCGCAAGCAACCATTGTTTCGATGTTTGCCTTTTGGGGTTTATCACAAACGATTGTAGCCATTGTAATGATCATCGTGCTCTGGAAAAGACCTCAATCAAGCCTCTTACTCTATGTCTTAATAGCCTTTGAATATCTTTCGAGAATTTTAATTGGCCTCTATAAGCCTTTTGAAACCATTCAAACCGCTCCCGGTGTGTATGGAAATTATCTTTTGCTTTTCATCGCGGTAAGCGCTTTATTGATTCACTTCGTACGAAACGATTAAAGTAGAGGTTGTCCGTCCGCGTCTTGATTGATTTGCCCGGATAGAATTTGGACGCCTTCAATAAAACCCCAAATACCCGCGATAAAAGGTCCCACAACAATAAACCACCCAAAGATGGATAAAAAGAGTTGGGTAAAACCGCGTTCGCGATAACCCAAATAAAAATTATGGACCCCGAGATATCCTAAAAAGATACCAAGTAGTCCGGCGATGAGTCGTTCACGCTGCTTGGGTGTCGCATTCTCATTCGGTGAAAAAGGTGAGGGGATGGAAGAAGGAGTGGATATCGTTGGTTTTTGTCTTGTTTGGAAAGGATTTTTTAAATTTGCTCCACACCAAACACATTCTTTGGTTTTATCGTAGTTTTCGCGACCACATTTTGGACAATTCATTGTGAAACCTCAAGACAAAGTATAATATGAGCAAGATGCATCTTAAAGTTATTTCCCTTAATGTTCGCATTGATGTTCCGGTGGATGGGGTAAATCAATGGTCCTTTCGGCGGGATGTCATTCTTCAATATGTTCAAACGCAACAACCGGATATTTGTTTTTTTCAAGAAGTAAATGCCTCGATGTACGCTTATCTTTCTAAACATCTCTCAGATTATGAAAGTGTTTATACCGGTAGGGATGCCAACCGTCTTGGGGAAGGTTGCCCTATTTTTTTTAAAAAGAATTGTTTTACTAAAGTGAGGGAGTATACGTTTTGGTTGTCGCATCATCCCCAAACCCCAGGTTCGATGGATGAAGAAGAAGGGTTTCCTCGGATCGCCACCCATCTTCGTTTAATGACTCAAGAAAAAAACTCTATATCGTTTGTGAATACGCATCTTGCTTATCGCTCTAAACGAAATCAAGATTTAAATTTAAAAGTGCTTTTCGATTTTATCCAATCCTTGCCCGTGGGTGAACCCCTCATTTTGGGTGGAGATTTCAATATGGAACGTTCCATCATTCAATCCTATAAACCAAGAAACCTTCATTTTGCAGGTGAATTCAATCACGATAAAACGTATCATGAATTTCATGGTGGAGAAGGCATCGCACAAATCGATCATCTTTTACACACTGATGTGGAAGAAGTGAGTTTTCAGATTGATCAACGTCCCTTTCTAAACAGACATTTATCAGACCATTACCCTGTGATTGGAGAATTTCAAATCTATGCCAACGCTTAATCGCCGCTTTAGAGGAACGTGTATCGACTATACCCACGATGGAAAAGGGGTATTTAAGATCGATCAACTTCCCGTTTTTGTTGAGAATATATTGGTGGGTGAAGAAGCTGATATTTTAATTACCAATCATCGTGGCAAATATGCGGAAGGACGCGTAGAAAATCGTCACACTACCTCACCTCAACGCGAGACACCACCCTGCCCATTTTATGAAGCATGTGGCGGATGTCAAATTCAGCATTTATCCTATACAGAACAACTTAAAATGAAGAAAAGTCGGGTCGCAGAAGTGTTACGACGGATGGGAGACTATAACGGAAAGGTAATGGATGTTATACCAAGTGAAATTCCTTTTCAGTATCGAAATAAAGTTCAATTTCCTTTTGGTAAAAATGACAAGGGTGAATTAATCACAGGACTTTATCGTAAAGGGACACATCAAATCATCGACATTGATCAATGTCTTATTGAACAGGCCGATACGGATCAAATTGTTCAAGCGGTTAAATCATTTTGTATAGAAAATCATTTAGAACCGTACGACCAAAAATATAAAAAAGGGTTTTTACGTCACGTGATGGTGCGAAAGGCGACCGCCACTGGTGAAGTCATGGTGGTCCTGGTCACTGGTAAAGTGAACTTTCCACAAAAGCATGCCTTTGTCGATTTCCTACAAAAACAAATTCCTCAAATTAAAACGATCATTCAAAACATTAATCCAGAGTTTACCGATGTCGTCTTAGGTTATCGCGAACACATCCTTTTTGGACCGGGTTTTATTGAAGATATGTTAGGAGGATTACGCTTTAAAATTGCGGCTAAATCCTTTTATCAAGTGAATCCCGTTCAAACTGAAAAGCTCTATCAAAAAGCATTAGAATTAGCGAATATCCAAGCCACAGATTTAGTTTTAGATGCCTATTCAGGAGTGGGTACAATGACGTTACTTGCGGCCCAACGTGCCAAACATGTCACAGGCGTAGAAATTGTCAAAGATGCGGTCCTTAATGCGATTGAAAATGCGAAGGCCAATCAAATTAGAAATGTTTCATTTATCGAGGCAGATGCCGCACCCTACATGATTGAGCGCACTTCCAAAGGAAAACAATACGATGTGGTAATTGTTGATCCTCCTCGTCAAGGGTGTAGCGTTGAATTTTTAAACGCCTTGAAAATCATGAAACCCAAACGGTTTGTATATGTTTCGTGTGAACCTTCTTCTCTGGCAAGAGATATAAAAATACTCAGTGATTTGTATGAAGTCAAAGTAGTTCAACCTGTCGATATGTTTTCTCAAACCTACCACGTTGAGACGGTGGCATCGCTTTCTTTAAAATAATTTAATACTTAAACTCATGTTTTTTGATCAATTGGCGATTTTCTTCAACTAGACTCAACTTTCAAAGTTGCTATAATTGCCAAAAAGGAATCATGAAATGAAAATCGATTCATACATGCACTTGTTTACAAAAAATATTGTTGAGTTAGGAAAGTTTTATAGAAAAATCGGTTTAAAAGTTAAAGAGGATTATTCCAATGAACACTTATTGTGTGTGGAATTGAATAAACATAGTAATTTAATGGTTTTAGAAAAATCTCGTTTTCAATCTTTTCACCCCACACTAAAACTCGCACAAAACGATGTACATAGTCACTTTATTAGTCTGCAATTGAAAAGTATTGAGCATGTCGATCAATTCATGAAAAAAGTAGTAAAAAATGGTGGCGTTGAAACCGAAAAAGCGACCGAAGATGAATGGGTTTATTATCGATCGTTCAAGGATATCGACCAGCATCAATTTGAGGTGTTTTATATGAAACCTCAACCCCAAAAATCTTAATTTAATAACGACTAGAAACAATTAATTGTTCATAATTGAGTCTTCATTGTAATTTCATTGGATGAAACTATAATGGTTTTAAGGATTTCACTATGTCATTTCAAGCATACTTAGACACCATTAAAAAACAAACTGGGATGGACCCCCAGCAAATAAAAGAAACGTTTAACAAACAAACGCTTTTAACGACATCTTTAACGGCAACTGAGTGGGTTGGTTGGTGTGAAAAAGAATTAAAATTAGGTCGCGGTCACGCCATGGCGTTATGGAAATATTTTGTGGAAAAAGGGTGGTTGACCCCTCCAACAACTCGGTTAAAAAAGTGAAATTATTACTCACCTCGGGAGGGGTCAAAAACCCCACCATTCAGCAGGCTTTAATCGATTTGTTAGGCAAACCCATTAATGCATGTAACGCTTTACTGATAACCACCGCCTCATTTGGCTTCGATCAAGGCTTTGAACAGGCCTATCGATACCTCCATGACGATGCAGAAACCCCCATGGGATCTCTCGGATGGAAAGCTTGTGGCCTTGTGGACATTGCCGCCTTATCGGTTCTTCCTTACGAAGTGATTCTAAACCGTTTTTCTTCTTGGGATGTCCTGCTTGTAAATGGCGGAGAACCGATGTTTTTAGCCTATTGGTTTGAAAAAATCAACATGAAGCAACTCCTTCACGATTGGCATGGCGTTTATGTCGGATTAAGCGCAGGGTCTATGGTCCTCACCCCGCGGATTGGCACTGATTTTGTAGGATGGAAACACACCACACAATCTGATGAAACACTAGGACTTGTTCCTTTTTCAATTTTCCCCCATCTAAATCACCCCCAATTAACAGAAAACACCTTAAAGAACGCTGAAAAATGGTTTAAAGCTTTGCCTTTAAAAGAAGCGTATTTTATCGATGATAACTCTGCGATAAGTTGGAATCACGGAAAGGTAGAAATTCATTCCGAGGGAGAATGGTTTCTTCGAAAAAAAGAGGGTTTATAGTATGTTGTTTATGCTACTCATCAAAACATCGCGATTGGCAGAGAAAAATCCTCCTCGACTCGATTTAAGAGAAAAAATGGATACCTACAATGACGCCTTGGAAACCGCGGGTGTCAAAGTCATGGCAAAAGGTCTTTACCCCGATTCACAAAGTTTTAAAGTTATCTTCAAAAAAGAGGGAGAGGAACCCGAATTCATGCAAGGGCCCTTCTTGAATGATCGCAATCAAATCGCGGGTTTTTTTATCCTTGAATTACCATCGATGGCTACCGCATTAGAATGGCTCAAAAAGGCTCCTGATCCGCAAGGATTTGGTGAGGGAGAAATCGAATTACGACATATCCGGTAATCAATTTACAAATATCGTAATTTAATTAACACCTATTAACTTTCCATAAAAAGTCCCCTTAAAAATTAAGTTATTTTGTACACCTCAATATTCAGAATCAAAAATAGCGGTTTAATCGCCCTTTTTAACATTGATTCGTAGGAATCTTAAGCGTATAATCGTACACGCGGAGGATAGATAAACATGAAATATCGTTTTGTCAGTTTATTATCAATTTTATTCGGAGCATTCTTGATGTTAGTTGTCGCCGCTTCCCAACTCGTCTTTTTTGTTTCCACCATTCACTTTGAAACTAACGGGGTTGCCCCCATTGCTTCATTGGAAGTTCAAGCAGGTCAAGCTTATGAATTACCCGAACCCCAACGGGAAGGGTACTCTTTTGATGGGTGGTATTTAGAACCCACCTTTGAAACATCAGCGAACTTTATGGTGCTTAGCAACCAAGATCGTACGTTATATGCCAAATGGGTCCCTAACCTTTATACGGTCACCTTTGATTCCAACGGTGGTTCGGAAATCGATCCAATCTCGGATTACTACGATGTGCTCTTTGAAGCCCCCGAACAACCCGTTAAATTAGGCTATGATTTCGTAGGTTGGTACTTGGATGACGATACCTTTGAAGAAGCATTTAGTTTTGGTACATTTCCTTTAGACACCGTCTTATACGCCAAATGGACACCAACCCAATACACGATTACCTATGTATTAGACGGAGGTACATTGGGAAATAACTCTCCAACGTCGTACACGATTGAAGATGATTTAGTGGTCTTCCCGGATGCGAGTAAATTAGGCTATACCTTTAACGGTTGGTTTGATAACGATGCGTTCTTTGGTTCGGCGATTGTGGCGATCAACCCCAACCGAATTACTGACTTAACCTTATATGCTCGTTTTGATGTCAATCAATACACAATTACGTTTGATACGCAAGGCGCAGATCCAATCGATGACATTACCCAAGACTTTGGTAGTCTTGTCACAGCGCCAACTGATCCAACCAAACGTGGTCACACCTTTATGGGGTGGCTTAATAACGGTGAACCCTTTGTCTTCGACACTATGCCCTATCAAGGGGCTGAGCTTGTCGCTTCGTGGCAAGTCAACTCCTACACGGTCACCTTTGATGTTAACGGTGGCGATCCGTTAGACGATACAACGGTTGAAGTCGACTATGGTACGGAAACAGATTTCAATAATCCAACACGCCTTGGTTATCAATTTAATGGTTGGTCCACTGGTGAAGGCATTTGGGATAACGGGGATGAAATGATTGACAGTGATTTCACCTTAACCGCAACCTGGTCGATTATTGTTTACGATATTGATTACATCATGAACTTTGGGTTTAATAACGAATTAAATCCTGATGAATATACGGTCGAAGATGTCGTGACCTTAGAAGAACCTTTCAAAGAAGGACATACCTTCCAAGGTTGGTTCACCGATGCGGAATTCAACACACCAATTTCTGAAATTCCAGCAGGATCTACAGGAGACAAAACCATTTATGCAAAATGGCAAATTAACACCTACACGATTACCTTAGATATCAACGATACCCATCCCGATGGTACGGGAAATGCAACACCTTTAGAAGAAACCGAATTCACGGTCACCTTTGCAAGTACGTTGGCATTACCAACTCCGGTCTGGCGTGGGATGCGCTTCCTTGGTTGGGAAGATGGTGAAGGTGTTAAATACTCTTCGGGTAACCTCATGCCCGCGAAGAACCTCGAACTTTCTGCAACGTGGGAAGTTATGACCTACGATGTTGTTTATTATGTGTTTGAAGCAGATTTAGAAAATCCAGATGTCTTACCTCAAAAACGTAGCTATCGTTTGGGTGAAACGGTGAATGCAGCGACGATTACCAACCCGGGCTACATCTTTAATGGCTGGTATGACTCCGCCACGGATGAGCTCTTTAGTTTCGGTTTTGAAATGACCGAAATTACTGAACCGTATGTCCTATATGGTAAATGGACAGCCATTGTTTACACCGTTACCTATGTTTTGGACGGTGGTACGAATGACGAAGAAAATCCTGAAACCTTTACCGTTGAAGACTCTATTCCGCTTGGTGAACCTGTTAAAGAAGGGTATAACTTTGGTGGATGGCAATCCGATAGTGTGACGGTTTCCACCGTTGGTGGTGCGGTTACCGATATTACGTTAACGGCAACGTGGAGCCTTGTGCAATACGATATTACGTACGTCATGAATGGTGGCATCAATGATTTTGAAAACCCACGTACGTATGATGTTGAAGACACTATTCCTCTTTTAGATCCTACTCGTGAAGGATATAACTTTGATGGCTGGACCGATCAAAACGGGGACCCCATCTCTGGTATTATTGCCGGTATGTCGGGTGACCTAACCCTTACAGCCAATTGGACCATTAAGTCCTACACCTTATCCGTGATTGCCTATACAGGTCAAGCCGCAAGTAACTCCACAAAACAATATGGAGCAACACTGGGAATGACAACACCAACCCGCCGTGGTTATGCTTTTGATGGTTGGAGAGAATCCAATGGTACTTATTGGGATGCTTCGGATACCATGCCAGGCAAAAACCTAACGATTACTGGTCAATGGAATCTTGAAACCTACTCGGTTTCTTATAACTTAAATGGTGGAACCGGTGGTATTGGGAACCCCTCGTCTTATAACGTCACCCAAGGCTTATCCTTCACCGCTCCTACCCGTACGGGTTGGGCGTTTGTTGGTTGGGATGTGACAGGCGACAATACACAAGAATTCTCAAATAGCTTTGCTGTCGGTGCTTACGCTGAAGACTTAACCCTTAAAGCGATTTGGACACAAAACATTTACACTCTCACATACAACTCGGCGGGTGGATCTGCGGTAACCAGTAAAACCTTTAACTACGCTCAATCACTAGACAGTACGTATTTCCCAACGCCAAATCGTGAAGGTTATTACTTTGGCGGTTGGTGGGATAGCAGCAATAATCGCTGGGGAACAAGTGCTGATTGGTTAAGATTTGGACCAAATAACAACTTAAGCTTAACCGCCCGTTGGAGTCCAATTTACTACTCCTTATACCTTGAACCCGATAATGGTGAAGGTGGATACGACGTTGGTTCCTACCCAACAGATGGTGAAATTTATATTGGATTCAAACCGTATAAATCCGGCTATAACTTTGTGGGATGGAAAGATTTAGAATCCGGTATTTTCTATGTTAACGGCGATGCAATGCCACCCAAAAACATGACGTTAACTGCCCAATGGCAAGCGAACTAGGAGGAATGTAACATGGAATTTCAAGTCATAGCCTTACTCATTCTCGGTGTCTTATTCATTGTCTTTGGTGTCTTGGTTTTATTTCTCCCTGAAGTCAAAGAAAAAGCAAAAAAAGTGAAGGGAAATAAACCCCATGATTTACAATAGTATTGTTTTAGAATTACTCGGTCCAGAACTCTTAATCACGCTTATCGTGATTATGTGGCTCATTCTTGGTGTCGTCCTTTTTGAAGGGGTAACCCAAGAAGATGTTAAAAAGTTTTTAAGAAAAATTGGTCGTTTCTTTAAGAAAGTTGGCAAAGCTCTAGCGAAAGCTGCAAAAGCTACAAGCAAAGGCATTGCCAAAGCAACCAAAGCAACGGGTGGTTTCTTTAAACGCACCTATCTTGCGTTCATTGCCTTATTCAAACCCAAAGCACAACCAAAAAAGAAAGCGGTGGTCAAACCCGCCTCTAAACCGGTTGAACCTGCCGTTAAGAAAGTAGAAAAAGTTGCTTCTGTTAAAAAAGAAGTCGCGAAAGAAGATAAACTTCCCGTGGTGAAGGCTGAAGAAGTCACCCAAGAAGTGGTCGAAAAAGTGAAAGCTGCAAAAGCGAAAGAAGAATCCTTAGACGATGTAAAAGCGTCCAAAGATGCCAAAGAATTTGAAAACCGCCGTATTTATAAAAAACGTTTCAAAGGGAATCAAGAATTTTACACACGTCTTCCTGATGATCAAAAAGCCGAATTCCGTCGTTTATTCGTGGAAGAAGGCAAAGACCATGTCGTCGAAACGCTCCAATATGCGATTGGTCAAGATAACACCGAGTATTTTGATCGCGTGTTTAATATGATTTATCGTTATCGTAAGCTCATCTCCTTACCTTTATTAACAAGCATACTCAACGAAGGGTTACGCCTTGCCGAAGACGAAGAAGATGATGTCGAAGCCAAAACCAACATTTATGAAGCCGTGATTCGCACCGCCTACACTCAACGTAACAAGAAGGGTTTCTTAGCGGCCACAGAACAATGGTCACGCGAAGACGTCAAGCTTCACGATGAAGTGTTAAAAACCAAAGGTGAATTCGTGTATGGTTATAAACGTTTAGCCATTATCCTAGAAAAGAAAGGCGCAATTGATGAAGCGATTGTCCTCGTACAAAAAGCGTTAGATAAAAAACTCCTGGATGACACCATAGGGGAATATCCCGAACGGATGGTACGACTTCTCGCCCAAAAAGCGATTGATGAAGCGAAAGAAAAAGCCATTTTCGTTGAAAAGGTGGAAGAAGTTGTTGAGGTTCAAGACGATGAAGGTGAAGATGCTGAAGAAAAAGAAGAAGCGATTGATTTATCCTCGGTGACCTTCTCCGCTTCGGATTTCTATGATCGCTTAACACCTGCTCAACAAAAAGAATTTGATAGTTACTTTATTGATGAAGGTGAAAAACATCTCGTCAAATCCTTGAACTATGTCAGAGGGGAAGCCAACCAAGCCTTCTTTGAAGAAGTGTTTAATCATGTCTATAAATTCCGTCGTCTTATCAGCTTTGGGTTGTTAACGGCATTACACGAAGAACTTTCTCGTCAAACCGCGGAACAACCGGCGTTATTAACGAAAGTTAATGAAGCGGCGATTCGTGTGTATTTCTACCGTCGCAAGGATCGTGAATTTATTGATCGATGCGAAGAATTATGCCAAGAAGATATCGCCTTACATTTAGATGTCTTAAAGACGAAAAAAGGATTTGTGTATTCCTTCAAACGTCTCGCTATTCTTTTAGAAAAACAAGGCTTGTTTGATGATGCGATTGCCATGTGTGATCGCGCGATGGCCTTAAAGCTCGATGATATGACGAAAGGGAATTATATCGGTCGTAAACAACGTTTATTACGCCGAATTGAAATTCGTAAAGGAGAATAATACGTATGTTTAGAAAATTTTTACGCATCGTCTGGGCCATTCTTGGTGTCCTAATTCTCGTCTACGCGCTCATCATTCTTTAATTACTTCCTGTTATAATAATAAAAGCACGTAGGAAACCGCGTGCTTTTTATTTTGTTTCATCCGTATAATAGGAATATGTCTAAATCACTTTTAATTTCTGCCTTTGAACCCTTTGAAAAACGATTGACGAATCAAACAATGGTCGTTTTAAACCACGTTCATGGAAGCCATCTTCATAAAGTCATATTACCGGTAGAATTTCAACATGGCTTTGAGCAGCTTAAAAAACATGTAGAAACGATTCAACCCGATGTGGTGATTTGTTTAGGGGAGGCAGGAGATGCAAGCCCGCGGATCGAACATATCGCGATGAATATGATGCATGCACGCATCCCTGATAATAAGGGATATCAACCAGAATTAACGCCGATTTTAAAAGGTGGACCCACCTCGAGAACCTCCCTCATTCCTATTGAGAACTTAGCCAAATTCTTATCCGAAAAAGACGTTGTTTTCAACCATAGTTTTCATGCAGGAACGTATGTGTGTAATGATCTTTATTACCGCATGCTGAGTGCGTTTCCCGAATGGATGATTCTCTTTGTCCATGTTAGTCATCGTGATGAAAATCTTACGACTTCTATCAAGACAATCCAGGCGATTATTGATTATTTTCAAGCATAGCATCGATATGTAATAAGAGGTGATCCATTGTCATCGATTCACAAGTGATGTCCGTGGGTTTTTCTTTCATCGCGTGGTCCAAAACAATGATGGTTTTTATACCCGCACGGGTGGCGGCCGTATCTTCAATCCAATCATTACCAATCATGAGGACTTCACTTGCTGTAACATTGGCTTCTTTCATTAATTCGATAAAGTAGTCGGGATTGGGTTTACAACGTTTGGCATTTTCCATCGTCGTAATTTTTTCAAACATGGCAACATCCAGACCCGCCCATGCGACGCGTTGATGGGTTGCAAGCGCAGGAAATAACGGATTGGTGGCAAGGATGAGTCGCAGGCCTTTTTGTTTGAAATGGGAAATGAGTTGAACCGAACGAGCATCCAAGGAAGCGGATTTTTTAACTTCGAGAAATCTTGTCGTGTAAAACGTTTTTAAATGCGATTGAACGAACGGTGTTTCTTGCGGTAAATGGATCGAAAATGTTTCCCAAAACATGTCTAAATTTGTTTTTGAAGAGGTATTATCCCGCATCGCGGCGGTTCCTTGTAAAATCGCATCAATGAGAAATTTTGGATTGATACCAAGCGGGGCAAAATAACGGCCTAATTCTCCGAAATAAAGTTGATAAAACAATGCTTCATCAATGGGCAGTAGAGTGTTGTCGAGGTCTAAAAAAACCACTTTTTTCATCATTAATAAGAGTATAATCGAAGTATGGTGAAGAAACCAAGTTGTGTGAACGAATACGGAGAAACGATCAAGTATCACGCAAGTGGAAAAACCATCTGGTC
>JAURFC010000020.1 GCA_030834445.1 Bacillota bacterium
AACAGATGCAATCACACCATTAACAACAGCTCTTGCGTGTCTAGTATGATTAATATCAGAATCTGTAAGCATTGTGTTTCTTCTTCCTCTAACTTTTCCTGATGTACTCGCTTCTGCTTTAGCTAAGACATTAACGATTTGAGATTTTTGTTCTTTTGAAGGTAATTTATCTACATTCATCCCAGCACTTTCTAGTGCTTTGATGATTGCTTCTAAATCAATAGCATCTTTCATCACACTATGTCCGATTGCTAAATCTGATGCAGAATCTTCTGCATTACCTAAAACGATGATTTCACAGTTCATAAGCTCTATACCTGCAGATGTTGATGCAACACTTGAGTATAATGACCAATCATGACAAATGACATCATTGGTAATTTTATCTTTCGGTACTTCACCTAGAGCAATCGCAACACCTAAAGCTGATGCGCCTCTTGAATAACCCATAGATTTGTATGTATCAGTGACGACGACTTGTTTGCCTCTTTCATATGCATCTTGAATGCGATCTGATGTTAAGAGTGGACATTTAATTTGGACAAAATGAACATCACTTGGATCAGATAGTCCTGCATCTTCCATCAGTGCCTTAACAACACGAGCAACTTCTTCAACCATAACGGTTGTACCAATTTCTTCTGGTAAGAAGTCTCTTGTATAACCTGATGAAGCAACTAAGTATTTACCTTTTCTAGAAACAGGGGTAACATCCTTTTTTGTAAATATAGTCGCATGTGGTGACATAACACCTTCAGTTCCACCTGACATAACAAATGCAACTTTATGTAGAACATCTTCTTCGCTCATTTTTAATTCTTGAGCCAAGTATGATTTGTAAACAGTTGTTGTTAATGCACGTGTGAAGTCATTAACACATCCGTTTCCTTCAGTCTTTCCTAATACTGCAATAATATCATTAGGGGTGATTTGTTTGTCATGAATCATTTTCTTGAATAACGACAAATCATCTGGTGCAGCCATAGGAACCTTAAATACTTCTATTTTTTGCATAATATTTACTTAATCCTTTCTTATTTTTTTAAAAAAACTGTAACTTTCACTAAAAGTATATCAAAGCGCTTTCAATAAATATATGTGAGTTTTAAACAAATGAAATAGATTTTTTATGTCATTATTAAACAATATGATGGATATATTTGATATAATAAAAGAAAAAAGGTGTAGTGTATGATAAAACTTAGTCAATTATTAGGAATAAATGTTATCGAATCATATGAAGTCTTAGCTGGACACAACAATCTAGATAGTGTAGTTTCTAGTGTTTCTGTTTTAGAAACACCAGAATTTGAAAAATATGTCATTGAAAATTCTTTAATATTAACGACACTATATCCAATCAAGAGAGATATTCCTTTATTTCATAAATTATTAGATATCTTAGTTGAGAAAAACAGTGCTGGTATTATTGTAAAAATCCATAGATATATCGATGAGATCCCTAAAGAGATCATCGATAAAGCCAATGCTTTAGGATTTCCAATCATCACCATTGATTATGATGCTAACTTATCCAATATCTTTAATTCTATATTAAGTGAAATACAAGGTAGTGAATATAATAAGAATAAGATGATGCCTTTTTATACAACAATTTTAAGTAGCATTAGTGAAAACCCATCGACTAAAACTTTAGTTGAAAGTGCTAAAGATATCGAAGACTTAGAAGTCCTTATCTATAATCCAGTATCAAAAAATCTCTATTATTCTAATGATGTGATTAGATCTTATTATGAAAAATATGCACATCCTGTTAACACCATTGTTAAAGATAATGACTTACTTCTTTATGTCACAAATATCGAATACGATAATCAAGTTATCTATCGTGTCGCTTTATTAACTACCGCTGATAAAAGATATCTATTATACAATTATGCAGAGATCTATAAAATGCTCTCTATTTTCGTCTATCAAAAGAAACGCGAATACTTTATGAGACAAAATCAATTCTTATTAGGATTTATCAGTAACATCACATCTAATTACAACTCTAATGAAGAATTAATGGAAGTTTCTAAGTTTTATAACTGGGATGTGAAGTTTCCGCTGTTTTTAATGCTTTTTTCTATCCAAGGTAACCATAACCCTCAGTCTTCAGTTTATATCATCCAAGATTTGCTTTTAGAGCTTTTAAACATTCGTCAAAAGACATCAAGATATGTGATCATGGATGATCTCATTCTTTTTATCATCAATACAACCTATGAATCAAACATTTTAGAAGTTGTTGAAACACTTTATGACCATCTTGAAGAAAAACTACCTGAAACTAAGATTAAACTTGCTTATTCAAATCCAATTGGCCAAGCACATGAAATCCCTGAGACGTTTGCGATTCTTTCGAAAACAGTAACCAACGCCAATAGAAAGCATATTGATTTATCTGTTTTTAATGAAAACCATGTACGCTTAATCAATCTTTTAAAATCATTAAATTACCAAGAACTTCATGCCTTTTCAACATCAATTATTGGAAGATTACTTGATTATGAGAAAAAAACCAGTCTACCATTAATTAATACAGTCTACAAATATATCCAATATCGTTTTTCAATTAAGAAAACTGCTGATGCACTATTCATTCATCCAAATTCACTAAAATATAGATTATCAGTCATTGAAAAGCTTGGATATAGAATCAATAATATCAGAAGTCACTTTTTCGATTTTTATCTAGCTTTGTATGTGCAAATTAATCTTTTAGAGGATATCAATGAAGATTAATGCGATTATTTGATAAAAAACTTATAGTTTTCCATATATCCATAGATTGGTGAAACACCTATGATTGCATCTCTTGGTGATTTGGCATCAACGACGATAAAGAAATCAGTATTTTCAATATGGAAATCTTGATGCATGATTTTCATCCCATTTTTACTGATTGCATCAAATAATGTATTAAAATCTTCAGTAGATCCCAAAAGTTTTATTTTTTCTTTATTTCACGTGATGAATTCACTATAATTTTAAAGGAATAATGGAGGGGTATCCCTTCAGTAAGGAGATGGATGTATTTATGAATCCAACACGACCCAGTAAATTCCAAGCAGTCTCTCCGGCGATGAAGCGTCTTAATGCGACACTTCTTATCCTGGTAGGCGCTGGAATCGTCATTTTTGGACTCAATGTTTTATTTTTAGCATTGACGGCCTTAGTGACCCAATTAGCTTTTGAAATTTTGTTTGCGTATTACCGCGATAAGAAAATCGACGAAGGCTGGCTTTACAACGCGCTCATCCTCGTTTTACTTTTGCCACCTTCCTTGCCCTTATGGATAGGTGCGGTTGGAACTGCCTTTGCAGCGGTCTTTGGTAAACTCGTTTTTGGAGGTTATCCCAAATACGTCTTTAACCCTGCAGTGGTTGGAATTATCTTTCTTACAATTTCTTTTCCATCCTTTATGAGCACGCAATGGCTAGATCCGGTTACCGGACTCGTTGGAACTGGGACACCGATTGGTACTTGGGGTCGCGGACTCGATGTCTTAGCTGCCTATCCCTTAATGAATTTATTCACCGGGATGGCGCCAGGTCTTATCGGGGAAGTTTCCCGTGCCTTAATTATCGTTTTAGGTTTATTCCTCGTGGTTACTAAAACCATTGATTGGAAAGCACCATTCTTTTTCTTAGCGACGTTTGTGGGTCTTGGTTATTTAGGAAATTATCTCGCATTGGATAAATTTTATGATCCTTTTATCGCGGTCCTCGTAGGAAATGTTATTTTTGCTTCGGTCTTTTTAGTAAGCGATAAGCCGACCTTACCGACCAAAGCTTTTGCCCGCATTTTATATGGATTTTTCCTTGCCGTCTTTACCTTACTCATTCGTATTTATGCCGCGTGGCCAGAAGGTGTTATTTTCGCTTTAGTGGTCATGAATGCAATTTCACCTTTACTCGATTCCCTTGTTTCCGGAAAATCTGTCACCGATGTTACGTTAGCGGAGGTTAAATAATGAATAAATATGTTCGGATGTTATCCTTTGTTGCGGTTTTAGGGGCGGTTAGCTCGGGTTTACTCACCGGGGCAAAATATTTAACCGATGATCTCATTGATGCGAACGCTGATGCGCTATTGAAATCAGAAATTTTAACAGCGCATGAAGTGGATTTTAACTTCACTAATATTCATGACGTTTTTGCTGCCGAAACCACGATCTACACCTACGATACCATCTATGGGGATGCAGAAATTTCCTTGACCTATTGGCAAGACAACACAACCGATCGCGTAACCATTCAATTTGGCCCGACGTTTGGTGGGGGTGTCTGGGGACCTATTATTGGTTTATTAAGTTTAGAATCGGATTTTAACACGATTGTTCGTATCGCCATCCTTCAACAAGAAGAAACACCAGGATTGGGCGGGGTCGTCGCCACGCGCACTTACCTTGATCAATTCGTTGGGAAAACCTTTGATGAAGGGTTAGAAATTATTAAAGGACTCGATGTCTCGGCCGCAGCAGACAATGAAGTCCCTGCAATTACCGGTGCCACACGCACCTCTAATCAATTTCAAATTATCTTAAACAATGCATTTACCACCCATGCCTCTGTGTGGGCGGACAATGCGGAAAGTAGAGCGTAACCATGAAAAAATTCTTTATTCGGCTCAATTACACCAAAGGCTTCAATGTCCTAAAAAAAGGTTTTTGGTTAGAAAACCAAGTGGCGATTGCGGTGTTAGGGATTTGTTCCTCGCTCGCCATTACCAATAAAGTTGAAAATGCCATTGCCATGGGCTTGGGTGTTACCTTTGTTGTCATGGCGAGTAGTGCCTTAATCGCACTCATTCGTAATTTTATTCCTTCCCAAGTACGGATGGTCACTTACATGGTGATTATCTCGAGCTTTGTCATTATCGTGCAAATGTTTTTAAAAGCCTATTTCCCGTCTCTTGCCAATCAATTAGGTGCCTACGTGGGACTCATCATTACCAACTGTATCGTCATGGGTCGTGCGGAAGCGTTTGCTGTCAAAAACCCTGTTAAATATGCTCTTGTTGATGGTTTTGCCTCGGGGATGGGTTATATGATTGTTCTTCTTGCGGCATCAACCATTCGTGAAGTTTTAGCCTTTGGAACATTCCTGAATATCCCTGTGATGGGAGAAGGTTGGGTTCCTTGGACCATTATGGCATTAGCGCCAGGTGGTTTCTTCGTCATAAGTTTATTTGTTTGGTTTATTCGTGACCGTCAACAATATGTTGAAGGTGGCAATTAAGGAGAACGACCATGAACCCATTATTAGAATTATTTATTGCTTCGTTCTTAAACCATAACATTGCGCTTGTTTACATTTTGGGGATGTGTCCACTTATCGCGATCTCCACGAATGTGAAAAATGCCTTTGGTATGGGTTTAGCTGTCACAATCGTCACGGGATTAACCGCGGTCATCAACTGGCCCATTTACCAATTCCTGCTTTCCACAGGGACGGAAGATTTAAATTTACTCGTCTTTATGATCACGATTGCAACGACCGTCCAATTCCTTGAATTATTTATCGAAAAATTTATTCCTAAACTTTATAACTCGTTTGGGATTTATTTACCGCTTATCACTGTCAACTGTATCGTCTTAGCCGTCTCCTTATTCTTTGTAAACCGTACATATACGTTTGAAGAAACAGCGGTCTATGGCTTTGGTTCCGGGATTGGTTGGATGTTAGCGATTGTCCTCCTCGCCGGTGTTCGCGAAAAGATGAGCAAACGTTCCGATTTACCCAAAGGTTTAACCGGAAAAGGCATCGCCTTTGTGATCTTAGGCATTCTTGCTCTAGCCTTCATTGGCTTTACGGGTATCGCCAATGTCACATTTGGAAACTAAGGAGGTTACCGTATGAATTTATTAACACCAGCGATTTTATTCGGCGTTCTTATTGCGGTCACAATTTTAATTATTTTAATCGATTTAGTCTTGGGTAACAATAAACAACGGGCGATTCTCATTAACGGGCAAAAAGAAATTCCCGTGACAAGCGATGACACCTTGCTTAACATTCTTTCTCAAAATCAAATTTTCATTCCGTCTGCCTGCGGTGGTAAAGCGACGTGCGGATTTTGCAAATGCACCGTCACCGAAGGTGGGGGTGAAATCAAACCAACCGAACGTCCCTTCATCAAAGAAGCTGATGCAGAAAAAGGTGTCCGTCTTTCTTGCCAAGTTAAAGTCAAAGAGAATATGAAAATTGAAATTCCTTCTTCGATGTTAACCGCGAAGGAATATCAAACGATTATTGAAGAAGTGCGTCAACTTACATATGATATTAAACTCATTCGTTTCAAACTCATTAAGCCAAATAAAATGGAATTCAAACCTGGACAATATGCGCAGTTAAAAGTTCCGGGTATTGATGTCATTCGTGCTTACTCGATTGCAAGCGATCCTGCGATTACCGATTCGATTGAAATGATTGTTCGCTATGTCCCCAATGGTCAGGCAACAACCTACGTCTTTAAGGCATTACAAAAAGGCGATAAAGCAACCATTACCGGTCCCTATGGTAGTTTCTTCCTTCAAGAGGAATCCAAACGGGATATCGTCTGTATTGCCGGTGGATCCGGAAAAGCTCCGATTCGCTCGATTCTTGCTCGCTTAAAAGCCACGGGCATGCAACGTAAAGTCCGTTATTTCTTTGGGGCTAAAGCGGTTCGTGACTTATACTACACCGAAGAAATGCGTCAACTCGAAAAAGAATTCCCAAATTTTGAATACATTCCTGCCTTATCCGATCCGCTTGAAGAAGATAAGTGGGAAGGGGCAACGGGTTTAATTACCGATGTGCTTGACCGCATGACCGGGGATTTATCCGAATCTGAAGCGTATTTATGCGGTTCGCCTGGGATGATTGATGCTTGTATTAAAGTACTAAATAAACACGAAATCAAAACCGAAAACGTCTACTACGATAAGTTTGCTTAGCTCTCCATTATGAAAAAGAAAAAGAACGCTTGATGCGTTCTTTTTTCTTTTATTTCTTGCTTTCAGGTAACCAAGCACAATAGCCGCCACCGATTGGCGAACCTTCTTGCGGATCCCAGAGATCGTGATAGCGTTCGTTTTGCAGAACTCGCACTGCAAAAGAACATAAAGGGTAAATGTATTTTTTTTCATCACGGGCAAGTTCAATGACTGCATTCATCAAGTGATTGGCAAGACCTTGACCACGAAAGGAAGGATCGACCACCGTGGCGTCCACGACATAACGCTGAAGGTCATCTTCATAAAAGTGGATATAACCAATCTGTTGTTTCCCTTCATAAAGAAGGCGAAAATAATCGCCGTCACGTTGGATTTGATAGTCTAATGGTAAACTCATACAAACCTCCTTCGTTCGTCATTGAGATATGGCTATAAACTAAGTATAATAGATGCGTTGCCTCCGTGGTGGAATTGGTAGACGCAATAGACTCAAAATCTATCGAGTGCAAGCTCATGTCGGTTCGAGTCCGACCGGAGGCACCAACATCTTAAACATCCTGATTGGGATGTTTTTTTAATTATATTTGATCGGAAGGATAAGGGAACGCGTAGTCCATCGACGGGTCGACCAGCGCCAGAAGAAGACAAGCGCTTTAAAGGCTTCATCAATCGTAAGGGCGATAAAAATACCGACCACTCCATTATTTAATGTGAAGGCAAACAGGAAGGAACCTCCAATCGCAAAAAACATTAGAGAAAACAAACTAATCGTTCCTAAAAACCAGGCGTCGCCTGTGGTTTTCAAGGATTCTCCTAAAATAATATTGAGCGTTCGGGCTCCTTCAACGGCAATATTGAGCCATAAAACGGTTTTAATGAGATCAACATGATGTTCAAGATCATGACCTTCAATGCCTTCTACCGATGTAAAAATGGAAATAATGCCATCAGGGAAAAGGGCAATGATTAATCCTAATGTTGCCGAAATGGCAATGCCAATCGTTGAGATTTTAAAAATGCGACGTTGGGCTTTTTTGAAGTTTTGTGCACCGACGTAAAACCCAGTTTTAATCGCACTTGCATGCGCAAGTGCTGCAGCAGGCACAAACGCCATTTTAGCGATGTGTTCGACGGTGACGCGAACGGAGGTTTCTACACCGGAAGGATCGATGAAATTGAGCAAGGTAATAATGACTGCCATGGCTCCTAAAAATGCAAAGTTTTCAAAGGCCGCGGGTAGACCTACTTCCAGAGAATCTGCAAGCAATTTACGACCACTCACATGCGCTTTTTCGATATTTTTTGGTAAATGGAAATTGGCTAATACGATATGCGCGATAAACGAGCCAACGTGAGAAATAAAGGTCGCCCATGCCACCCCGGCAACGCCCCAATCGAAGACAAAAATGGAAAGATAGTTGAGGGTGATATTGATGATGTTTGCAATCACGGTTGCGACCATTGGGGACTTATCATGCCCAAAGGCACGCATATAATTGCCGATAATCGGATTAATCGCAATAAACAAACTAGCACCGCCAACGATAAGTCCATATTGGGTTGCTAAATCTGCAATCGCTTGATCAGGGATAATGAAATGAATAAAACTTGAGAAGAAAATAAAGATAATAGCCATCACACCTAACGCGAGCACACTATTGACGGCAACTCCTATCCAAGCTGCTTTTCGCGTAACTTCCGCTTGATTCGCACCGACATATTGCGTAAAGACAGCAAGAAGCCCCGCAGAGAGAATTAAAAAGGCGACATTGAGAAAATTTAAATACGTAATGGCGCTTCCAACTGCAGCGACCGCAGGTTGACCAACCCCATAAAGCATTAAGGTGTCCGAGAGGGAAACGAGAACGGTGAGAAAGATTTCAATTAATAGCGGCCAAAATACTTTAATAAATCGATGTTGATGGACTTGCATACATTTTTTACCGTTGCTTATTATACGCCTCAAAAAATGAATAACAAGTCTAGGAGAATACTTCTTGAAATTAAACGGTGAATTGTTTATCATAATTGAGCGATTGCTTAGGATATGAACGCGCCGACGTAGCTCAATCTGGCAGAGCAACTGAATCGTAATCAGTAGGTTGTAGGTTCGATTCCTATCGTCGGCACCAGCACGCATGGATGTTTAGCTCAGCTGGGAGAGCATCTGTTTGACGTACAGAAGGTCGGGGGTTCGATCCCCTCAGCATCCA
>JAURFC010000032.1 GCA_030834445.1 Bacillota bacterium
TGTCCGTTTAAGGATGTTTGTTTCCGCCATCAAAGTGATGTGCGAGTGGTGAAATTTGAAGATAACGAGGGGACAAACGATGAGCTTAACTAAAGCCCAGAATGCCGCCCGTCTTCATGGGAAAGGTAATATTCTTGTCTCTGCCGGTGCAGGGAGTGGAAAAACACGCGTCTTAACCGAACGTGTCTTACGATTAGTGATAGAAGAAAACGTCCCCTTACATCGCTTGCTTATTTTGACGTTTACGAATGCGGCTGCCCAATCGATGAAAGAAAAGATTCGGAAAGCATTAATGAGTAAAGGTCAGCATGAAGATGCCGCGCTGGTGGATGCCTCTTACATCATGACGTTTGATGCCTTTGCTCTAGCCTTGGTTAAAAAATATCATATTGAATTAGGTTTAAATGACGATGTTGCCATATATGATGACATGCTTTATCAAGTCCAAAAGAAAGTGATTCTAAAACAATTATTTGACGACTATTATCAAGCGCCAACACCAGATT
The DNA here is from genome assembly GCA_030834445.1 of Bacillota bacterium. Classification (GTDB taxonomy): domain Bacteria; phylum Bacillota_I; class Bacilli_A; order RFN20; family CAG-826; genus UBA970. The sequence continues at coordinate 507 of JAURFC010000032.1, forward strand.
TTCTCTCATTATTAAAAACGTTTGTGATTCATGAAGATGAAACCTTGATGAATTTTATGCTGAAAGTGGATCAAAAAGCAGATTTGCATCCGGATAAAGAACGATATTTTGCAACCTATGTAACCACCCATTTTTCTCCAACATGGGTCAAAGAAAACGTCCATCGTCTTTATGAAGCCACACGACAAACGATTCAAGAATTAGCCGCGATGGCAGAAAACTTAAGCGATGAAAAAGAAGTTGAGGTATGGCGGTCCCAGTTTAAAACGTTACTCGAAGAGTCGACCATGGATGGGTTATTAACCAAGATTGCTCCATTTAGCTATCCCAAATCAAGAGCGAATGCCCTTGATGAGGATAGTAAAGCAATCAAAGAGGACATCAAACGCGAATTCAATAAACTCAAGCTAAAAGTCGTGATGGTTCCCCTTGGCGACCTTGAAACAAAGTACATGGAAACCGAACCGTTTGTGAAGATTATCATTGGGATGTTAAAGACAATGAATCACCGACTCGATGAACGAAAATATGCAACCCATCGTTATCCTTTTGCCGATATTGCTAAGATGGCCACGCAGCTCATGACGAAGCATGGAAAACAAGCGGAACTCCAAGCCATGTTTGATTACATCATGGTGGATGAATATCAAGATACCAATGATTTACAAGAAACGTTTTTATCGTTACTTGCGAATGATAATTTATTTATGGTGGGAGATGTAAAACAATCGATTTATCGTTTCCGCAATGCCAACAGTCAAATTTTTTCGAATAAATTAGAATCTTACACACCCTATGAAGATGCAAAAACACCCCACAATATTTATGTCGCGATGAACCAAAATTTCCGGTCACGCCGGGAAGTGCTTTCGGATATTAATCGTATGTTTAGTCATCTCATGCAGCATGGGGTGGGTGGGGTCGATTATACGGCCGATCAAGCGCTTGATTTTGGACAACAACTTTATGATCGTCACCGCGTGGAAGAGCAAGACTATCATGCCGAATTTCTTCATTATGAAAAAAGTGAACGCGATGCCGAGCAGGATGAAGCGAAAATTATCGCTGAAGATATCTTAAAAAAAGTCGCCAATCACTGGCAGGTTTTTGATCATGACACCCATACGTTACGGGATTGCCAATGGAAAGATATGGCGATTTTAATTGACCGTAAGTCGAATTTTGAATCGTATATTGAAGTGTTTAACCAAGCAGGCATTCCGTTGGATGTGTATGCAGAACGCGTTTTGTCGGATTCCGAATTTTTCCGTGTCTTTCGTAATCTTGTAACGTGTGTCGTCCATTTTAAAGGGGATCTAGTTCCGGATACTCTCAAACATCCTTTCGTTTCTTTATTACGAAGTTTTCTCGTTCAAGAACAGGATCAAGCTATTTTGGATTGGACACAAGGGAAGCGACCCCTATCGTCCTTTGATGTGTATGTCCAATTAGAAACGTTATCGAATTTACAACATGCCGTTTCGTTAAGCGAATGGATGCGCGCTTGTGTGAATGTCTTTCATCTAGAAGAAAAATTACTTCAATTATCGGATTTAACCGCCAATCTTGGTCGTCTTGAAGGCATTGTCCATCATATGAAGCAACTAGAAACGATTGGCATGACCTTAAAGGAATATGAGGATTACCTTCGCTCTGCAGATGATTTGGAAATCGAACTCACGATTTCTGCGAGCAAAGAAACGGATAATGCCGTTCGTCTGATGACCATTCACAAATCTAAAGGGTTAGAATTCCCGATTGTGTATTTACCCGGTCTTACCAAAGCATTCAATAAAGCGGATGCAAAAGAGGCGTATCAATATTCTTCATCCTATGGCATTCAGCTTCCTTATCCGGACGCGGTTTATCATTATCCGTTATTTCGTGATTTAATGCTACTTGAAGAAGATGAAGCGATTTTATCCGAACAAGTTCGTTTATTTTATGTCGCGTTAACGCGGGCCCAAGAAAAGCTGATTTTTATCATCGATGATTCTAAAAAAATGAAGCCCAAAGAACAAACATGGCTCAACTCGTTTGCCGATTTCATCCATTATGTGGATCGGCAAAAAGGGGAAGCTTTTGTGCATGGCAAAGCGGTTGAGGTTCCAACCGAATGGACACGCGTTGAACAAATAATGACTTCTTCCGCTATTCCGATTGAATTTCATCGTCCGGAGCCCCTGCCTCCACTTAAGGCGATGCAACGTCCTTCCAAGTTATCCGCAGAGGACGTGAATCCTGATGCCCTAGCCTATGGGACGTATCTTCACGAATGCTTATTCTTGCTTGATTTTTCTCATCCGGATGTTAGCTTTATTCCACGGGAAGACGATCAAAAGAAAATCGGAAACGTATTAGCATTACCTTTGTTTCAAGACATCGTAAAAGGGGTACAAGACGGTCGATATAAGGTGCTTAAAGAATACGCGTTTATTCATCCGGACACAGGGCAACAAGGCATCATCGATCTTGTCATCCTTGAGGGTAATAACGCGAAGATTATTGACTATAAAACCTCCAAGATTGACGATCCTGCTTATGAAAAACAACTACAAAATTATGGCAACTATTTATCGCGAGTGGGTCTCCAAGTAACGAAGTTGTATTTATTATCCCTTGCAGAAGGTCAACTGAAAAAAGTGCCGATATCTGAGGGAAATTAACAAAAAGCCCTCTATCATGTTAATATAGTAGTGTAACTATCAAGAGTGTTCGAGGGACAAGCCCGATGACAACACAGCAACCTACCGTGTGGTGTGGTGCTAATGCTTGACGATAGATGTAGGTCCTTTGCAATCAAA
>JAURFC010000033.1 GCA_030834445.1 Bacillota bacterium
ATCTTAGTGATGAATAAAGGCAAAATCGTCGAAACAGGAACCCATATGTCCTTACTTGAAAAGAACGGGTTCTACGCAGAACTTTATAACGCCCAATTTACGGGTGGCCAACACGTTAACGGCACATCGGAAGCAAGCTAGTCGATCACGAACAATTGAATCAACATTTCATCGGGATGAATCCCCGCATGATGAGCAACAAAGTTGAGTGGTTTTTGACCAATGGGAACGCCATGGGAAAACGATAACGGCCCATGACTGATCGCCACATAATCCCCTATAAAATCATCAAATCGAGGGTGATAGGATCCTTCTCCATAAAGATGGGACGCTTTCACCTTTTCTCGACTGACCAACGTAAAATCCTTACCGTAATAACGGGTAAACAATCGTTCAAACTCTTCTTTTTTATCGCGTTTAACGTAAAAGGCTGCTGCCCTGGGCTCTAACGCAAAACTACGTTCTAGGCATGCATAAAAATCATCATGTTCGTTGACCGGAGTAAAGTGAACATCCACGAGTCCGTGATCGGCAAAAACAAGAAACAAGGTATCTGGATGTTTTTCGTGGAGGTGTGCCATCATGGCATCAATATCCTGTATGATCGTGTGGATGTTGGGGTGTCCGACTCCTTGTATGTGAATGGATTTATCTGGGTCGAGCCAATACCCATAAAGTAAGACTTCAGGTTGGATTAATTGCGTGTCGATTTGTGCCTCAAATTCAGAGAGTGTTTTGGCCCCATCCGGGCGAATGGCTGGCCAAACGTGACCCACGTGCATGTGAGGATGGGCGATTTGAATGGCATCAAAAATGGAAATATACGGAAGCTTCTCCCGAATGTTTAACGGATCAAGAAAGGGGGTTTGTGAAAAATAATCTTGTCCGGTAAAAAGTTCGATGAGACGATTGTGTTCTTTGAAATAGTGCGACCACCCTAACCACCCGATTTCTCCCGGATACTTTCCCGATAGAAAAGCATTCGTGGCCGCGGCGGTCGTAGAAGGAAACGTGGAGGTGATGGTGTCAAAGCGATGATGCTGTAAAAACGCTAGCGCTTCTAGATGGCGATCGACAATGGCTTTTCCCATACCATCAAACAATAAACACACGACTTTTGTATGGTTTTTTAATCGTTCCGATAAAGAGGGAATGACCGAATGAAAGGGAGTAATACCATAGTGTTTTAAAAGCGTGTTAGCAAGGGTCACCAGATTTTTTTCGGGATTATAGGGTGTCTTCATACAATCCCTAAGTAACGAAGCATGACCTTTGCCGCGGCGATGGATGCTAATTTTAGATTGGATTCAAAGGACTGTTCGGCGTGCGTTTGGCCATCATCTGTGACCCCACGAATCGCGGAAAAGGGAATGTTTTTTTCTTTACAGATGGTGTAGTAACCAAAACTCTCCATATCAAACGCATCCGCGTCAAATTTCTCAATCACCTTACGAACCTCTTCTTTATCAGAGATAAACGTGTTCCCGGAGACGAGTACTGGATGACGATGATACGCCTCTTTATTGGTAATTTGGAGATGGGCTAGGCTCGTAGGGAAAAAACTCAAATCGATTTCGTGATGATAAAACGTACGACTATGGATGACATCTCCAATGGCAAGATTACGTAAACCCGCACATGTCCCAACATTGATCACTTCATCAACAGTGAGCGTGGCTAAAAGTTCGGCAAGTTTATAGGCATTTAACATCGTCACTCCCGCATGGAGGAGGTGTAGTTTTAAAGAAGGTGACTGTATAATATGATAATTTTCACGAACTTTTTGTGCAGGAAAATAACGCGTTAATGCGTCAAGAGATGCATTCCTTTCTTGGGCCATTGCAAAGACAAGTACGATGGTTTTCATTGATTAAATTTTATGATATCGCGATATAAATGTAAAAGTTTTGGGTAAATTTTAGCGTAAACCCGTTTGTATAAAAAGTCATATTTTTCAACCGCTTGAGGGTTGGGTTGAAAGGTTTTTGTGATACGAACCATGTTCGCGACGGCCGTTTTTGCATCGGGATAAACACCCGAGGCAACAAAGGCACTGATGGCGGTTCCAAGCGAGGATGTTTCATTGGTTTGAACACGGGAGACTGGTAGATTGAAGATATCTGCTGTAATTTGACAAATCGCATCGGATCGTGATCCCCCGCCCGACACACGAATCTCTTTGACGCGGTGGTGAAGCCGTTTTTCCATGCCTAAAAAACCTTCTTTAATCCCAAATCCAATGCCTTCAACAATCGCTCGGTACAAGTGAACTTTGGTGTGAACATCGCTCCAACCAATGATCGCTCCTTTGGCTTCGGGGCGTCGTAACCCCGGTCCCCAGTAGGGAGAAAGTACAAGTCCTTCTGAACCCGGAGGAATTTTCATCATGTGTTGGTTTAAGACTTCTTCCACAGCGAGTTTTTCAATCATCGCTTCTGCGGTTTCCTTGTGGGCAAAATTATCGCGAAACCAGGAAATCATCCAATAGCCACGATTGATATGTACCTCAATGTTATAAAGAGCTCGAATCGCCGCTTCATAAGCAGGAAGAAAGGGTTCAGGTTCCACATATTTATCGTGAGGAATCGTCATTGATACCGATGTTCCATAGGATAAATTGGCCACATTATAATCAAGACATCCTGTGCCTAGCGTTTCCGCAGCTTTATCGGGTCCGGTCGCGTAAACAGGTAATCCTTCAGGTAAACCTAAAAAGGCACTCGCTTCTTGACTAATTTTTCCCAAGATTTCTCCGGGGCGTTTCAAAGGAATAAGTTTTTCAATCGGTACATTAAAGATGGCGGCTTTGATATGGCTTGGTTTGTACCATTTCCCAGTAATAAAATCCAAAGGATAGTGTCCCACCATGTTCGCAGAACTATCGGTCAACTCCCCCGTTAATAAATAATTAAAGTAACTGGATAAAGCGGTGTAATACTTTGTTTTCTTCCAATTTTCTGGTTCGTTTTGTCGCAACCAACGGGCCATGGTTCGTCGTGAATTTAATTTGGCAGTTTCATAAAGACCAATGAGGTGATAGGCAACGGTATGAAAAAGAGAAAAGGGTTCAAA
>JAURFC010000022.1 GCA_030834445.1 Bacillota bacterium
ATTCGCCACAGCCTCCATCAACAGTTAAATCACTACACTGATGTTTTTGTGCCTAAAGCACAGGCTATTAAAGGAAAAAAGGTCGGTGTTGCTGAGTCCAACAAACAAACTATTTTAGACGCATTCGCTCAAAGTGTTGAGTTCCATCAAAAGCACAACGAACCAACGATTTCAATGCAGGACTTGGTGTTCCTCCAATTAACGGGAAGTGAAAACGCAACGGTGCGACGCCGTCAGGTAGAACAACACTTCCATCTTGGATTTACGAACACAAAAACATTGCTCAAACGCTTGAACCAACGCCAAATCACATTGCAACAAATGATGGAGGTATTATCGTGAAGAAAAACCCGGAAATTGATACCCTCCTCGCCACACTTAACGCCTCCGTTTTAAAACGTTATGGACAAAATTTTCTAGTAGATGCTGCGGTGATTGAGGCGACGTTTCAAGCTGCTGCGATTCAGCCAGGTCAAACGATTTTAGAAATTGGTCCAGGGCTGGGTGCGTTAACCGCGCATATTCCTTTTGAAACCTCATATTATATTTCTTATGAAATTGATCGTAGTTATCACACGTATTTATCGCAAAAATTTCCTCTTCATACGACCCACCACCTCGGTAATTTTTTAAAAGCATCACCCGAAAAGGTGGATATTATCTTAGGCAACTTACCGTATTACATCACATCCGATATTTTTGAAAAGATTTTTAAAGACTTTTCTTCGTTTCAACGCGGTGTTTTTTTGATTCAAAAAGAAACGATGGGTCGCCTTATTGCCCAACCCGGAACAGAACATTATGGCCCGCTTGCGATCTTGATTGCGATGTTAGGAAACGTTCATATTCTTCGGGATGTCGATCCGGCTTCTTTTTATCCTGAACCGCATGTCACCTCGACGTTATTTTGGTTAGAACGCCATCCCACTTTACCTGTTGAAGACACGCGTTCTTTTTTCTATTTTCTTAAAAAGCTTTTTTTAAATCGAAGAAAAAATGTCATCAATAACTTAGGATTTGTTGCCTTAGAAAAAGAAGACATTCTAAAAACGTTATTCACATTAAAAATTGAAGAAAATCGGCGCCCAGAAGCGCTCACGGTAGAAGAGATCATCGCACTCTATCATTCGTTTTTAGGGAAGATGAAGCTATAATGGGAAAGGGGAAACGATTATGAAAAAAATGAATGCAATTATTATGGCGGCCGGAAAAGGTACGCGCATGAAGTCACTCGACACTACCAAAAGTAAGGTGGCCTTTGACTTATTAGGAGTCCCACTAGTTGGCCATGTTTTAAGCGCGCTCAAACCCATGGATATTGAAACGATTTACACGATTGTGGGCCATGGTGGTGAAACGACCGAAAAGATTGTTAAAAACGACTCTGTCGTCGTGTGGCAACGTGAACAAAAAGGAACAGGACATGCGATTATGCAATGTGCACCTTATTTAGCAGGCAAAGAAGGCACCACATTGATTGTGTCTGGGGATACACCTTTAATCACCACTCAATCGTTACAACACCTCGTGGATACCCATCTTCAAGGCGGGTTTGATCTAACGATTTTAACCTCGATTGTTGATGATCCCTTTGGTTATGGGCGAATGGTCCGTGACAAACACGGTCGCTTAACCGCGATTGTCGAAGAAATTAACGCGAATGATGAAGAAAAGAAAATCCGTGAAATTAACACGGGTTTTTATGTGTTTAATAACGAAAAACTCTTCCGACATCTCAACGACTTACCCCCCAATCCTAAAAACGGAGAACTCAACATTACCTTCCTCGTCAAAATGTTTATCGAACAAGGGTTTAACGTTGGTACGGATACCGTGGCCGCTTTTGAAGAAACCTTAGGAACCAATGACCGTGCCCAACTTGCAGAAGCGCGTCAAATCTTACAAAAACGCATTAATCACCAACACATGCTTAACGGGGTTACGATTGAAAATCCGGAAAACACCTTTATTTCGCCTTCGGTTCGCATTGGCCAAGATACAGTGATCCAATCAGGGGTTTATTTAATTGGGGATGTCACCCTTGGGGTTGGCAATGTTATTACCGCGAACACAACCATTGAAAATAGTACGATAGGGGATCGTAATCACATTGAGTCATCCAAAATCATCGATTCAACCCTCGGTCATGATAACCACATTGGACCGAACGCCCACCTTCGAGGTTACACCATCGTTGGCAATCATTGCCGTATCGGTAACTTTGTGGAACTCAAAAAAGCGGAATTAAAGGATGGTGTTAAAGCTGCCCATTTAACATATTTAGGGGATTGTTTGATTGATGAAAACACAAACATTGGATGTGGCACGATTATCGCAAATTATGATGGGAAAACCAAACACCACACGCACATTGGTAAAAACGTGTTTGTGGGATCAGGATCGACCCTTATTTCTCCAGTTCATATCGGGGATGATGTCTTAATTGCCGCAGGGTCCACCGTTACGAAAGATGTGGAAACGGGTGCGATGGCCATCGCCCGAAGTCAACAAACGAACAAACCAGGATTTTATGATCACTGGATGAAAAAGATCGGTAAAAAATAACCAAGTGAATGAAAGAAAAAGTCCTTCCGAAGAAGGACTTTTTTTATTGCGTGTGTAAGAAGAACTATTTCTTCTTCGCTTTTAAGGCCGCTTGGGCTGCCGATAAGCGCGCGACAGGGACACGGAACGGCGAGCAAGAGACATAATCTAAGCCTGCGTTATGGAAGAATTCAATCGAATCGGGTTCACCACCATGTTCACCACAAATCCCAACTTTTAAGTTTGGACGGGTCTTACGACCATCTTGAACAGCCATTTTGATGAGTTTACCCACCCCGTGTTGGTCGACGGTTTGGAATGGATCTTGTTCAAAGATTTTTGTTTTGTAATAGTCAGGGAGGAATTTGCCCGCATCATCACGTGAGAAACCATACGTCATTTGGGTTAAGTCGTTCGTACCGAAGCTGAAGAAAGTGGCTTCTTCGGCGACTTTTTCTGCGAGTAAGGCAGCGCGTGGGATTTCGATCATCGTACCGACTAAGTAGGTCATCTTTTGACCCGAATTTTCGATTTCTTCGTTCGCTGTTTCTTCAATAATGTCTTTGACGAATTTTAATTCTTTGACGTCTAAGACAAGCGGAATCATGATTTCTGGAACGACAGGTTTGTTGAGTTCTTTTTGGGCTTGTAAGGCAGCACGAATAATCGCGCGTGTTTGCATACGACCAATTTCTGGGTAAGAAACATCCAAGCGCACCCCGCGGTGACCCATCATCGGGTTGAATTCGTGAAGGAAATCAATACGCGATTTAACCGCTTCAACCGTTAAACCAAGATCTTTGGCTAATTCCGCAATCTTATCTTCTTCTTGAGGTAAGAATTCGTGTAAGGGTGGATCGAGTAAGCGGATGGTGACATTAAGGTCTTTCATCGCCATAAAGAGTTGGTAGAAGTCATCTTGTTGGAACGGTAAGAGTTTCGCAAGGGCGGCTTCGCGGGCTTCTAAGGTTTCCGCTAAGATCATCTTGCGTACATTGAAGATACGTTCCTTATCGAAGAACATATGTTCAGTACGGCATAAACCGATCCCTTCGGCACCAAATTTAAGAGCGGTGACGGCATCTTTGGGGGTATCGGCGTTCGTACGGACTTTTAAGGTACGGAATTCATCCGCCCAGGCCATGATGCGACCGAAGTAACCCGTTAAAGCGGCTTCCACTTTCGCAATATCACCGTCATACACTAAACCGATGGAACCATCGATAGAGATGACATCGTTGGTGGTGTACGTTTTACCACCGAATTTGACGGTGCCTTTATGTTCATCAATGACCGCACTTCCAACACCGGCGACACAGGTTTTACCCATACCACGGGCGACAACGGCTGCGTGGGAGGTCATCCCACCGCGCGCGGTTAAGATCCCTTGGGCAGCAACCATCCCTTCGATATCTTCAGGAGAGGTTTCTGCACGGACAAGAATGACTTTTTCACCGGCTTCACCACGTTTGGCAGCATCTTCAGCCGTAAAGGAGATTTTACCCGTAGCAGCACCAGGTGAGGCAGGTAAACCTTCACCAATCGGGGTCGCTTTGGCTAAGACTTTAGGATCAAAGCTAGGATGTAATAAGGTATCTAAGGAACGTGGGTCAATGCGTAAGACCGCTTCTTGAGGGGTGATGACGCCTTCATCGACTAAATCACAGGCAATCTTTAAGCCTGCGGCAGCCGTACGTTTCCCATTACGGGTTTGTAAGAAGTAGAGTTTACCTTCTTCAACGGTAAATTCCATATCTTGCATGTCTTTATAATGGCTTTCAAGCACTTTGACAATATCTAAGAATTTGTCATAAACGGCAGGTTGGGTTTTTTGTAAGTGTTCAACCGGTAACGGTGTACGAATCCCGGCAACGACGTCTTCCCCTTGGGCGTTGGGTAAATATTCTGCGAAAAGTTTCTTTTCCCCGGTCGAAGGTGAACGGGAGAAGGCCACACCGGTACCCGAGGTTTCACCCTTGTTACCGAAGACCATCGATTGGACGTTAACCGCGGTTCCCCATTCATAAGGAATGTTGTTCATCTTACGATAAACGTTCGCACGGGGGTTGTCCCAGGAACGGAAGACGGCCGTGATGGCTTCAATGAGTTGAACTTTTGGATCGTTGGGGAAGTCTTCGCCAAAGACCTTTTTGTAATAGTCTTTATATTGTTTGACGAGTTTCTTTAAGTCATTCGCGTCGAGTTCGGTATCGAGTTTAACGCCTTTGGCTTCTTTCATTTCGTCGAGCATTTTGTCAAATTCGGTACGACCGTGGTTTTTCGCAATGTTGGTAAACATTAAAATGAAACGACGGAAGGAATCATAGGCAAAGCGTTCATTGCCCGTTTCTTTTGCTAAGACTTCAACGGTCACATCGGTTAAACCTAAGTTTAAGACGGTATCCATCATCCCTGGCATCGAAACACGCGCGCCAGAACGAACAGAAACAAGTAATGGATTGGTTGATCCACCGAAGTTTTTACCGGTGTCTTTTTCTACATCCTTGATCGCCCCATAAATTTGTTGGATTAAATAGTCAGGAACTTTTTTCTTACTTGCATAGTAGAGATTGCACGCTTCCGTGGTGACGGTAAACCCTTCAGGAATGGGGATTCCTAACAAGGTCATTTGGGATAACCCAATACCCTTACCACCAAGCAAGTCTTTACCCATGCCTTTGGTGTCTTTAAAGTTGTACACATATTGTTTTTCTGCCATAGATTTCTCCTTTTTTGTGTCGAGCAGGACGACTCGGCACTCGCGAGTAAAATAATACCATAAAGACCCCTTTGTTTCTACACTTCAAACACTCAAAACCAAGATGTTTTATTTTTTATTTGGGCATATAATGGTTTCATAAGATCAGGAAATGAAAAAAGAACCCTACACATTGACCATTGACTTTGGCACGCAGTCCGTTCGCATCGCCATTTTTGATACCAAAGGCAACATCCTTGCCATTGAAAAAGAAACGTATCAACCCACCTATTATTCTTCAAAACCTGGGTATGCCGAACAAAAAGCATCCTTCTATTGGGACGCATTAGGGCGTGTGAGTCGCCTTCTTGTTCAAAACCATGCCGATCTCATCCCACAGATCAACAGTGTTTCGATGACCGCCTTTCGTGGGACATCGATTTTTTTAGATGAACATAAAAAGCCGGTTCGTGATGTCATTTTATGGCTCGATCAACGCTTAGCAAAATTCGAACCTTTTTCCCTTTTTCACACGGTCGCCTATCGCCTCATTGGACTTTATGAAACCGCCAAATTAAATTCACGACGAACTATGGCCCGTTGGTTACGTCAAAACGAACCAGAAAATTGGAAAAAAACAAAGTATTACACCGCTTTATCCAGTTATTTTAATTATTTATTGACGGGGGAGTTGACCGATAGTTCCGCGAACATGGTAGGACACTATCCCTTGGATTTTATTACTGGAAAATGGTATAAGCCGAGCCATATCAAAGCCGCCATCTTTAATGTACCGATTGAAAAACTTATTCCTTTGAAACGCCCCGGAGAAATCTTGGGAAAAATTAGTCAAGAAGCGAGTGCCTTTTTAGGTTTACCTGA
>JAURFC010000027.1 GCA_030834445.1 Bacillota bacterium
AGTTGACCGACAAGTTCTTGGGCTAACACGACGCGCGAGGCTTCTTCCTCTTGTTTCTTTTTGAGTTCTTCATCGCGAATATGCCGACCAGTTTCGGTTAAGGCCACGGCGAGTTTATTAGGAAATAAATAGTTTGCCGCATAGCCATTCGCGACATCCACTTCTTGGTCTTTTTTTCCAACATTCTTTACATCTTTTAATAAGATGACTTTCATTGTTCTTCTCCTTTGCCGCGGGCACGTGATTGATATTCTTTGTAGGTTTTGATGAGTTGATTTTTCACCTCATCCAGTGAGGCTTCTTGAGGAGTTTCATACCCCGCCATCGTGTGATGACCACCACCCCCCAGTTTTTCTAAAATCATTGCGACATTCATCGTCCCATCACTGCGTGCAGAGATTTTCACTTTCTTTTCCGCCGTCCGTCCTAAGACAAACACCGCATTCACCCCGCGTAAATCCATGACGATGTTTGCCGTTTTGGCCAGTAACGTGGGATCAAGATTGTGTTCCTCTTCTTCGAGGGTACTTAAATAAACACCAGTATCAAGGGTGATGAGTTTACTCATCATTTTATTAATAACGGTCATTTCTTCAAAGTCTTCTTTTAATAGATCGTGGGCTTTGGACGTGTTGGCACCCACACTGTTGAGAAAGCGAGCCGCTTCAAAGGTTTGCGGACCAATCGCTTTATTTTTGAAGAAGTTGGTATCAAGATAGATCCCAGCGAGCATGATGGTGGCAATCGCAGGGGTGATTTGAATCGCATCCGGAGTAAAGAATTCATTGTGCAGCATGACATCGACTACGAGTTCCGTCGCTGAGGCGGCATTGATATCAATAATGGGGTCCATGATAACTTGGCTAATAAAGGATTCACCCCGTTTATGGTGATCAATGACGACGGTCGGAATATTTTTTTGGAGTAAGGCTTGCCCGACAATACTTTCTGGACGTGAGGTGTCAACCACCATGAGTAAATCGTCTTTTTCAATTTCATCCAAGGCGAGTTTAGAACTAATAAACGTTTTCTTGGTTTCTTTAACGGTAAACGAGGATGTAGCAGCAGCAACCGTCCGTTTTTCCCCCAAATCGTAATCAAAGACAATCCGTGCTTCGACGCCAATAATGTCAGCGATGGCTTTAATGCCTAGCGCGGCCCCCAAACCATCTAAATCGGTTTCGGTATGCGAGGTGATGTAAATGAATTTTGCTTCCTTCATGACTTTAATGAGGTTAGAGTTGCGTTCACGAATCCTAAACGATTGGCGGGCATCAAATTCTTGATTCAGGACATAACCCCCAAAGGAATCTTTCTTCACTTGGTCATCGATAATCGCTTGGTTTCCCCCACGAGCAACGGCCAATTCCACTGCGGCAAACGCGGATTTATCCAAACGGTCAATATCCGCACCGGTGCCATAGGCTAACCCTAAAGAAATTGTGATGCGTTTATTCGAACCGCGTTCTAAATCAAAGATGGTGGAAAGAATTTTAAATTGATCGGCTTTGATTTTTTCAAAGGCGAGCATATTCCCAACAATGTAATACGCATCGGAACGAATCTTTTTAATGGCAAACCCCAAACCCATAAAATATTGGCTGATAGTCGCACGAATTCGGGAGATGTAATCACTGGATTCATCAAAAGCCGGTGCGTTGAGTTCATAGTTATCCAGCACTAAAACCCCTAATACTTGGGCTTCTTTGCGATAGAGTTTCATCAAGGCGGCATAATCGGAAATATCTTTGAATAAATACATTTTGGATTGCGCCAGGTATTTAACGGAATAGGTGAGTTCCCCTAAGACGAGTTCAATTTCCTCTTGGGTGTTATCTAAAAGCGTTTGTAAGGAAGGTTGCCACGCAAGAATGGGTTCTTCGTACAAAGGTATATTTAAATCCTGAATGACTTCATTCATCCAAATAATGGTTTGGTGATCATCGACGACAATCATACCTAACCCTGCATATCGATATGCTTCCGGAATATCTGAACCCAAAAGTTCAGAGACTTGTAAGTCCACCGTCTCCCGTTGCCGCAACATCAAAGCAAGAAAGGTCAGCATAAAAATAATATTCAGCACCATGATGAGGGCAGATAATCCGACAATCACCGTCATAGAGAAAAGCGAACGAATCGATAAAAAGTCAAAATAATAGGCAAGAATCACGCCCCCTACTGCAAATATTTCAGCAAGTAAAATCAGTAAGGTCGAGACACGAAGTCGTCGTAATAATTTTTTCATAAGGACTTCTCAAATTATAAAACAATTCCTTCGGTTTTTCTTGTGGAACTTTCCAGTTAAAGCGTGCAACCCCCCAGGTATGACTATCCTCTCTATAATGAAGGTGAAAAGAGGTATTACTATGAATACTTTAGTGTTGTTTAATCGCAAGATGGGCTTTGTTCACCTGGTTCAAGGACTCGCGATGATGGTTCTCGCCTTTACCGTCGATACGTTTGCCAACTTTAAACCCATGGTCGTAGGTTTTTTCTTTGGTCCTGTGGGCGAAGGTGTGTACGCGCCGATCCGTACGGAACTCTTTGAACTTCCTTTTGCCATCCTTGTCGCGTCATTCTTACTCCTCTCCGCGCTCTTTCACTTTGTGATTTCTGGACCGTATGCCAAAACATATGTCAAGGAAGTCAGTCAAGGTATCAATTCGCTTCGTTGGATTGAATATGCTTTTTCTTCTTCCCTCATGATTGTCTTGCTAGCCGTGATGTTTGGTTTGTCCTCCATTGAAGCGATCATCGGTGTGTTTGCCCTTAACGCGGTCATGAACCTGCTTGGCTTACTCATGGAAAAAATGAATCCTCCTGAACGTACCAAAACTGATTGGACTGCTCATCTTGTCGGTTGGATTGCGGGCTTAGTCCCGTGGGTTCTCATCCTTATTTACTTATTCAACATTACCGACTTATCCGTCTTACCTTGGTTTGTAATCCCGGGATTAACCTTTTATTTCCTGACCTTCAACTTATTCGCCTTTAACCAAATTCTTCAATACACACGTGTTGGAAAATGGAAAGACTATGTGTTCGGTGAAAAAACCTATGTATGGTTAAGCTTATTCGGTAAATCCATTCTTGCTTGGTTTGTTCTTATCGGCATCTTACTTGGCTAAAACTGATGCAGTTCACCCAATCTGAATCCATTAATCTCCTGATTTAACAACTTGATGAACGGATTCGTACGTTAATCCCTCGCGTTCAATCCATCGATCGCCCAGGGTTTCGCTCCACATCTTATTTTCTTCAATCAGGGATGCATAACGAAGTGTGTTATATCATTTGTTATGATCAAAAAGCGAATCTAGGTTTTACTTCAGGCGTTCGACTCATCAGTCACTTTCCCTTCCTCAAAGGAACAGGAAAGACCCATCGTCACGTACCCATTAATGACGATTTATTGAGAGAGTCTACAACTCTCAATGCATTAATCCTCCAAGCTTTTAAAGGAGATGGTAACACTCATAGCATCCTTTAAAAATAAGGTTTTCGTGTTAAAATAACGGTAATTGAGGTGTACTTTTTGGAAAAAGAATTAGTTGCCATGCTTCTTGCCGGTGGCAAGGGGACACGTCTAGAATCCTTAACGAAGAAAATCGCCAAACCGGCGGTTAGTTTTGGCGGAAAATATCGCATCATTGATTTTCCTTTATCCAATTGTGCGAATAGTGGCATTGATACGGTTGGGGTCTTAACCCAATATGAATCGATTCAACTGAATACGTATATTGGGAATGGCGAGAAATGGGGCCTTAATGGCATCCATTCCTTGACGGCCACTTTACCCCCTCGACAAACGGAGGAAGGCAACGTCTGGTATTTAGGTACTGCCGATGCCATTTATCAAAATATTGATTTCCTCGATAGTTTAAAACCTACGTATGTGCTGATTCTTTCTGGGGATCATATTTATCGGATGAATTATCAAGTCATGCTAGAAGCCCATAAAAAAGCCCAAGCCGAGTTAACCGTCGCCGTCATAAATGTTCCCAAAAAGGATGTTTCCCGTTTTGGCATTATGAGTGTGAATGAAGAAGGATTGATTACCCGCTTTGATGAAAAACCCAAAGTGTCTGAATCCACCCTAGCCTCGATGGGCATCTATATCTTTAATTATAAAACCTTACGACAAGCTTTGCTTGCCGATGCCAAAGATACTACCTCTGAACACGATTTTGGAAAAAACATCATCCCGTACTTACTGGGACTCAATAAACGTCTCCTTGCCTATCCTTTTGTTGGGTATTGGCGTGATGTCGGTACGATTGAATCCTTATGGGAAGCGAACATGGATCTCATGGATCATCCCGATGCCAAAGCGTTATTAAACAATGATGATCTCAAACTCTTTACTGAAGATACGGGCAGTCTTCCTCAGTATCATGGCGAAAAAGCGGTCGTTAAAAACGCCCTCATTAATCAAGGCGCGGTTATTTTAGGTCATGTGCAACATAGTGTCATCTTCAATGATGTCGTGATCGAAGAAGGGGCAACCGTCGTGGATTCCGTTCTTATGCCTGGCAGTGTGATTAAATCGGGGGTAAGCGTATCACGCGCGATTATTGCGCCGAAAACGAAAGTGGATCAATCCATCCAAGGAGGCACCAACATCGCGTTGGTGAGTAAATAACCATGGCGAAAATCATGGGCTTCTGTAATTTACACGGTAGCAAACAACTTGGACCTCTCACCGAAAACCGTCCCTTGGGATCGACGAGCTTTTTAGGACGTTATGCGCTCATGGATCTTACCTTATCCAATTTCTCCAATTCCGGCATTGATAAGATTGGGATTCTTGTGGAAACCAATCCCCGTTCCATTTCTAAACACTTAGGTACTTCCAATGTCTTTAATAACAACACGAAACTTGGATTTGAAGTGGTGTTGTTCAATGAAAAACAAGCCCACAATCCACTTTATAACCATGACCTCCATAATCTGAAAGCCAACGATTGGCTCATTCTTGATCACAAACCCGATGTG
>JAURFC010000025.1 GCA_030834445.1 Bacillota bacterium
CGATCAAGGCGTATTAAAAATTCTCACCTTAACCAATGAAATAAGCGATGAACTTGTCGGAACTGCCTATGAGTTAACAACGTCGGGTTGGGGTGGAACAATTACGTTCTTACTCGGTATGCGCGATGATATTTACACCGGGTTAAAGATTATAGAACAGCATGAAACTCGCGGGATTGGGGATGTCTTATTAGACGGTTTAGAAACTTTTATTGAAGGGGTTTCTGTAACGGATATCGATTTCGTTCAATCGGTTATTTCCGCGTATATTCTTCAAGAAACGTTATCGGTGACCTTTGCCAATGTCACACGTAGTGCGATGGTCCGTGTTATTGAGGTAGCCCAAACCGATTATGTTGCACGACGGGGGATGAATCCATGAAAGCATTCCAAAAAGCATTTTTGAGTGCCATCAAACAACAACAAACGTATGTTGCGGTACTCGGTGCCTGCACTGCGCTTGCGACGACCTACTCACTAAGTTTGTCGATTGCCATGGCGGTTTTATTATTCTTTACCTTGATGTTCTCCATGCCTATCGTGTCTCTACTTCGCAAGTGGACGACGGAAGATAATAAAATCCTAGTCTATTTCCTTGTCTCAGGCGGCATGGTGAGTCTTTTACAATTACTGGCAGAATGGTTTTTCCCGATTGCCTATGAAGGCCTTGGTATTTTTACGTGGCTTGTCGCAGTGAATTGCTTACTGATTACCCGCATTGAAGTCGTCGCGGCTCAAGAAGGCGTGATTCCAAGTTTAGGTGACGCTATGGGAAGTGGCTTAGCATACGGTTTCTTTTTAGGCCTCTTAGGGTTGCTTCGAGAAGTCATTGGCACGGGATCGCTTCACTGGTTTTCCTGGGCGGATGGGTCTACTGTCTTTCAGTTCGTGTTGTGGGATGAAGCACTAAGTATTCCGTTAATGATTCAACCCATAGGTGCGTTTTTAATGTCAGGCTTACTCATTGCCTTCTTGAATAAGGTGGGAGGATTCCGCCGTGGATAATTTCATGATGGCGTTCATCGCTTCTATTTTTACAAGTAACGTTTTACTGACGCAATTCCTGGGTATTTGCCCGGTACTCGGTGTTTCAAAGTCGTGGAACCGGGTTTATGGATTATCCTTGACTGCGGTCATCGTGATGGTTCCTAGTTTAATCCTTGCCTACACCTTAGAAACACTAATCATCCTTCCTTTAGAGATTACGTATTTAAGCTTTCTAATTCACGGGATAATGGTAGTGGTTCTCATGAACATGTTAGAAAATCTCCTTCGAGCCTTCGCGAAGAAGCTCTTTGCCGTTGTCCAACCGTTCTTTCCGCTGCTTTATCTTAATTCTTTAGTCATTGGGGCGATATTAGCGTTGATTCAAAACGAGCTTTCCTTCGAGGCTATGCTGGGTTATGCCTTGGGGGCACCGATTGGATTCGCCATGATTTTTATTGCCTTCAGCGCGATTCGTGAACGAATCTTACTGCATAACCGAGTCCCTCGTTCTTTCCAAGGCTCGGCGATTGCTTTATTGATTCTTGCTTTTATCGCGATGGCGATGATGGCGTTCACGGGTCTTGTTTAATTCCGTTGTTAAATCATAAAAAAACAGTCCTGATGGGGACTGTTTTTGTTTGTAATAGGTGTTTTGAATTAAATCGCTTCGATTTGTTTTAAGAAAGCATCAACCGGTTGGTTCCCCAAGAGTTCCTTGGTTTCATTAATAATGATCTTGGGGACGCCAGAGACTTTATACTTCATCGATAAATCTTGGAAGGTGTTCGCTTCAATCATTTCGGCTTTCACAAGGGGATTAAGCATCGCTAAACGGTGCGCAGTTTGGACGGCACCTGGGCAGTGAGGGCAACTTAAAGTCACAAACACTTTGATGTTGACGGGTTTATCAATTTTTTGAATACGGGCTAAGACATCGGCAGGATATTTAATTTCTAATCCCGACATTTCGATGAGGGCAGAAATAAACGAATTGATTTCATGGCCCGCAGGAATCCCGTTGAATTTAACCCCACGATATGTTTTCTTTTCATCTAATAAGACAAAGGAAGGAACGCGGTCGATGCCATAGGATGCAGCTTGTGCCGCATCGGATTTGATATCGAGTAAGCTTAATTGAATTTTAGGATTGGTTTCCGCAAATTCGCTTAAAAGTTGGCTCGTTTCAGCACATGTTTCGCAACCGGCTGCATCAGTAAAGAGTAAGACGTGAACAGGATTGACCATTTGACGGAGAATATCCGTGATTTTCGCTTTCGTATCGGCATTAAAGAACTTGTCCATAGTGATACCTCCTTTTAGGTGTGATGGATTAAGTATTGTTGAACTGCTAGCGCGGCTTTGGCTCCATCCGCGACGGCAATGACAATCTGTTTGAAGGGTTGCTGCGTGACATCGCCTGCAGCAAAGAGGCCGGGAAGACTGGTCATCATCATGTCATCGACGATGACTTCATTACGTTCGTTTCGTTTCACGAGATTTTCCAGAAGATCCGAGTTAGGAATGACCCCGATTTCCACAAAAAGACCATCCGCAGGAATGATACGGGTCGCTTGGGTTTTCTTATCAAGCACTTTAACCCCCGTCATGAGGCCTTGGTCTCCCAAGACTTCAAGAAGTTGGGTTTCAAGGTGAATGGTGAGATTTTTAATGGAGGCGAACTTATCTAAAATCACTTTATCCGCGCGCCATTGGGATCGGTGGATGACAGTGATGTGCGATGCCCATGCAGCAAGATCAATGACGGATTCAGCGGCAGAGTTACCACCCCCGGCTACAATGACGTGCTTATCTTTAAAGAAAGGGGCATCACACGTTGTGCAATAAGAAACACCTTTATTCGCATAGTCCCATTCACCAGGGATATCGAGCTTACGGGGTTGACCTCCCGTCGCTAACATGACAGTTTTGCTTTTTAAGACGGTGCCATTTTCTAAATTTAAAAAGAAAAGAGGGCCTTGTTTTTCGAGATGAATGACACGTGCATCCGGATGAATGGGAACACCAAGTTGCTCAACGTGATGAAGAAACACATCGGACATATCTTTGCCTTCTAACATCGGAATGCCTAAATAGTTATCGACAGTGGACGTGTTATGAAGTTGACCGCCAATTTCTTTGGTAAGAATACCGACTTTAAGACCTTTGCGTTGGGCATATAACCCCGCATTCAAACCAGCAGGGCCTCCCCCGACAATAAGGAAGTCCCACACCATTTCTTGTTCAAAAATGGGCGGTATGGGTTTCGTTTGTAAATTAAATTCGAACATATTTTACCTGCTTTTGACAATGAGATCGAGGGCATCTTGGAACTTTTCAGCATCTTCCGGATGCACTTCCATTACTTGTTGAAGATTTTTTGTCGTGAGAATCGATATGGTTTTATCAATATTGGCGCGCACGGCTTTTAATTGAATGACTAAATCTTGGCAGGCATTCGATGTTTCCATCATTTTGCGAATGCCAGTGAGTTGGCCTTCAAGGCGTTTGACACGATGGAGAAGTTCTTGATCACATTTCATAGGTTTAATATACCCCAAGGGGTATCATAAATCAATTAAAATGTATTGAGTAAAGAGAACTAACTTAAACAGATTGAATTTCGAAATAATTTAAATTAAATCCTTGTCGATCGACACGTAAACGTATGGTTTGGACGCCTTCATTTAAGGTAAAGGAAGAGGAATTGACGGTTTGCCATGCTTGCCAGTCGCCTGTAATCGGTAAATCCGTGGTTGTTTTTTCTACATTGTCACTGAGTAAGGTAAGTTGACCACTACTATCTTTACTTGCGACACGCAAGGATAAACGATACGTGCCCGTTGAAGGTATATTAATTTGATATTCTAAATAATCTCCTGGGTTTAACCAACCAGCATTCTCACCCCCACCCACATCGGATGTCGATTCGAATTGTACCCCTTCTTGGACGATATAATCTTCAGCTTCAATGCGTTCATTAATTGAAGGATATCCAGAAGTTGCTGCCTCAAGTATCACAGGATTGGAAATATTTAAATTAAAATCAACGGCTTCAATTTGAATTTGATAGGTTGTTTCTGGTGTTAAGTTATCAAGATAAATCGCCGGAACAGAAGGGGCACCCGCGAATTCTCCATTGACTCGAACGATATAATTACGGACAAGACGATTATCGGTAACTGGATTCCAGGCGACAGCAAGACTATTGCCCGTTGTTTTCAAGACGCGAGGGTTATAAATACGGCCCGGAGGCGTTACGTCATTTCGACCATAGGGCATTTGATACACGCGGACATAGTCCACGATCATGGACGTTGGGAAGATGGTGTCATCAACACCTTGAACCCCACCCCAGTTTCCCCCAATTGCAATATTAAAAATAAAGTGAAAGTCTCGGTCAAAGGGCCACGCTAAATGGGTGGGACCATCCATCACATCGTTCACATCAAAGGCAAATTCAGCATATGGTTGATCATCGACAAAGGCCTTAATTAATCCAGGTTTCCATTCAATCGCGTACGTATGATACGTATTAAAGACATCGGTTAAATTAATCGATTCACCGACTTGAGTACCTTTCGAGTGGTTGTACGTGTCGGTGTGAATCGTCGCATGCACGACGTTCGGGTCATACCCGACATGTTCCATAATATCGATTTCTCCACTTGTTGGCCACCCCCCGTAGGCCCAATCCGTGGGCAGCATCCAAATCGCAGGCCAGGTTCCTCGACCTGAAGGAAGTTTGGCACGGGCTTCCATCCGACCATAAAGGAAATCCCCTTTATTTTTGGTGACAAGTCGGGCGGACGTGTATTCACGGTTTTGGAACGTTTCTTTTCGGGCTGTAAGGGTGAGTTCGCCATTGGCAACGGACGCATTATCTAAATCCGCTTGGGTGTAATATTGGAGTTCGTTATTACCCCAGCCACCCCCACCAACGTCATAACCCCATTTCGAACTATCCGGGAGTCCGGTGTAGTCGAATTCATCGTTCCAAACGAGTTCATATTCGATCGGTGTATTATCTTGACTTGGGGTCGAACTTTCTGACGATAACATCGATGATTCAGTGCTTGTTGAAGTCGTTGTCGAACTCAAATCGCCGCTGGAAACGAGGGAAGAAGAACTAAAGGTAACATCACAGCTCACGAGGAGCATCGTGACAAAAGGAATAAGCGGTATTTTTTTCATACCTATCATTATACCAACCTAGTCAAGCGATAACGAAAGACCGGTCAATATTTTTTGATTAAGGA
>JAURFC010000002.1 GCA_030834445.1 Bacillota bacterium
ACGAGGATGAATCCTGTTACTAACGAGAATTTGAGTAAGGTCTTATTCATCGATTCCTTACCTCCTTACGCGTTAAAGTTGCGATATAAAAGGACTTCAGAGAGGAGGAATTCTCCTGCCAAGGAGACTTTATCGCCTCCTAATGTCCCGAAGTCGAGCTCCATTTTCACATTCGTAATGGGTTGTTCCAAGACGATGGTTGCCGTGAAGGTATAAGCGACATCTTCGGTAACACCAAAGTCGGTAAAGCCACCTTCAAGAATCGACGAATAACCTGCATCTGGGAGAACAATGTTGAAACGTAAGTCTCGGGTCACAGAGCTTGTCACCACGAACTTAAGTTGATACGTACCAACACCCAAGTTAGGAAGGATGTAGTAGTAATGAGGTTCATAGGCTTGACCACCTAAACTGTTGACGGTGATTAAAGCGCCTTCGTCCGTTTGCTTCATGGAAGCATCACCAAAGACAGTGTGGCCTCCTAAAACCGTTTCCATATCGCCGTTATAAAGGGTAGGAACAGCAGCATCGCCTTCTTTAAGCGACACGTTGTCTAAGTAAACGGTGATCGGATTGCCACCTAAGGTTAATCCGTTACCAAATTCAAACGCTAATTTTTCTGTATCATTCGTCACGGCACCTACCGTAGAAACGGTTTTGGTGAACGTTTGTTTTTCCGTGGATAATACAGACGCAGGCGATTGAACGTGGTTCGTCCAAATATCTTGACCAAAAATGTTCGGCGTTAACGTCACTTCTTCGGTCGCATACGCATCAAAGGTTAACGTGTAGGTTTTTTCTGGATCGATATCTAAGAAGGCAGAGGTTCCCGGAAGACCGGCTAACGATTCCGCGTCTTGGACAATTTGAAGATGCCATGATTCATACGCATTTTCAGCGGTGACTGTCATCGCGAATTCGCCATTGACCACACCCGCTTCAAAGGCAGTACCTTCCCATGTATTGGCAAAACCTCTCCAACCCGAAAGGTCAAATTGGTTATTAGCAATAAGAGCATCAGCTTCTAAGCGTTGTAAACGAACTTCTTCTAAAACAAGCGTTCCATCCGCGAAACCTTCTTGGGAACCAAGTTCTAACACCACTTTGACATCCGCTGTGGCTTTAGTCACCGTGAAGACAAATTCTTGGGTAGAGGAGGTCGTACCAATGTCTAATCCGTTTTGGCGACCATATTCGTTCCATGGATCACCATAACCGATACCAACACTGATTTTACGGGCAACCGTTGCACTCGCAGTAATCGAGAAGCGATAGGTTGTGCCTTCGGTGAGTTCAACACCATCTTGGAAGAATTGAATCGCCCAGACAGCATCACCACCACCTGTAATATCTAAACTATAGGTTCCCGCAGCCACATCTTGACTACGGTTCACCACAGGTGGGGTTCCCCATTCTTGTTGCCAGTAAGCCCATTCTGCACCAATTTCTGTACCAAAACTTCCATTGGTTAAAAGATTTTCATCTTTAAAGACTAAATCAACGACATTAACTTCTGTGGATGCAGTTGCTTCATTGCCAGCAGCATCTTCAACCGAATAGTTCACGGTAAAGGTGGCAGCGGCGGAAGTATCCACACTTTGAACCACTTGATCATTGGCATCTAAAATTTCCACAATGATATCAGCGGTAACATCCCCATCGACCACGTCAAGGGCGGTGACACCGGCACGTGGGTCATACGTCGCACCCACTAAGAGGTTCACAGATTCTTGAACACCAAAGAACGCCGGTGCGGTGGTGTCAGGATCCACGGTCGATTCGGTAATGCTCATGTTGTCAAAGTACAACGTCGCATTCACGGATTGATTATTCACACGACCTAAACCAAATAAGATCCCACCGCGTGGGTTGTCTTGGGTCATGGTGAATTTGTACGAGTAGCGGGCCATGGTGGTGCCAATCGTACGATAAATGATGTTTTCCGCAGGGGGTAAGAAATCGGTAAACCAAGGAGCAGAGGATAATAATTCCCCAACTTGAAGGGCGATTTCTTTTTGCACCGTCGAACGGGCATCAAAGGATACTTCATACGTTTTGCCTTGTTCAAACGGAATATTCATTTGACCAAAACGTGGCGTGAAGAAGTTAAATCCTGCTGTGACTTCCGCTTTAAATTCACCGTTTTCGGTGGAAAGCGTCATCGCAGCACCATCCGCGATATAAACCACGGAAGGATCATCCCAACCCGCTGTTCCTAAGGAAAAGTCAGGGTTGATTAACATCCCTGTCGCTTCCGGTTGATTGACAGTAATGTTACGGAATTTCGAGGCGCTCACGTCGCCAACCGTTACTAAGTAACGGACAACGTGGACACCAGTATCGGTGGTGTCTAATTCACCGGTAGTCGCGTTTACTGCGCTTGAGATCGAGGAAAGTGTTAATTCATCAGAATAATCAACACCGTCGTTCCCAATCGCGGTTACACCTGTAAACAGGTTAAAGTCTACGTCAAATTCGAGTTCGATATCATCAGCCCCGCTGATGGTAATCGACGTTAAGGCTGTTACCGAAGAGGTGACTTCTGAACTCGGAACTGTCGATGAGGCTGGGGTCGAGCTCGCCACTTGCGAGGACGATGTGCCGCCACATGCAGCAAGGATGAGTGCGAAGGTTCCTAAGGGTAACCAAGTCGTCATTTTTTTCATCATTTTTCTCCTTTCATGATGAGTCGTCAGTGAACAATTTCGAAAGCGAGGTGTGTTAACCGGGTTCACGACCTCCTTTCAAGAAAACATCGATATGTTGATAACGTAAGTCACGGATCGCTTCCGCGTACTTACCCTTTATCACCGAACCAGGGAGTCGAATGGCGTCATGTGCATTTTTTAATGCATACGCTTCGACAACGACCGTATCATCATACGTTGGTGTTTGGCCTTCGTAATGAATGGTTAATGTAATTTCACCAAATAAGGTCGTTTTCACAACCCCGTTTTTAAAATAATGGGCTGGTAATTGAGGTTGAATGGAAAATTGTAATTCGCCCTCGTTCATCGAAAAGAGCGTGGGACCCATAAACATGAGTTTCCACAAGGAAATTACTTCTGCGGTTGAACCGGATAAGCGGGCAAAGAAACCTTGCCCATGTTTGGTCGCATCCGGGTTATTCGAGGTGGCAATAAACGAAGAGTTTTCTAATGGAGAGCGACCATACACCGCCGGATCCATAAAGCAGGTCATGCCGGTGGCGATATCACGATAATATTCTTCATAAAGTCCGGCCTTAAAAAGACCAAGGAAAAATTTATAACTCATATGAAGGAAATCGGATTCCCGTTCAAGCCAACCCGGGGTAAAGGCACGAATACGTCCGAGTTCCATCGACATCGCATCCAAGGATTCACTGGTTTTATATAATTTTAAAGGGGTATCAAAGATTTCGGATTGACGAATGGCCTCTACGAGTGCCTTACCTTTATTCATCGCAGGTTGAATCGACGATAAATACCGTGTCGGTCCTTCAAGGAAATGGGGCAACGAATGACGTTTAAAAGCGGTGACCTTCACGGTGGGTTGACCATGATCTACGGCGATATTTAAAGGTTCGTATTGAACCGCTTCATACATAAAGTATGTCGGAATAATCGCTTCGGATTGTTCTAATCGTGTGACGGCATCGTTTAAGAATTGATGCATATGCTTGAGAAGCTTTTGAATACGCTCGCCATCCACTGCGGTGGATGTTACCGGTTGTCGCAAGCCATCGCGGTACGTTTCTAATGCGGTCATCCGTGTATTCCACGCTTCCATCCCTTGTACGGATTTTAACGATAATAACGTATCCATTAACGGTACTAGGGGCGTTAACACATGCAAGGAGTCCGTGACAGGAATCGTCGTTAGAAAGGCTACAAGTTTAACCAGTTCAAACAGTTCACTCACGCCCGATCCAAATAATCCAGGCAACCCATTCATGGCATCATTCCAACCAGGGCGTTCCCCTTCATACATGAGCCCCATGGCATCCGGATCAAGATGGGCAAATTTATTCAAAGTTAAGGTTAAAAGTTTTGTAAAAAGGGTGTGTTCAATCACGTGCCCTTTGGCATCTTTCAACCATCCACGAACCGGCGCATGATGGTCATGATGGGCGGCGTAATATTGACGCACTTTTCCGTTTTTTAACACGTATTTTTCCGCGCGTGGTCGAACACGTGCTGGGGAGACAAAGTAAGGATAAATCGCTTGGAACATTAACGTATTTAAACGATCAGGATAGACATCCAAATACGCAGCAATTAAATCATGATGATACGTAAAATGATCTTCCCAATAGCCTTCGCCATAGGTCGCTTTAAATTCATACGTGGAATGTTTTAAAACCTTTGTAACAGTTTGAATGGGATCATCGCCTAAGCGTGCCGCCAAGGTGGCGACTTCACCGGGTGAAAAAGAACCTTTGAGTAAACTATGATATCCTTTGGCAAACGCGTTAAGATCGCCTTCAAATGAGAATACGAGCCCTTCGATACTTAAAGGGTTATATCCATCCGCTTGAATAAATGATCCAAATTGACGAATGGAAAAGTCATCCATTTTGGGTTGAATGTAAATGTCATTACGACGATTTTGTAAAACATCACGGAAGGCGCCATTCCCTTGCGAGAAATAGGCGGGTTCGAGCGAAAAGAAGTTGTAATCGCGTTCTAAATCACCATGTTTACGAGAATACACATGGTAAGCAATGAGCCCCTTTTTCGTTTCAAACATCATCGGGAATCCACCACGGAGGACATTATCTAAAAAACATTGTTCCACATACGCATCAAACATTTCTTCTGATGTTTCGGTATGCACATGGCCTACCAAATCACGAATGATCATTTGATTTTCTTGGAGTTTTTGATCTAAGTACGTCACATCCACATTTTGACGGAACGCTTCAATTATGGCTTTGTCTTTACCATAACCAAAGACACCGTAAAACGCAGTACTTTCGTTAAGTTCAAAGTGTGAAAGCACAAAGGCACACGGCACTTGATTGACCGCGGCTTGGGTTTGTTTGACTAAACCATCAAAGGAATGTTCCAAAAAACGATAAGGAGTTTGAAAGGATGTGTCTCGTGCATAAATTAATTTATAGTCATACACATAATGTGAGGTCGGTAAGCCTTCGTAAAAATAAAAGTTGCCATCTTGAACATCACTGACTTCGCTGGAGTCGGCGGTGGAAGCCCGTAACTTTAAGAAAATACCGTGATTAAATGTATCCACTTGCATCCAAGATTGGAGCAAATTACTGACCGCTTTGTAACCGCCATGATCAATGCCAGAGGGTAACATTTGATTTAATCCATCGAGAATTTCAATGTTTTTCTTTTTTCCGTCAAGGTTGACAAAGGAAACTTTACGAATCAACGCCGAGACACTCGCTTGAGGTAAAGTAAAATACGTGATTTTAACGCGTAATCCTAACTGAGGGATGTCTTCGGTTAATGCAATTTGATGGGCTTCAACATCCATGGTTTGCGACGATTGGTTTTTTTCTTGAAAACATTCATAAAAAACGCCATCGACTTTAATGAAAGTTCGAAAGCCATTGACTGCCACATACGCATACGCTTGGTTGGCAGGATAAAATTCCATAATCGCACCATTTTTGTCACGCACCCCAAAGGAGGCAATCGCTTGGCCACGATTCACATAAAAGGACCACATGGGAATGCCCAATGTGCCGCTGATTCCAGGTAAAAAACCGGCAAACGTTTTTTGTTTTTGAAATTGTTTTAATGTGTATTTTTTCATAAAAGTGATTCGAAAATACCGATTTAGGAAATCGGTTTCTTATATCATAATCTAATTTGTAATCGCTTACAATATTTTCATATCAAAAAATTGTGAATTTGTTTTTAAAGCAAAATAAATTGTGAATTCGGCACGAATTTGATAGAGTTATGTATGGTTTGGGGCTGTAGCTCATTTGGTAGAGCGCATCGTTCGCAACGATGAGGTAGCGAGTTCGATCCTCGTCAGCTCCACCAAGCTAGAAAAAAACTTCCCGCGTGGGAAGTTTTCTTTGTTTTATGACGTTGAATTTGTTTAGAAAGAGAAGCGCGTAAAGGTAATCGTTGCCCCTTCATTGGTGATGTTATCCACGCGGATTTCAAAACCAATTTCTGAACCATCATTAAATTGTCCAAAGATGGGGAAACTTGAGAAATGTTTGAGCGGTGTGAACGTATCCCCTTCTTCAAATAAGGTGTCATTGCTTGCATCAAATCCGTCACGGAACGTGTTGATCCCATTCGATTCTAACAAGTGAAGCAATTTCATGTATTGCGCTTCGGGGGTACCACGAGTCCCGTTAAGACGGTGACGACTCGGGGAGTTGGAGTTCGTAATCATGTAATATTCATACGTTGCCCCTGCTTCAATGTCTTCGGATTCGACGCGAATGACTTCATCCGAGAATCCCACAAAATTACTTGTAACCGAATCATAGGCACCGATACGAGAATCGACGTGATAAATCTTCAAACCAGGAATGGTAAAGCCTTGTAATCCGTTACCAGGATACGGGGTTAA
Source organism: Bacillota bacterium (assembly GCA_030834445.1). Lineage (GTDB taxonomy): Bacteria > Bacillota_I > Bacilli_A > RFN20 > CAG-826 > UBA970. The sequence goes on from JAURFC010000002.1 coordinate 6,547, forward strand.
GGAATGTTTTTCATTTAATCCAGTTGGCGTATAGAATTCGATAATTAAATATTCATCATATGGCGAACCATTAAATCCATTATTGATAATGATGGCGTCCCCACTCGATTCAAAAGGTTGAATCGTCAAGGTTGTTTCTTGTTTGGTGTTGTCAATGACATAGGGTTCAATCCATTCCAATAAGAATTTAGAATAGGCATTGTGATCAAGGACGTTATTGTCCATCATATCTAAGGCACCCGCTGCACCCCAGTCTCCATTAAGTCCGTCATAAGTGTAGTAATCTTGTAACCCTAAAATGTGACCCATTTCGTGAATAAACGTGTGGGGATCAACGGTTCCTGTGCCGTAACCTTCATACATAAAGTCATGACTTGCAAAGAAGAAGGTGAAAGGAATTGGGTAGTCAGCATCATTTTCACTTTCAAAATCAAGCATATTATAGTTCCAGTAGCAGTAGGCCCAGAACGTATCTTCGACATCATCGGGATAATTACCATTCGGATAGGATGGCGCATTATAAATCATAATGAGCGCATCAATCCAACCATCATCGTTTTGGTCAAATTCTTCAATGGGTAACGGGAAATCAACTTGATTGACTTCGCGTTGTGCACGATACCATGCGGTGATATCTTCGGTTAAACCCCAAGTGGGGTTGTAATAGGATTGTAAAGAAGGATCAATCATTGGACGTGTTTCACGTGCCCATTCCACCGCGGTTTTACCGACTTGGAATTCAGGAGTGACCACCCCACCAATATTGAGGCGACCATAACTTGATTTTTCATAGTACGAGGCAACCGATTCATATTCCATTTCTTCAGATTCACCAAAGAAACTTTGTTCTAACTTGTTGCGACGTGCATCACAAATGTCTTGGGCACCACAGTTATAGTCAAGAAAGTTCACGGGAACAATAAGAAGGTTAACGTTCCCTACATGGGGCATGGCACCGCCATCCAGGGCAGATCCAGTCATCCATTTAAAGTCATCACGGGTAATCGTAGGGGATTCTAATTTGTAAAATCCATCACCTGTATCTGGAAGTGTTTCGCCGCCACCGGTACTAATGGAATCAGGAAATTCAAAGGTAGAGGAAATGGTTAAAACAATCGACTTTATCATTAATGTATAAAGACCATTTTTGAATCGGAAATGGTTGGCATTTAACCCAGAAAAATCATACTCATACACTAACGCTGCCGTTTGGGTGTAAGGGACTTTGAATTCATCGAGTTCAGGTCCGACAATATCGGTGGCCGCAAACATTTCAAAATTCTTTTGCGTTTTATTCTTCGCCAAGGTTACCGTAATCTTTTCAATGTTGTCGATGGCGTCAACGTTATACATATAAAAGGATGCTGAGTTACCATTGATGGCATCGGTAATCTGACCATCGGGTTCATCACTAGCTCCGAAATAACGGAACTGTAAATTGTTAAAAAACGCCCGCGTTGGAACGTACGGATCATACGTTAACAACGGCCATGTTTCTCGTGAAATTTCTAGGGTTTTTTCTACTGGAACTTCCGAAGAAACTTCCGAGGACGTTTCGGAAGGTGATTCCGAAGAAAGTAATCCGCTACTAGAGGTAGCAGTTGTACAGGCTGTGAGAACACCCACGCCTAGTAAGGTTAAAAAGAGATTGGTTTTATTCATAGAACCCTCCGCTAAATTTTCACTAATTTTACACCATTTAAGATGATTTTAAAACCATAAAGATTATTTTTTTATATGATATTACTATTAGGAAATACATATGCCCCAACTTCCCTTACATGAAACCCTTCTCCTTCATGGCGCCAAAATGGTTTATTATGGCGGTTTTACCGTCCCACAAGACTTTGTAGGTCTTATCAAAGAACATCAAGCCGTTCGGCAAACAACCGGTTTATTTGATGTCTCCCACATGGGTCGTGTATTAATTACAGGAAAGGATGCGACTCCTTTTGTTGAATCCCTTATCACCAATCGCCTCCCCGAACCTGAAACCCACAAGGCCGTTTACGGGCTTTTGTTAAATCAGGAAGGTTACCCCATCGATGATCTCATTGCCTACCCGTTTTCAAAACAAAAAATTCTCGTCGTCATCAATGCGATTAACGCCGTCATTGATTTAGAGTGGCTGCGATCCCATCAACAGAAACATCAGTATGACGTTCATCTTGAGGTAGTGACGTTATCCATGTGCCAACTTGCCCTTCAAGGGCCTCTGTCTGAAAAAGTATTACAAGCCGTAATCACTAAAAAAGTGGAATTATCTCAGCTTAAATTTATGACCTATGTTGAAACCAAACATCAAGGCCATTGGCTCATGATATCCCGATCTGGTTACACCGGAAGCGATGGGTTTGAAATTTATGCGGATGTAAAAACGACCGCCTTATTATGGGAAGCTTTGTTAAAACAAGACAATGTCACTCCTTGTGGATTGGGCGCGCGCGACACATTACGTTTTGAAGCGGCACTCCCTCTTTATTCCCACGAAATCTCACCAGAAATTCATCCGCTGGAAGCAGGTTTATCCTTTGCGCTCAAATGGGATAAAGAATTTGTCGGTAAAGAGGCACTTCTCACAATCAAGGACGTCCCGTTAAAACGAAAACTTGTCGGTCTTGAACTCCGCGATCGGGGTGTCATCCGGGCCGAGTATCCTGTTCTTATTGGGGATCAAACCATCGGCCATGTCACAACAGGATATTTACTTCCTGGCCGTGAAAAAGGTTTAGCCATGGCGCTTCTAGATGCCCCGTATTATGAACTCGGCCAAGAAGTCACGGTGATGATGAGAACGACCCCCTTACGCGCCGTCGTTCGTGATATGATATTTATGCAAAAGCAATATAAACGCTAAGGAGATTACCCATGTCAGAAAAACGTTATTCCCCCTCTCACGAATGGGTGGTCATCCACGATGATATTGCCACCATTGGCATTACCGAATTCGCCCAAGCAAGTTTAGGTACCATCGTGTTTGTCGACTTACCGAATCCCGGTAAATCCTTCAAAGAAAATGATATTTTTGGGGTTGTTGAATCCGTGAAATCCGCGTCTGATCTGTATCTTCCTGTGTCTGGAGAAGTCTTAGAAATCAACGAAGCAGTCGCCACAAATCCCGAACTCATTAATGAGAATGCCGAAGAAAATTGGATGATTAAATTAAAAGTCACAAATCCTAGTGAATTTGCTAAACTATTGAGCAAGGAAGACTATGACGCCTTAGCGAAATAGTCGTTGAAGTGTATGTTCAAATACTTGCCGCTGACCGATACCAATCGTAAAGATATGTTAAAAGTCATCAACGTCTCGGATGTTGATGACTTATTAATTGATATCCCTTCTTCATTAAGGTTGAAAAAACCGTATGCCATTTTGCCACGCTTATCCGAACACCAATTACGCAAACACCTTAAAGCAAATCAAGGCACGGTATTAGAATCTTACCGCGGATTTGGCGCCTATGAACATGAACGTCCTGCAATCGTGGACACGTTGAGTTCGCGTCAAGAATTTTTAACGTCCTACACACCCTATCAACCCGAAGTGGCACAAGGGACCTTGCAATATATTTTTGAATGGCAATCGATGATCACCGAACTCACCGGTATGGAGGTTTCCAATGCCTCGGTTTATGATGGACCCACCGCTCTTGCCGAAGCGATGATGATGGCCGTCAATATTGCGACGCATCGCCGTGTGATTGTTGCTTCCCCCTTACTTCCGCATGTGGAAAAAGTCATTCAAACGTATGCCCATTATCGAAATATAACCTTGGATGTCTTACCTTCGAAAGCCGGACTCATTGATATAAATGCGCTTGAAAAAGCGATGCAAGAACCGTTTTCAGCGGTGATTTTTTGTTACCCAAATCGTTACGGAAATATCGAGTATTTCGACCGTTTTGTTGCCGCGATTCATCAACAAAAAGCCCTGGTTATTTCCTACAATGACCCTTTTGCCTTATCTCGTTTAAAAACGCCGGGTTCCTTAGGTGCTGACATCGTCTGTGGTGAGGCACAATCGTTAGGACTTCCGTTATCTTTTGGTGGTCCTTATTTAGGATATTTAGCAACAAAGATGGACTATGTTCGCAAAATGCCAGGTCGCATTTGTGGATACACCAAAGATTCCCGTGGGGAACGGGGCTTTGTCTTAACGTTACAAGCGCGGGAACAACACATTCGTCGGGAAAAAGCGAACTCTAACATTTGTTCAAATCAATCCTTACTCGCATTACAGGCCACCATTTATTGTGCTTCGATGGGAAAACAAGGGCTCGTCAAAGCCTTTGATCAAGCCACGCAAGCAACTCATTACCTCGCCCAAGAACTTGTGAAGACAAATCTGTTTACGATGGCCTTTCAAGCACCCTTTGCCTATGAAGTGACGCTGACATATGTCGGCGACACCGAAGCATTAGAAAACGGGCTCTTACAACACGGATACTTATTAGGACAACGTCTTGACGATCAGCGCGTGATATTTTATTGTTCTGAAAGCAAAACAAAAACAGATATCGATGCGTTTGTCTCGCTTATCAAGGAGGTTCATCATGACTTATAATCGCCTTATTTTTGAACTTTCTTCGCCCGGACGTATTGGGTTTGAATTAACCCAACAAGGGTTCCAAGACGGGGATGTATCCACTCCGTTAGATACCTCCTTATTCCGCGACTCACCCGCCGATCTTCCTGAAGTTTCCGAACTTGAGGTTGTTCGTCATTATACGAAAGTTTCCCAAAAGAATATTGGCATTGAATCTGGGTTTTATCCTCTTGGTTCCTGCACGATGAAGTATAATCCTAAAATTAATGATGAAATGGCCTCTTTAGATGGGTTCCGTCTCATTCATCCCTTACAACCTTTATCCACCGTTCAACCTTTACTTAAGCTCTATCATGAAACCGCGACGATGCTCAATGAAATCACCGGGATGGCTGGAACCACCTTGAACACATTTGCCGGTGCCCATGGGGAACTCATCGGTCTGATGATTATGAAGCATTATCATGAATTACGGGGTGATCACCGTCGTACCAAAGTCATTATTCCTGATTCTGCACACGGAACTAACCCGGCCAGCGCCATGATGCTTGGCTATGAAACGATAACCTTACCTTCCAAAGATGGCTTAGTCGACATTGATACGTTATTACCGTTCCTGGATGACACCATCGCCGGCATTATGTTAACGAACCCGAACACGATGGGCTTATTCGAAAAAGATATTTTAAAAATTTCCAAAGCCGTTCACGATGTGGGAGGCTTACTCTATTACGATGGTGCCAATTTAAATCCCTTACTTGGTATCGCCCGACCCGGTGATATGGGTTTTGATATCATGCACATGAATTTACACAAAACCTTTTCCACACCACATGGAGGAGGGGGTCCGGGTTCTGGTCCCGTCAGTGTTGCCGCGCATCTCGTAGAATATCTCCCAAGTCCGGTGGTGACGAAAGTCGGTGAGGACTACACGCTATCCTACCCTGAACATGCGTGTGGTCAAGTGGGTGGATTTTACGGGAATTTCCTGGTGATGATTCGCGCTTATTCCTACATTCGCACCGTCGCCCACGACCTCATGAATGTTGGACCGAATGCTATTTTAAACGCCAATTACATTAAAGAATCCTTAAAAAACGACTATAAATTAGTCATTCAAAAACCGTGTATGCACGAATTCGTTTTCAGTGGCTTAATCGACCAATCCACGGGGGTAAAAACCTTAGACATCGCGAAACGTACCCTTGATTTTGGCATTCACGCGCCGACGATTTATTTCCCTCTCCTTGTTGAACAATCCATTATGATTGAGCCGACCGAAGTTGAATCCAAAGAAACACTTGATCAATTTATTGCCATTTTCAAACAAATTGCTCACGAAGCAAAGACTCAGCCTGATATCGTGAAAACTGCGCCACATTCCACGCCTGTGGGCCGATTAGATGAAGTCTTTGCCGCACGTTTCCCCACTTTACACTTCAAAGCCCTCCAAAAAGTCGAACAAAAATAATGTTTTCACGGAAACTTATTCTTTGCATCCTAGCAATCTTTTTGATACTTTATTTTTAGATTTTTTAGGAGGTTTCATATGAAACTTAAACGCGAACTCGGATTGTTCTCTAGTATTGCGATTTTAGCAGGGATTATGATTGGATCGGGTATCTATTTCTTTTCCATGCTCGTCCTTGGATTAGCATCCAACAGCCTTAGCCTCTCCCTAGTTGCCTGGATTGTCGGGGGGATTTTAACGTTATTCTCTGCATTAACGTATGCTGAATTAGGCACGTTATTTCCGAAGACCGGTGGATATTATGTTTATTTAAAGAAAGCGTATGGTCCACGCCTCGCTTTCTTATCAGGGATCACCAACTTCTTCTTATCAAGCAGTGGTTCTGTCGCCTTATTGGCTTTGCTTTTTGCCCAAGCGTTTGGTTACATGCTGAATGCACCTTTTGATAGCGTAACGACCGCAGCGATTGCCATTGGTGTCATTCTTGTTTTGTCCTTCGTTAACTATTTAGGTTTACGCTACGGGAAGGTCGTTCAAAACGTCTTTTTTGTGGCGAAACTCATTCCACTTTTGATTGTCATTTTCTATGGTTTATTTTTCGGAACTCAAACCGATATTTTTGCGTCAAATGGCGCTGAAAATGTCGAATTTGGTTTACTCATTTCCGGATTACTCTTTGCCGTTGCCCGTACCTTATTCGCCTATGAAGGTTGGACCAACTTAAACAACGTGGTTGAAGAAATGAAAGATGCCCAACGGGATTTACCAAAAGCATTATCCATCGCTGTCTTACTCGTGATGGGAGTCTATGTCTTATTTGTGGTTGGTTTATACCGAATTCTTGATCTCTCTACGTTAACGGCTGCTGCAGAAGGCGCGCTTAGTGCTGGTTTTGATGTCACTGCCATCTTTGGAGCGTTCGGAACCATCTTCGCCAATTTCGCGGATGCTTTAAGCTTGATTGTCTTTGGGGCGATTGTCATCTCCATTTTTGGCGCGCTCAACGGTTCAATTCTTTCCTTCCCGCGCGTTTACTATGCGATGGCACAAGACGAAACGATGCCGTCTATATTTGGCCAAGTGGATCGTAAATTCGGCACTCCGTGGGTCGCAATTTTAGGTCAAACGATTGTCTCAATCATCATCGTTTTACTCGGTTATGATAATGTCAACTACTTACTCACACTCATCTTGTTTGGTGGGCTCATTTTTAACACACTTATCTTCTTCTCGATCTTCCGCTTCCGTAAGACCATGAAAGAAGCCAAACGTTCCTACCGTGTCTGGGGTTACCCCTATGTTCCTTCTCTTGCTATCGCTGGAATGGTCATCTTACTTGTGGTGACATTAATCAATAGTTTCGAACCGACGATTTTAGGATTATTTGTCTTACTCATCGGGAATGGTGTTTACGATGTTTTTATGGATAAAAAACACCTTGCTGTCGCGGATGTTGCTCCGGTAACACCAGCGGCAAAACCTGTAAAAAAAGCAACCACCCCAAAAACCAAAAAAGTCGCGAAGAAACGTTAATTATTAACCGTGACGGGGGAAGAAAAAGGACCTCTTCGGAGGTCTTTTTTTATCGGGAATAAGCAAATGTTTTCATAGAAAACTTTCGTTTATCTTTACCGAAAAATTTCCTACAATAAGAGTCCACCTATGTTAAAAGCAAAACCATCGCCCACGTACCCTAATGTCATTTCCGTTCTCGATTTAAAAAGCTTTTATGCGGTCGTAGAATGTGTTGAACGTGGATTGGATCCGTACAAAACCCCTCTTGTTGTCGCGGATAAAACCCGCGGGACTGGCACGATCGTTTTAGCCGTTTCTCCGTTTTTACGTCAACTTGGTGTTCCTTCTCGTCTCCGTGTTTTTGAATTACCGAAACGTAACGATATTATTTTTGCAACACCTCGTATGAGTTTATATTTACAACGTTCGGCCCAAGTCATGCAAACGTTACTTGATTTTGTGGGGGAAGACGATTTACATGTGTATAGCATTGATGAAGCCTTTCTCAACTTAGGACCGTATCTTGCTTACTACAACATGGATGCGGTAGCCTTAATGCTTAAAATCAAAAATACGTTATATCAACGCATGAAGTTATTTTCCACCATCGGCATTGGGGACAATCCATTTTTAGCGAAAAGTGCCTTGGATAATGAATCTAAAAAATCCCCCAACGGGATTGCAAGTTGGTATCAACACCAACTTCAGGAAAAACTGTGGCCTCTCCCCATTGGTGAGATGTGGGGTGTCGCCAAACGTATGGAAGTTCGCCTCCAGCAACTCGGTATTTTCACGATTGGTGATCTCGCGCATTACCCCTTGCACCGACTGCATGCTCGGTTTGGGATCATGGGTGAACAACTCCACCGCCATGCCAATGGCATTGATGAATCGAATATTCGAGAAAAATATGTACCCGAATCACCTGGTATTAGCATGGGACAAGTGTTGTATCGCGATTATAATCCCAGTGAAATTCCTGTTGTCATCCGGGAAATGTGTGATGATTTATGTTTACGATTACGGCTTGAAAACCAATTATCCAGTCTCGTTCACCTTTCGATTGGTTATTCCAAAACGTTGGGAGGATTTTCTCACCAAATGAGTTTAATTCGGGCCACCGATGATGAAGATGTTTTATATCGGGCGCTCATGGTGCTTTTCCACAAATACGTGGAGGATAAACCGATTCGCAATGTGACCTTTGCCTTCCGTAAACTCGTTCCCTTAAAAAACGAACAATTGGATTTATTTGTGGATCCCTTTCTTGCAGAAAAGAAACGAAAACTTCAGCAAACGATTGCGAGCATTAAGCATCGTTTTGGTCATAATGCGGTGTTGCGTACATCTGCGCTTCTTGAAGCCTCCACAACGGTGGAACGTCACACGTTAATTGGGGGTCATCGTAAATGAGCGATCGAGGGATGAAAAAATGGGCACCTTATGCCTCTTTGATTGAGCAAAAGGGAACCATGCAACGTATGAAGCAACAACGCGTACGTTCAACAAAACCACACTTGTCGCAAGAAGCCGCGGAAGCGTTGAACCGTAATCTTCTTGAAAGTGTTGGTAAAAACGTGGTTATTGAATATTTTGAAGACGGGGAACGAAAAAAAATCAACACACTCGTTATTCGTTTAAATCTTGATGAAAAAATACTAAAAACTAACCACGGAAATTTTCCTTTTTCCACGCTTCTTTGGATAGAGATTGATTAGATCAAATTACCAATAAATTTTCATCTTAGGTTGTTTAATGGGTAATGAAATCTATCACCACACCTAATAAATTTACCGAACTTCATTCGCATCCTGATTTTTTTTGGTGTAAAGTAATGAAGAATGAATGCTTCCATCAACGCATTATTAGTTCGTATTCAACAAGGGGAAGTCGAAGCGATGAATGAGTTATACTTGCAAACTAAGCGAGGTGTTTTTAGTTTTGTTTTGCCCTACCTTCGCGATATGCATCTTTGTGAAGACATCATGCAAGATACGTATGTGAAAATTTTTCAAAACATTCAACAATTTCAACCCAAAACCAATGGCCTCAATTGGATGCTCACGATTGCAAAAAATACCGCATTAAATCTTATTAACGTTCGTCAACGCGAAGATTCTTTTGATACCCAAGAAATGAATGATGTCCTTGATGGCGGGCAAGATACATACGAATTTGATTCTCCCATTATTCAAAAAGCCAAAGCGCTTCTTCCTGAGGATGAAGCTCACATTGTTTTCTTATATGCGATTGGGGATTACAAACATCGCGAAATCGCCACCATGTTATCGTTACCGCTTGGCACCGTAACATGGAAATACAACAAGGCGATGAAAACATTGAGGGAGGCGTTCCGTGATGAACAATAAAGACCTTCTTAAAAAACTTAAACACGAAGCGACCCGAATTGAACCTAATCTTTCTTCATTTATGATTGAACGGTTTGGAGCTCCTACACCCAAGAAAACGTTCTCAATCTGGCGGTTTTTTCCAACTGCAACCCTCGTTCTTGGTTTCTTTATCGTGGGGATTTTAATTGGAACCTCGACCCCGATTGCCATCACCTCTTCAACGCCATCGATTACCGATTCGAGTTCCACGATCACAACGTCCGTTACATCCGAAAATCCTTCCATCGTAACCAGTTCAGAAGTCACGCTGCCTCCGCTTCGCCTTGAAGGCGATAAAGCGGCGCTTTCGGTTTCAACGATAACCACGGCCTCTTTGTTTACGAATTTAAATAGTGTCAATACCGCACCGCTTGCTGGGATCCGATTAACGAAACCCACACGACCTTCCTATGACTTTGATGAAACAATGACCTTAATTCGTCCTTATTTAGGATTATTTGAACAATTACTTGGACGTGCAGATGCCCCCATTGTCACGACCGAAGCCTTGATCGATCAACCATTCGCCTATGTCGATCGCTTCTCTGTCTTCGACATTCAAGGGAATACGATTGATTATGCGCTTTATTACAATCTCGATAATGTTGAAACGGTGAATGAAGAAACCTTTTATACCCTTCAAGGCGAATTAATGATTAATCAAGGCGAACCTCTTCTTGTCAGTGGTTCTAAAATCATCGAAGACGATGAAATTATTCTCTCCTTTAAAGCGGAAGCGGACGCCAGTAATTACATCGAATCCATTTATAAATACGAAGAGGACGAAACAAAAATTCGCATTCGCAAAATGGTCGATAATGTCTTGAATGTCTCTATTTTCAAATTGGAAATCGATCAAGATGAAACTGAAATTGAACTTCTTTTCCTCGAGGAAAATGATGAAAATCGCGTTCAAGATCGTTTCAAATTTGAATACGAAACGGAAGACGGTGAAAATATCTTGAAAATCTCCTTTACCCTGGCCACTGAAACTGGTCAAGTCAAAGGGAAAATCAAAGTCTTGGTCGTTGAAATTCTTGACGAAAACCTTCAAGTTATCGGTTATGAATATTTAGCCTATGAACTGGATGAAAATGACAGGGAAACCGATGAATGGCGTGATAAGCGTGACGAACATCATCACGATGACGATGATGATGATGACGATGAATCGTAAAACGTTCTTATTGACAATAAAAATCCTAATTTTATAATGAAGTTAACATTTCAAAAGGGGGACACTTTATGTCCGTATGGTCCAAAGCAGACATTTTAGCCTTTGCTAAAAAAGAAGATGTTCGTTTTATTCGTATGCAGTTTACCGATATGCTTGGGATGGTTAAATCCGTGGATTTACCTGTTTCACGGCTTGAAGATGCCTTAGACAATAAAATTATGTTTGATGGATCTTCAATTGAAGGGTTTGTCCGCATCAAAGAAGCAGATATGTATTTATATCCTGACTTTGATTCATGGAAAATCTTAACGTTTGAAGATTTAGCCTTAGGGAAAGTCGCCCGTTTAGTATGTGATGTTTATACCCCCAAAGGTGAACCTTTTGAAGGCGATCCTCGCTTTATTCTTAAAAAAGCCATTCAAAAAATGGAGGCCGCTGGCTTTGGTTCGCTGAACGTCGGTTTTGAACCCGAGTTTTTCTTGTTCAAAGTAAAAGATGGAAAACCGGTTGTGGAACCCAACGATGATGCAGGTTACTTTGATTTAGCCCCCATGGATGGCGATAACTACACCCGTCGCGATATTGCTATTGAACTCGATAAACTCGGTTTACTCGTGCAAGCATCGCACCACGAAGTGGCGATTGGTCAACATGAAATTAACTTCCGTTTCCAAGATGTCTTAAAAGCGTGTGATAATCTCCAACTTTTTAAAACTGTGGTTAAAGTCATTGCCCACAAACATGGGCTTCATGCGAGTTTCATGCCTAAACCGATTGCCGGTATTAATGGTTCAGGGATGCATACTAACATGTCCTTAACGAATGCCAATGGGGAAAATGCCTTCTTCGATCCAAAAGGCGATAAACAATTATCCGAAGTGGCCCGCTTATGGATGACGGGGATTTTAAATCATTCCCGTTCGATTGCCGCCTTAACCAATCCAACAGTAAATAGTTATAAACGTATTATTCCTGGCTATGAAGCGCCTTGCTATGCGTGCTGGTCCGATGCAAACCGTTCAGCGATGATTCGTATTCCTGCAGCGCGTGGCAATTCCACCCGCACTGAACTTCGTAACGTCGATCCAACCGCCAACCCCTATTTAGCGCTCGCCTTTATTTTATCCGCGGGATTAGAAGGCATCGCCACCGCCAAGGAAACCGTACCACCTGTCTACGACAACATCTTTGAATTAACCCGCGAACAACGCGAAGCACAAGGTATTCAAAACCTTCCAGAAAATCTCAAAGATGCCTTAAAAGAAATGAAAAAAGATCCTTTGATGCTTGACGTCTTAGGCAAACACACCTTTGACAAATACATCATCGCCAAAGAAAAAGAATGGGATAGCTACCGCACCTTCGTTTCCCAATGGGAAATCGATCGGTATCTTCATCTTTAACTAAACGTTTCTTAGCCAATAAAAAACCCTTCATTATGAAGGGTTTTTTTCATTAATTTATTTTAGTTTATTTTAAGGAGGGTGACCAATTGCCCTTCTCGAAGATAGCCACCGTTTCACCCGTTCGTGTGACACCGGTGATTATTAAATCCTTGGATCCAATCATGAAGTCCACATGGATCATCGAGGTATTACATCCAATTTGCGTTAATTGTTCACGCGTCATATTCGCGTATCCTTTAATGGAATTGACATAGGCTCGACCTAACGCAATATGGCATGAGGCATTTTCATCAAATAACGTATTGTAGAAAAGTAAACCCGATTGTTGAATTGGGGAGTCAAATGGGACAAGGGCAAGTTCACCAATACGGGAGGCACCTTCATCCATGGCGACCATTTTTTCCAGTAAGGCTTGATTACGTTTTGCTTCGACTTTCACGACTTTTCCGTCGGAAAAAGTCACTGAGAAATCTTCAATAAGTTCGCCCGCATACGATAAGGGTTTGCTCGCGACCACTTTCCCTTCCGCTTTACCGGCTTTCGGAGTAATGAAAACTTCTTCGGTGGGCATATTGGGGTTGTAGAAATGACCATCAATCAGGTGTTCGCCTCCCCCTAACCATTTCGCTTCTGGAATCATCCAGATTTTAAAATCGGTTCCATTACTTGATTGGAAATGGAGGTAGTCGAGATTGAGCGCATCAAGTTGACGGCAACGGGCTTGTAATGTGGCGTTATGAAGATCCCATTCTTTTAACGGGTCTTCAGTGACACGGGTCGCTTTAATGATTGCGTCCCACATCGCTTCCACCGCGGCGTCCCCTTTTAAATGGGGAAAGACTTTTTCAGACCATTTGACGGAAGGTACCCCAATAATCGTCCATTGGAATTTATTATCCATTTGTTCACGGTATTTCAACATAATCGGTGTTGTAGCTTTAGAAATACGCGTCATTTTTTCTTGATCAATGCCCTTCATGCCATCGGGATCAACCGAACGAATATGAATTTGAGCAGGAAGCGTATCGACGTTGTGTTGTAATTCAGCATGTTGCCACGCTTCAATTTCACTCGCTGCTGCTTCATCCATGGCTAAGGCATTCACTTTGCTTATCGGTAAGTGAGTCCATTTGACACGAACTTTTCGTGCACCTGCTTTATAGGCTTCTTGAACTACCATCGTAACAAATTCAGGCTGATCGAGTTCAGCGTGAATTATCACATCTTGACCTTGTTTGACATTCACCCCCCGACGGACAGTAAGTTCGGCAAAACGACGTAAAATTTCTTGTTTCATCATTCTTCTCCAATAATGTTTTTTATTATAGGACAATTCTCGATGAATAGAAAGTTTTGCTACAATGAGAATGATGAAACAAAAACCATGGAAACTCGAAGAGCTTAGTCAACTATTCTTTTTTGGATCAACCCTTGTATTAGGATTACTTGCCATGATCAATCCAAGTTTTGTTTATTCTGTACTTGGTGCCGTTATTGGGTTATTAGGATTCATCCTCATTGCCTATTACGGCTATAAACTATATCGATATGTTTCGCAATTTCAACGGATGTCAAACACACTTGTGTCACCGTTAATAATTTTACTTTTGCTGGCGATTCTCTTTATCTTTATTCCAGCAAGTTCGCTAGCTGCACTCGTGGCCTGGTTAACTTTACTTGGTTTAGTCGGTTATGGTTTTTATCGGCTATATTTTGTTGCTCGCTATCTTCATCGTCGCTTAACGATTCTCGATTGGATGCTGGGCTTAGGGGCATGGGGACTAGCAATTCTTGTTTTATTTAATTTAAATAAAACCCCCGATATTATTATGTTTTTCATCGGGGGTGTTCTAATTTATTTCAGTGGCTATTCGTTATTTAAAGTATTATTGCGCCATCAAGACGATTGATGACGAAGATGATAGGCTTCTACCACATTTTTCAATAAGGATAAACGTGTTAATAAACCTACCCCACCCGGAACAGGGGTTTGTAGTGCAGCATGACGTCCTGGTTTAATATCACCAAAAAGGAGACCATCTTCACGATTAATGCCAATATCGACGAGTATGGCACTCGGTTTAATTTTCTCATCCGACAAAAACCATTTTTGGCCGACCGCGACACAAATAAGGTCCGCGGATTGGAGTAACGCCAATTTTGTCGCTTCTTCAGTTTTGGAATGAATCATCGAAACCGTACAATCGCGATCTAGTAACGCCGTTGATAAGGGTTTTCCTACGATAAACGATCGCCCGATGACGACTGCATGCTTTCCTTTAAAGGGAAAACCGATGGCGTCTAAATAGTCCACGATGCCTTTGGGGGTACACGCCATCATCGAAGATAAGGGATGAAAGCCATCGACATCCTTAGATGGCACGATCGCTTCCCGAATAACTCTGGGGCGAATCGTATCGGGTAACGGCACTTGAACGAGCAACCCATCCACAGAGGGATCGTCGTTATATCGTTGAATTTCTTTAAGTAGATCGGCTTCCGTTATTGTGATGGGATAACGGACGTGTGTCGCTTTAATTCCCACATCCTGACAATCTTGAATTTTGCCACGAATATAAATATTGGAACCTTCGTTTTCATTCGCTTGAATAATCACCAAATGAGGGGTTAATTTTAACGATGAAATCGTTGTATTTAGTTTGATTTTTTCTTGTTCTACAAATGCTTTAATGGTCATCGTCATTCATTATATCAAAATAAAACGCCAAGAAAAAAAGAGTGATATTCACTCACTCTTTTTGGATGATAATTTTTAGATTGACTAGGCTAACGCGTTGGTCAGTAAGGCAAGTAAGAAAAATAACATCCCAAAACCAAGGGTTAACCACGAGACGATGAGTTCAGATCCACGTTCTTTTGTTTTCACAAATACGTTCATCCCTGCCCCCGTGATGGCACCCGACGCCCCTTCCGATTTTCCACCTTGAAGTAACGATAAAATAATAATGATGAATGAAACGACAATAAAGCTAATATCTAAAAAGTTCATAATGTTCTCCTACAGGTTATAAATATACCTTACTTTGACTTAAATTTAAACTACATTAATTTTTTAACTGGGCTTTGAGTTCGAAGATAACATCGCGAACTTCTGCGGCCCTTTCAAAGTCATATGCTTTTGCCGCCTCTTTCATAATTTTTTCAAATTCTTTAATACGATTTTCAATTTCAGAACGGGAGGCTTTACCTTCTACTAATCGAGTGACATCGGTTTCTTCATGCATACTGAGTGGCGAGATCACTTCTTTTTGAATCGTTTTCGGGGTAATACCAAACCGCTCATTGTAGGCTTGTTGAATTGCACGACGACGGTCCGTTTCTTGAATCGCGGCTTTCATCGAATCCGTTATCTTATCCGCATACATGATCACTTTTCCATTGGCATTGCGTGCCGCCCGACCGATAATTTGAATGAGGGAGCGGGTTGAACGTAAAAAACCTTCTTTGTCTGCATCCAAAATGGTGATCAAAGATACTTCGGGAATATCGAGTCCTTCCCGTAATAAATTAATTCCAATGAGAACGTCATATTTACCTTTACGAAGTTGATAGATGACTTGAGCACGTTCTAATGTTTTCGTTTCTGCGTGCATGTAAACGACCTTCATACCCTTGTTTTTCAAATATGCGGTTAAATCTTCCGCCATTTTGATTGTCAAGGTGACCACCATCACGCGTTCGTTGGCGTCAACACGTTGGCGAATTTCTTGCATCAAATCATCAATTTGACCCATGGTAGGACGAATAGAAATCGTTGGATCGACAAGTCCAGTGGGACGGATGATTTGTTCGACAACACGCTGTTCTGCCTGTGTGAGTTCATAATCTCCAGGCGTCGCTGAAGTACAAATGACATTAGGAAGGATGGCCTCAAATTCTAAAAACTTTAAGGGACGGTTATCCAACGCCGACGGTAAGCGGAATCCATATTCAACCAGCGTTTCTTTTCGCGCACGATCTCCGTTATACATCCCCCGAACTTGAGGGAAACTTACGTGAGATTCATCCACAACAAGTAAGGCATCTTTCGGGAAGTAATCGAGTAAGCAAAAAGGACGAACACCGGGTTGACGTTGATCAATATGACGCGAATAGTTTTCAATACCCGGACACATGCCAAATTCACGTAAGGATTCTAAATCTTGTTTGGTTCGAAGCTCTAATCGTTGCGCCTCTAATAGTTTATTTTCTTGTTTGAAATACGTGAGACGTTCGTGTAATTCGGCTTCAATTGTTTCACATGCTTTTAACACCCGTTCATGCGTTGAGGCATGCCCATAGGCAGGATAAATCGCATAACTTTTATAACGGGCAACGGTCTCGCCAGTGATGGTATCGATGAGGGCCATGGACTCAATTTCATCTCCAAACGTATCAATTCGTAAGGCTTTGTCTTCTAATCCTGGCACCGCAATTTCAATCACATCCCCACGAACACGAAAACCTCCTGGGGCAATGTCAAAGGGTTGACGTTCATATTGCGCATCGATGAGTTGTTTGAATAATTGTTTTCGGTCAATAGTTTCTCCCACACGCAAGTAAAACGCAAGACGTTGATATTCTTGGGGATCGGTTAAACCATAAATGGCGGCCACCGAAGCGACAACAATCGTATCTCGACGTTCCAATAAACTGTTAATTGCTGAGGTACGCATCATTTCAATTTCATCATTCATCATCGCGTTTTTTTCGATGTATGTATCCGATTTTGGTAAGTAGGCTTCGGGTTGATAAAAATCAAAGTTACTAACGAAATATTCCACACGATTATGTGGGAATAGTTCCTTAAATTCCCCGTATAATTGCCCTGCCAGTGTTTTGTTATGCACTAACACGAGGGTTGGTCGTTGTGTTTTTTCAATGACATTGGCAATGGTAAACGTTTTACCCGTTCCTGTCGCACCAAGAAGCACTTGAAAGCGTCGGTTTTCGTTTAAACCTTCTACGAGTTGTTGAATGGCTTTGGGTTGATCCCCTGTAGGTTGATACGGAGAGACAATTTTAAATGCCGGCATTTAAGACTTCACCTTTCGTCGTTTCGGTAACGGGGAAACAGGAAATGGATCAAACCCCTCTCCATGAATGGAACGTGCTTGCGTGAAGATGACAAACGCTTTGGGATCAAGTGATGATACCGCTTGTTTTAATGCATAATAATCATGACGAGCAATCGCGACTTGGATGACTTGGTAGGGTTGGTCGGTATAACCACCAATGGCAGGCAGAAGCGTTGATCCTCGTTCGAGTTGATGATGGATATAATCTAAGATAGGTTTGGTTTGATGGGAAATAATCGTGACCCAATACATCTTTGATCCACCGACAAAAACGAGTTCAATGACGAGGGATGACATAACGGTTGAAATAATGCCAAATAATCCTTGATAGACCCCAAAGACAAGAAAACCCAAGCCAATAATGAGGACATCGACCCAAAAAGCGGTCGCAGAGGTGGTCCAATCAAACCATTTTTTACCCAATAACACAAGAACATCCACGCCCCCTGTGGATCCTCCTGCTAAAAACGCTAAAGCAACACCAAAACCAACTAATGCCCCTCCAAATAAACTAGCGAGGAGACGATGAATATCATTAGACGCTTCAAAGGCCAAGGCATCTATTCCGATAAATCGAATAAAAATCACCACGAATAAAGGGTATGAAATCGTTGCAAATAATGTTTTAATTGAAAATGATTTTCCAAGGGTGACATAGCCTAGTAAAAAGAGTAACCAAGCAAAAATAGCGGTGGTGACATCCAAATCCCAACCCCATAACGCTTTAAAGATAATGGCAATCCCACTTAATCCGCCATTAACAATGTTTAAAGGCGCAAGAAAGAATGAAGTCCCTGATGCCAGTACAATGTTGGCAACGGCTAGTTGAAGTAAGGAAAGGAACCATGATTTACGAGCCACGTACTTTGGCCTCCTTTTCTAAATACGCTTGAATAAAACCAGAAATATCGCCATCCATCACCCGATTCACATCGCCTTCTTGATAGTTCGTGCGGTGATCTTTGACTAACGTATACGGTTGGAAAACATAGGAACGAATTTGACTGCCCCATTCTATATCTTTTTGTTCACCCACAATCGCATCCATCGCTTGTTGTTGTTCTTGTTTTTTTCGTTGATATAACTGGGCTTTTAACATATTCATTGCCATTTCTTTATTTTGGATCTGACTACGTTCAATCTGACACGATGCGACGAGACCCGTAGGAATGTGAGTAATGCGAACGGCACTTTCGACTTTATTAACGTTTTGCCCCCCAGCACCCCCCGAGCGATACGTATCAATGCGTAAATCTTTGTCGGGAATTTCTAGATCAATCGTATCTTGAATTTCGGGAATGACATTGACGGAGGCAAACGATGTATGGCGACGTCCATTCGCGTCAAACGGAGAGATGCGTACAAGACGATGGACGCCTTTTTCTGATTTGAGTAAGCCATAGGCATGAGGACCTTTAACAAGTAAAGTAACACTTTTAATGCCTGCTTCTTCACCGGCTTGATAATCAAGTACTTGAATCGAAAATTTTTGCCATTCTGCGTACCGAACATACATACGATAAAGCATGTCTGCCCAATCATGGCTTTCCGTCCCTCCTGCACCAGGATGAAGTTCTAGAATCGCATTCAGCCCATCGAATTCTCCAGAAAAGAAGAGCAATTGACGCGCTTCATGCGCTTGTTTTTTTAAGTGATCCAGTTCGGTACGAAAACTATCGTAAATGGAAGGATCATCTTCGAGGAGTTCAAAAAGTTCTTCGAGTTCTTTAAACCCGTTGACAATCGCATGATATTGTTCCCATTGATGACGCGCTTCATTAAGCTGTTGAACGACTTTTTTGGCCTTCCGTTGATCATCCCAAAAATGATCATCATTCATCTGGGCTTCGTCACGATCGATTTGTTGTTTTACGCGAGCAGGGTCAAAGAGAATCACTGACTTGTTGAACGAGTAATTTCAAGTCATTTAACTCCGCTTTGATGAGGGAAAAATCAATCATTTTGAAGGTTCCTTAGCTGGTTGGTATCCTGGTTCAACGACTGGAGGCACGGAGGGTTGCGTTTTCATTTCGAGTTTGGCAGATAAAATCGTACCAACAAATTCAACGGCAATCTTTTGATTCAAATCTTTAAACATTTTAAACCCTTCATTGACGTAATCCTGTAAGGGGTTGGACTGTGCATAAGAACGAAGGTGAATACTTTGACGTAAATGGTCCATCGCATCAATATGACGCGGCCAATTTCGGTCAATAATTTTCAATAATAATTGACGAGGAATTTGCTTGATAATTTCTGGGGGCCAATCTTTGATGAGTTGTTTGTATTGCTTCAAGAGTAATACGGTAATATCTTCCGCCACTTCTTCAAGAGGCGATTCAGAAAATGCTTTGGGTTGAATGGTTCCTTCGGGTAAGAAGCGAGGTTCTAGACTCATTTTTAATTTTTCACCATCAATCGACTTTGTTCGATCATCAGGAATGACACTTTTTTCGGCAAACGATAATCCAGCACTATTGAACGTGTCGTTAATAATTTCATTGATTTCTTCCGCAAATAAAATCGCATCACGACGGCTGTACATGACACTTCGTTGTTTTGCTAAGACGTTATCATAGTCCAAGACGCTCTTACGAATATCAAAGTTTTGTCCTTCAATTCGTTTTTGCGCACCAGTAATGGCGTTCATGAGTAAGCGATTTTCAATTGCATCATCGCCAAGTGATTTAAACATGGTCCGTAAGTTATCCGAGCCAAATCGCACCATTAGATCATCATCTAAAGACACAAAGAATCGGGAATAACCAGGATCCCCTTGTCGACCTGAACGACCCCGTAATTGGTTATCAATACGACGGGCTTCATGACGTTCTGTTCCTAACACACATAAGCCACCAAGGGCACGAACCTCATCATTGATCTTGATGTCGGTACCACGACCCGCCATGTTGGTTGCAATCGTAATCGAACCTTTTTCACCAGCATGTTGAACAATTTCTGCTTCTGATGCGTGATTTTTGGCATTTAAGACAAAATGCTTTAAGCCTTCTTTGGTTAGTAAACGGGAAAGTTCTTCACTGGCTTCAACCGAAGGGGTCCCAATCAATAACGGTTGTTGATTGGCGTGGCGGGTTTTAATTTCTTTCACGAGTGCCATTAATTTGGCGGCTTTGGAGGCAAACACTAAATCGACGTCATCTTTACGTTTAATCGGAACGTTGGTTGGAATGACGACAACCTTCATGTTATAAATTTTGATAAATTCTTCTTCTTCCGTCTTAGCGGTTCCGGTCATCCCACCGAGTTTTTGATAAAGACGGAAAAAGTTTTGATACGTAATGGTCGCCATTGTGATGGTTTCTGAGCGGAATGTCGCCCCTTCTTTAGCTTGGATGGCTTGATGCAATCCGTCCGAGAATTCTCGACCCTTGAGGATACGACCGGTAAATTGGTCAATAATTTGAACATTATTTTCTTGGTCTACAAGATAATCGACGTCTTTAACCATAATATGGTTAGCCTTTAACGATTGATGAATGCGGTGAACTTTTTCACTGTGCTCGGGGGAATAAAGGTTTTTAATATTAAATGCCATTTCCGCCAAGGTTGAACCGGAATCGGTTAACATTGCCGTCTTTGATTTGACATCAATCGTAAAATGTTTGTCCTTTTTTAACGATTTCACAAAGCGATCAAACTTAATAAATTCCGCTTCAGACGTTTTTGCGCCACCTGAAATAATTAAGGGGGTACGAGATTCATCGATTAAGATCGAATCTGCTTCGTCAATAACCGCAAAATTTAATCCACGTAAGACGCGTGTTTTCGGATTTGCTGTCATGTTATCACGCAAATAGTCGAAGCCAACTTCGGAGTTGGTTGAATAGGTAATGTCACATTGATAGGCTTCTTGTTTTTGCTCAGGGGTTTTTTCACGAACGTTCACCCCTACTTTTAAACCTAAAAATTGATAAATAGTCCCCATCCATTCCGCGTCGCGTTTTGCTAAATATTCGTTGACCGTGATGACGTGGACTCCTTTGCCACCGAGGGCATTTAAGTAAACAGCCATGGTGGCGGTTAACGTTTTTCCTTCCCCCGTACGCATTTCTGCGACGTTTCCACCGTGAAGAACTAAGGCCCCCACAATTTGAACTTTAAACGGCGTCATTTTTAATGTACGTTTAGCCGCTTCACGAGCAACGGCAAATGCTTCGTATTTGATGTCTTCTAAGGTTTTACCTTGGGCTAATAGCTCTCTAAAATAAGGCGTCTTAGCTTGGAGTTGTTCATCCGTTAAAGCAGCGATATCCGATTCATACGCCAAAACCTTCTCCGCTTCTTTGAGATATTTATTTAATTGACGTTCATCAAGACGAAATAATTTTTCTATAAATGACATATTTTTTACCAGTTATTTATTTTACCATTTTATACCTAAGAATGTCATGCTTTCGTTGGATGTGCGAGGACAAAACCATGAAGATTTTTAAAACCACGACGTTTTAGTTGTTGTAACATCCATTTCATAGTTTCTCCAGACGTTAAAACATCATCGACACAAACAAGTTTTTGATACGATTTTAACGTATTTAATTGACTTTCCTCTACGCGAAGGTGATGCCCAATATCCTTTCGCTTTGGAAATGATTGATCGCTTTGTTTGTAGTCCCCTTGTTTAAAAAACAGTTGATAACATGGACCAACGTGTTTAAAAATTTCCTTTAAAGGGGAAAATCCACGGCGATCATCATCCATTAAATGAACGGGTGGCATAATAATGGCCGCTTTCTCAAAGTGAATCCAAAACCACATCGTAACGCCTTTTAAAAAACCTAGACTGAGTGCGCGTTCCCCCAACCCTTTATAGCGATAAAGCAAGGACTTAAAAAAATCATTGTATTTATAAAGAATCCAAAAGCGATATCCTTCTATTTTTTGCGACGTCCACAACCTTTCTAACTTTAAATCACACGACGCACAGCGTGCATAAGAAACGCGCCATTCTTGGGTCATGCTTTTAAAACAAAGTTGACAACGCACGGTTGGCATGTTCAATGCGTTGGTAACTTGCAACCATGGCCGGTGTAACCACTTGGGCATATAAGATAACTTCACCATAAGGATCCTCCTTTTTTCGTCCGACTCTTCCCGCCATTTGAATGAGTGTTTTTTCTTCCATCAACGGATGGTCTGCAGACGCAATAATAACTTGTAGATGAACTAATGTAATTCCGCGTTCCAGAATGGAAGTAGACACAAGATAATGAACTTTTCCTTGCTTGAATGCCTCAATATCTTCATCACGCGTGGGCGTCCCGGCATGAACCCATCTTCCTTTAGGAATCCACAACGATAGCCATTGAAAAAGACGTTTCCCTTCAGCAAGCGTTGGGACAAAGATGATGACGGGTTTATGATTTTGGACCCATATTTTCACACGATTAATCATCAAAAAATAACTAAGAAATTGCCATGTTCGAATCCATTTTAACTGGGGCATCGGATGTTGATGATGGCGAATTTCCAAGCGTTCAATATGACCTCCAATATCATGAAACGCCTTTAAAACATACGGAGTAAATGTTGCTGATAAATAAATAATGCTCCCTTTGACCGAACGTTTGACCATCGCTTTTAGAACACGATTCCCGACATAGGGAAAGGCATCCAATTCATCAAAAACAAGCAAGGAAAAATAATGTTGATAACGATAGAGTTGGTGGGTTGTCAGTACTGTGATATGTCCCTCTAATTGATCGGTATGCCCTCCATAGACTTCCACGCATGTAGAAAAGGGAAAGGCGTTTACTAGCCGAGGAAAGAGTTCACGAACAACATCGCGTCGGGGAATCACAAAGCCTACTCGTCCCCCTTGTTTTAATGTCCATAGGATGGACGCAAAAACAATTTCTGTTTTTCCACTTCCTGTCACTGCATCGACCATGACATCCTTCTGTTGTTGAATGGCAGATAAAATGCCCTCAGAAACGCGTTCTTGTGCAGGCGTTAATGCATAGCCAAGTTGAAGAATATGCTCGATTGAAAAAGGTTGTGCTTGCATGGCGATCGGTTCGGTTTGAAAGGGTAAACAAACCCGACAATAGCGAACCCCTTTGCGCGTATCAAAAAGATCCGTTTCACGATTACCGCAAAAAGAACATGGTTGAATGATTTCCACACTCTTTAATAGGTGTAGAATCGGGTAATTTAACGATAATTTTTAGCTTCGTAATCGGCGATAAGATCAAGGCGGACTTGATGACGACCTCCTTCATAGGGCGTTGTTAAAAATAAATCAATACGTCGGAGTATATCTTCCATCGCCATATAACGGGCTCCAAAGGCGATGAGATTGGCATCATTGTCAATGCGAGCACGCTTCGTTGCTTCATCATGATAACCGACGGCACAACGGGAACCTTTCACTTTATTACTCGCAATGGAAACCCCCATCCCCGAACCACAAAGAAGAATGCCAAAATCAAATTCTTTGTTGGCAACGCGTTCAGAAGCTGAAATCGCGTATTCAGGATAATGACACGATCCTTCAGAAAAAGTACCACCATCTTCAATTGTCACATCAGAACGTTTGGCTAAGTGGTCCAAAATGATTTTTTTATAGGCAAATCCAGCGTGATCACTGGCAACAATTAATTTCATACATTAACCTCTACTTTCATTGTACTCACTTTCGTTCAATCCAGGCAAATCGCACCTTGGAATTAATATCCTCGATAAAACGTAAGGATAATGCAATCGGTAGAGTTTGAAGAAATGATTCAAACCATGCTTTCCAGTCCGGTAAACATTCAAACGCAACAAATTTTAGTTCCGGATGGGTCACAAACAACTCAAGTATAGGACGATAGAGTACATTTTTTTCATCCGTAAGCAGCGCGAGTTGGGGTTCATACATTAGCACATTAGAATCAATCGTATTTTTATCCAAAATATAAGGGGGATTGGAAACAACCCCATGTATCGTGGAGGTAAGCCATGGTTCTACCCCAGAGCCAATGCGAAAATCAATCTTTAATTTCATTTTTTTAGCGTTCTTTTTGGCAATGAATAATGCTTTTTCTGAAAGATCGGAGGCCCCTATATTCCATAAGGGTTTGCTTCTTTTTAACGTACAGGCAATGACACCACTTCCGGTACCGATATCAATCACATTCAGGGGCTCGGTCCACGTGGATGTACTCTTTAAAACCAATTCAACCAGTTCTTCCGTTTCAGGACGAGGAATCAAAACAGATGGGTCGACATCAAAACGGCGGTGGTAAAATTCGGAAGAACCAACAATATAAGCAATCGGTTCCTGCTGACGAAGGCGTTTAATTCCCGAGAAGAAGGTATCACTCGGTTGAAAGGGATCATTCAAATGCAGATAAAAATCGGAATGGGAATGCAAGAAAAGTTGCTGAATGAAGAGTTCCCGTAAATCAAAGGGATTAAGGGTTTCATTTTGGAGTAGTGAATGATAGTACGCACCCACTGTCTGCATCTTATTCTCCCGCGAGTTTTTGTTGTTGATCGTAATGATTGAGTGCTTCTAAAATTTCTTCAAGATCGCCTTCCATGACACGATCTAATTTTTGAATGGTAAATCCAATTCGATGATCTGTGACACGGTTTTGTGGGTAGTTGTACGTGCGAATTTTTTCACTTCGTTCACCCGTCCCAACTTTGAGTTTGCGTTCGTTTCCTACTTTTTCATCGATTTCGGCTTGTTTATGAGTTTGGAGTTTGGCATAAAGCATCTTCATCGCAAGTTCACGGTTTTGAATTTGAGATTTTTCAATTTGGCAAGACACCACGATACCGGTTGGAAGGTGAGTTATACGGACAGCAGATTCTGTTTTATTAACGTTTTGTCCGCCCGCTCCTTGGGAACGATAGGTATCTACTTGAAGATCGGCCGTATTAATCGTAATATCCACTTCTTCCGCTTCAGGCATCACCAAAACCGTTGCCGTTGAAGTATGAATACGTCCAGACGCTTCCGTTTCTGGGACCCGTTGGACACGGTGCGCGCCGGATTCAAATTTCAAGCGGGAATAGACATTTTCACCTTTCACTAAAAACGTAATCGTAGATTGACCTCCCGCATCGGAAATCATTTGAATTTTCCATCCATTGGCTTCGCAATATTTGGTATACATACGAAACAAATCATTCGCAAAAATAAAGGCTTCGTCTCCCCCGGCTGCCCCACGAATTTCTACGACAATATTTTTGTCATCATTGAGATCACGGGGAATAAGTAAAACTTTGATTTCATCGAGTAAAGTAATTTGTTCTTTTTCAATCCGTTCTGTTTCAGATTTACCAAGAGTAGCAATTTCTTCATCTTTATCGTCTTTCATGAGGAACGCATCATGATAATTTCGTTCATTCTCTTCATAATGATTAAAGACAGAGACAACATCGTCTAAAAAAGAACGTTCTTTGGATAATTCTTTGAATTGACGTGAGTCGGAAAGAACATTGGCATCTAAAAGTAGTTCATCAACAACCTTTAAGCGATCACGCATAGCCAATAAACGATTTTTTAAATGTTCTTCCATAAATTTTCCTTGTTTATCTTACCATAAATAACGCTTATTACAATTTTTTACAAAGGTTTTTCATGTTTTAATTCGGGGTATTTTTATGTATAATTTAGGCAATCAAACTATGGCATATAAAGCACTTTATCGAACGTATCGCCCGCAATCTTTTTCAGAGGTTGCCGGGCAAAGCGCGATTGTAAAAACCTTACAAAATGCGCTGCAAACCAATAAGCTTTCCCACGCCTATTTATTTTCCGGACCTCGGGGAACCGGAAAAACGACGATGGCAAAACTTTTTGCGAAAGCGTTAAACTGTGAAAAAAGTTTTGGCGAACAATGCAATGTATGTGAAAACTGCCAACTCATTTCACAAAATGCCCACCCGGATGTGATTGAAATTGATGCCGCAAGTAATAATGGGGTGGAAGAAGTCCGTGATCTCATCGATAAAGTGAAATACTCTCCCATCAAAGGACGTTACAAAGTTTACATTATTGATGAAGTTCACATGATGACGTCATCTGCGTTCAATGCCTTATTAAAAACCTTAGAAGAACCACCATCCCACGTTTTGTTTGTCCTTGCTACAACGGAACCTCACAAAATAATTCCAACGATTTTATCCCGATGCCAACGTTATGATTTTGGCAAGGTTGGCCAAGCAGACATCACCGAACGCATTCGTCTTATTTTAGAAAAAGAATCGATTACCATGGAACCCGCTGCGATGCATTTACTTGTGCAATTAGCAGATGGGGGGATGCGCGACGCTTTATCGTTATTAGATCAAGCCATTGCCTATGCTGGGCAAACCATTCAAGAAAAAGATATTCTTCAACTCTTCGGCATGATATCCCTGGATGAAAAACTTCGTGTGCTTGAAGCTTTTGGTCAAAGTGATGGGGCCCAATTTATTCAAGCCATCGATCAATTCATTCAACAAGGAATGGATGAAAAACGGTTACTCAATGATCTTATCGATGTTTTAAAAGACGTTCTTATTGCCTATAAAACCAAAAATTTCGATTTACTCAGTGTTCTTTCAGAAGCCGATATTAATCGCCTACTTCTCTCTGTATCCATCGAACAAACTGAAACCCTATTAGAGATGATATTTTTCTTACTAGCCGATTACAAGGTGAACGGCAATTGGTTAAACATGTTTGAAATTCGTGGCCTCTCCTTAATGGAGAAAAAACAAGACATTGTACCTGTCAAACAACCGACGATCTCACCTCCCAAACCTTTGGTAAGTTCACCCTCACCGAAGCCAAGCCAACCATCCTCTTCGTCATTAATAGAAGAAGGTGATAGTTTATACATCGATGATTTAAACATAATCAAAATTATGTTGGATGGAAATAAAGAAGAAAAGCAATCCCTTCTCAAAGAATGGGATCAACTTGATACCCTCATGCTGGATGAATCCTTCGGTCCCATCGCAACCTTACTCAAAGATGGAAAACCGTATGTACTCAGTGAGTATGTCCTTATTTTGGAGTACGATAATGCCTTACAAGCAGCTAAATTAAATCGCGTTCAAAACCAAAGTGCATTACAAGATGTTTTGGCAAATCTTTATCCTGAACCTGTCCTTATTTATGCGGTTAACCGTCAAGAATCGTTAAAACTCAACAAACTCTTTCTCGACTTACGTCAATTAGGGAAACTTCCTGCTAAAACCCAAACACCACCCACCGTTCGTAATTGGAAATTTAATGTATGAAACCATTAAAAACATTACAAAACCTCACTGAATCATTTCATAAGCTACCCGGTGTAGGCTTGAAATCTGCTGAACGGATGGCTCAAGCGGTCTTACAGCTTCCTGAGGAAGATGTCCAACAATTCGCCAAGGATTTGATGGCGGTTAAAACGACCGTTCGTACTTGTTCTATTTGTGGTTTATACACCGAATCAGAAACGTGTGAAATTTGTCAATCCTCTCGTCCCTATGAAACCCTTGTTGTCGTTAGTTATCCGAAAGATGTTTTTGCGTTTGAACGCCTTGAAGAGGTGACATATCGTTACCATGTTTTAGGGGGAGTCTTATCGGCTTCAAAAGGGGTGCAAGTTTCTCAACTTAATATCCCAAGCTTATTTAAACGTCTTGAAGAAAAAACATATGGCGAATTGATTCTTGCGATGAGTCCT
The DNA here is from genome assembly GCA_030834445.1 of Bacillota bacterium. GTDB lineage: Bacteria > Bacillota_I > Bacilli_A > RFN20 > CAG-826 > UBA970. The sequence continues at coordinate 34,802 of JAURFC010000002.1, forward strand.
ACCCTTGAAGGGGAAACAACGGCCCAATATTTAGCGGTTCTATTGAAACATAAATCCATTAAAATCACACGTTTGGGTTATGGCTTACCGATGGGCGCTAACTTAGATTACGCCGATGCAGTGACCTTATCCAAAGCGTTATCCGGTCGAACGAATCTCAAAGGAGAATAAGTATGTTTATTACATTAGAGGGACCCGAAGGTAGTGGAAAAACATCGGTCATGAAAGAAGTTATCCGTCGGCTTATCGATGAAGGGCACTCCATCATTGAAACACGAGAACCCGGTGGAACTGAAATTGCTGAACAAATTCGTACGATTATCTTAGATCGAAAAAACCTAAAACTCGATGCACGAGCTGAAGCCTTATTATATGCTGCAAGTCGCCGTCAAAACCTCGTCGAAAAAATTTGGCCCAGTATCCAAGCAGGTCATATTGTTATTTGTGACCGGTTTATTGATTCCAGTTTAGCGTATCAAGGAGGGGCGCGAGGCATTGGTCTTGATGAGGTGTTGCAAATCAATTTATTTGCCACCGAAGGTTCATTCCCTGAATTAACGCTTCTTTTTGATATTGAACCCGAACTCGGTTTAAAACGCATTGCCCAAAACAAGCAACGCGAAGTCAACCGACTTGATTTAGAACGTCTGGATTTTCACCGTCAGGTTCGGCAGACGTATTTAGCCCTCGCAAAAAAATATCCAAAACGGATTATGGTCATTGATGCTTCTCAACCTTTACATGATGTCGTCGAAACCACGTATGCTCACATCAAAAAACGTCTTGCATGAGTATTTCCCATTATCTTCAACAATTTCAACCGCATATCCATCATTTATTCAGTCACGCTTTAACGCAAAAAAAATGGTCTCACGCCTATCTTTTATCAGGACAAAAAGGAACACCACTCAAAGAAATTGCCATCTATTTAGCGAAATCCCTTGTCTGTGAACACGGTCAACCCCTCGCCGATGAAACATGTCAAACATGTCGACGGATTGATGCCGGTGATTTTGTCGATCTTCACTTGATTGATGGTCAAGAAGCCTCCATCAAAAAACAAGATATTTTAAATCTTGAACAATCCTTTTCTGTCACATCCTTGGAAATTTTTCAACGGCAAATTTACATCCTTCATCTCGTGGAAACAATGACACCTGAGGCCGTGAATGCTTTATTAAAATTTTTGGAAGAACCTCAGCAAGATATCTATGCTATCTTAACGACTGAATCAGTTCATAGCCTGTTACCAACCATCCTTTCGCGCTCTCAAGTTGTGACGCTTAAACCCATTGAGCAGTCTCTTCTTGTGGATCTTTATCAACAAGTTGGATTAAGTGAAGATGATGCCCAATTAGCTTCGTTTTTTTACACCACGCCTGAACTTGCTAAAGCATGGGTGTCAACCTCTTCTTATGTCGCGTTAAAAAAAGCAACGATGGAATGGCTTAGTTTAATGGGGCAAAAATTATCGGTTATGAAATTATTTTTTCGTCAAAACATCATTCCACTCATCCAAGATAATATACTGGCTGAACAATGGTTTTCCTGGATGATTGTTTTTTTACAACAATCTTTGCGTCTTCAATTTCATCAAAAGGTTGTTTTAAAAAATTTTCGTTCTGCGTTATTATTATTAAATGATACGGTCATCGATCATGATGTCTTAGTTACACTGACAGAAGAAACGATTCATCGGTTAAGACTTCCTGTTAATGTCCCTCTTCTTCTTGATCAATGGCTCATTCGCTTTACGAAAGGAATGCGTTTACTATGAGTACTGAGTTTATCATGGGGGTTCAATTCCATCATTTACCAAAAGTTCATTACGTTCGTTTTCACGAACCTGTTGAACTTCAAACGTGGGTCGTTGTCGATACCCCGAAAGGTCCAGAACTTGGACAAGTTAAAAAGCAGGCGGTTCCCATCGAATCCTTTACACGTCAATTTACCGTCGATTCCGTGATTAAAAAAGCGACACAAGACGATATTCGTCAATTTGATCGAAACGAAGAAGACGCTAAACAAGCCTTTATACAAGCAAAAGATATTGTTAAAAATCTTCATTTAAAAATGGATATGTTTCGTGCCGAATATAATTTAGATCGTTCGAAACTTTATTTTCTGTTCATCGCCGAAGAACGCATCGATTTTCGGGAACTTGTCAAAGAGCTCGCCAATCAATTTCACACGCGTATTGACTTACGTCAAATTGGGGCGCGTGATCGCGCAAAATTACTTGGTGCGATCGGAGTTTGTGGTTTGCCTTTATGCTGCACCTCCTTTCTTAACGAATTCGATAATATTTCGATCAATCGCGCTAAAAATCAAATGCTCTCGTTAAACATTCCCAAATTAACGGGTCACTGTGGAAAATTACTATGTTGCCTTAAATATGAGGATGACGCCTATACCGAATTAAAAGAGAGTTTACCCAAAGTAGGAAGTCATTATCGCATAAATCAACAAACATACCGCGTTAGTTCAATGAACGTTTTGACCCGTGTCATTAAATTACAATCCCCAGAACACGACATCGTATTCATGCATGTGGATGAATTAAGTAAACAAGGTCAAAAAGTTCATGATTAGGCATAAAAGTTTTCAACCCGAACCAGCCCATACTCTCTATTTCATTGCCACCCCCATTGGGAATTTACAAGAACTCTCTCCAAGGGCATTAGAAATCATGTCGAACGTTGATAAAATTGCGTGCGAAGATACACGTGTCACGGGTAAACTTTTACATCATTTTAATCTACAAAAACCTCTCATACCTTGTCACGAACACAACGAAAATCTTGCATCTCAAACAATCATTCAAGCTGTCCTTCAAGGCGAATCTATTGCGTATGTTTCCGATGCGGGATATCCCGGAATTTCCGATCCAGGACAACGTCTGATTCAACTCGCTTTACAATCAGACATTCATGTTGTTGTTATTTCTGGTCCGTCTGCCATTTTAAATGCCCTTGTTGGTTCGGGTCTTAATACAGAACGTTTTTATTTCCATGGTTTTTTACTTCCCAAAGAAGGACCACGATTGGATGAATTAAAGGATTTGTACACGCGAAAAGAAACCCTAATTTTTTATGAATCCCCACATCGTATTGATAACACTCTAAAAAACATGTTAGAAGTTTTTGGAAATCGTCGCGCGGTGATAGCTAGAGAACTCACGAAACTTCATGAAGAATACCTTCGTGGAACCCTGCAAGAATTGGTCGACACTAACCCAACCACACTTAAGGGAGAAATGGTCGTCCTCGTTGACGGTAATAAAGATGAAATGAGTATTAAGTTAAGTGATGATGAACTTCGTAAATTAGTGCAAAATCTTACTGAAACCGGATTATCGATGAAGGATGCGATACGTCAGGTTTCTGAAATGACGACCATTCAAAAAAATTACATTTATAAACTTATGCACCGGAATTAACGTCGTCTTTTTTTCGTTGAATATACCACGCCGCGCCAGTGACGCCACCCAATAAAACAGCCCCTGATAATGATAGTAATAAGCCTTCTGTTAAGTACGGGGTCCAATAATGAACGCGATAACGCGTGAATCCTTCACCTGAAACAAATCCGATAAAGCCACCTTGTGCACGGTATACAGGTGTGGTAAATGATTGACCTTGATCATTCCAATACGTTACGTTCCAACCCGGATCATACGGAGTTTGCAAGACGATAAATCGTGATTGATCATAATTCGTTTCAAATTCCATGGTGTTTTTTGTATGCGTAAATCGTTCTAAAGGATATGCTTTTAATAAATTGAGGCGTGCAAGATAATCGGCATATGCTTCTCGGTATAAAACCGGATAAAACATCGTTCCTGAAGAAAACTTGGGAACGATCACAATTCGGCTCACCGGGCGATCGGGGTAATAACCCCGCATAAACTTGAATGATGTATTGAGAAAACTATGCGCATCCCGAACGATAATCTCGTTATTTTCATCAAAGAAATAAACGGTGGAAAAATGAGAAAGTCGAAGTTGTAATGCAAAAAAGGAGGTTTCCTCACCAAAATGGTTGCCTGTTGTAGGTGTTAAATGAATGGTCTTAAATTCGCCTTGGAAGTTACTGAGTGTGGAATTAGGAGGGATCAAGGCGGTTTCACAAGCTTCTAAATCATTTAATAGATTCGGATTAAAAATCGTAGGACATGTGACAAACTCAACGTTCGCAAAAACGCGTGCGATTTGACGATTCGGTATATCTTGTGCTTGCAGATGAGGAGCTTGTTCTAGAACGCTTAAAACATCCTCATTATCAAGAATGCCCCCAGTAAGATACGCTTCTTCGTTGGTAAGAACTTCCGTGGTGGTATTCGCAAAAAAATCATAAATCGATGCCCCTTCGATTTTATTCGTGCGAATGAGGGTATCAAAACTAAACCCCCCTTCGATAAAGTTTTGATTTTCATAAACGGAATTTAATTCGGTTGATAATGCATAATTTTTGGTAAAACCATGCGGAACATTTTGATACAGATAATCATAATAGCCCGTTTCTAGATTGGGTTCTGCCGACCGCGTATACGAATCATAAACATTTTGCATCACATAATATTTGATGCCTAAAAACGTATCAAGATTATAACGTTTTTCATGATATCCCATTGACCAACCACGATAGTTGTAATTCATGTGCGACCACGCATTAAAATCACTGACATGGAAATTGTAAAGGGAGTGGAAAGCGGTCACCCCGTTATAGCCTAGACGCATACCAAGATTGGTTGATTCGCCACTATTCAAATTGAAAATACGGAATAAATCGTCATCCTCACGATTAATGGAAGTAATCACATCGCGCTGATCACGGATGAGGGTAAGGCCATTATCAATTCGGTTGGGATAGCTTACTAATCCATGAATATTCATGATCAAAGCACCCATGATAATGGATTCAAAAAAGATGGCATTTTTCATGATTTCCGTTAAGGTTTTGGACATATACTGTTTTCGGAAATATAAATAAACACCAATCATGTAAAGAAGGGTTCCAATTGCTACCCATTCCCGTTCTTCTAACGCCGTAAAGAAATACTGATTTTCATTCGCTTGAGCGACGGCTAAAGCATAAAATGCCAACCCAAAAACTACTGCAAATGAGATATCAAAATACCACACCTTAAATGCGGAGCGATGTTCAAATTGTAAAGCAACATAAGCAATGGCAATGGTGACGACAAAAATTTGCCAACGGCCATAGTCAATGGTAAAGCCATGAACCACTTGATAGGTAATCGGCGTAAATAACATAAATAGCAAAATACCCAAGGCGATGAAATGGGAAAATTTCTTTTGTTTAATGGAGTGTAGTAACGAAGGAACAACGAGCATCGTCAAGGGTGTATACATGAATAAACTAGAAATCGTATTATCGTAACTCGAAGTACGGAATAAGGTCGATGATCGATTGCTCACTGTTGGAAATAAAAAGGAAATAAGGGGATAAAACTTATTGTACGGTTCTTCTGTCAAAGAAGAATTTTGCCAAACGGTTAATAATCGCCATAGTTGGTCCCAATCCTCTGCTGTCCAGGTGGCAATAAGCCGATCAAGATACCACGCTCCACCCACACGGTCGGATGTGATGGCGACCAAGACAGAAGGTAAAAAGACAAATCCTGACATCAATAATCCACTTAAAAAGCCAACAAAACCAAGGCCAATTATCTTCAATGAATCTTGCCATGAACGACGGGGTAAAGTTTGAAAATAACGAAAGACGGCATAGAAGAACGCCGTAAAACTCGTCGATACAAGAAAGAAATAATTCGTAATCCCCATCAAAAACAGGCTGGAGGCTAGAAGGATAATCTTCTTTTCTTTTAAGAGGGTTTCAATCCCAAGTAAAACAAGGGGAAACACCACCGCAACTTCCATGAAGTGATTAAACCAAAGGTAATACACCATCCAACCCGAAAAACCATACGCCATAGAGAATAAGCGACTATTGGTTTCGGAAACACCTTGATATTTTAAATAAATGCGAAACGTTAATGAGGCTAAAACCATTTTGCCAATCATCAAGATGGCCATTCCTTGAGGGACTAATGCTCGTGGGAAAAGCAAAATAGGAAGAAAGAATGGATTTAAATAATAATAAAAAGAATTAGAGCCAATGTGGTTCGCCCCAAGGTAGGTCGATGAATCCCATAAAACGAATTCACCCGTGCGAAAAAAATGCCACCAATCATCATACCCATTCAAATAAAAAGGGATTTGCTGTAACACATAATCCCCGCTTAATGGAATGGTAAATAAATTGGTAACTAGCGCATATGCAAAGAACATCACGCCCATAAAAGCGAGGAAAAAAACATAACGCAAAAAGGAATCAGGCTGATTCCATTGGATAGTAAGTCGGCGTGTATGCCGTAACCACCATCGTTGAAATTTACCGCTTAGCTCGATGAGTTCCATGGTTTTTATTATAAGGTTTTTTTGTAAGTTTGTCCTGAGGGGATGGCGTATTTTTTTGACTCATGAACTGATGAAATAATTTTGGAATAGGGGCATAGAATTTAAGCTTTTTTTGTGTGATAGGATGATGGAATTCTAAGGCATAAGCGTGGAGGCCTAATCGCTTTAATGGATCGGTTTCACTATGGTATTTTTTGTCCCCAATAATCGGGTGTCCCAAATCATTAAGATGAACCCGAATTTGATTTTTTCTTCCTGTATCAATCAGTACGTCTAAAAGCGCATGATTGCCAGAGGTTTGTTTAACTTCGTAATGTGTAATCGCTTCTTGGCCTTCATCATCTTCTTCATAATGAGAATACATGAGTTGGGTAGTGGTCTGACGTAACCATGATTTAATGGTTTTCTTCTTATCTTTGGGAACCCCTTCGACAATGGCAAAATAGCCGCGTTTGGTCACCAATTCGTTCCATCGATCTTGAAGGATGTTTCGAAGATCTTCCCGTTTTGAGAAAAGGAGAATTCCCGATGTGTCGCGGTCAATACGGTGGGTCACATAAAGGCGAGCATTCGGATTTTTGTCTTGAACATATTCCATCATCACTTTGATGGCGGTTTTAGTTTTTTCTTTATCCGAGGCAATACTTAATAGACCACTAGGCTTATCAATCACCAAGAATTCTTCATCTTCGTAAATAATTTTAGGTCGCGATACTTTCAATTCAACCTTTCGTTCGGAAAAGACGATGACCATATCGTTCGCGGCCAAGGGAAAATCAAACCGTGATACGCGGACCCCTTCGACGGCAACTTGCTTATGCCGAAGCAATGACTTGATATTATTTCGACTCATTTTGGGGAGAGTTTCCCGTAAAAAATCCATGAGAATTCCTGCTTTTTTCACACGAAATTCTTTGAATTTTGGCGCTTTATTATTTCTTGAGGTTGGGTTTGAATTTTGCATACAATCTAATTGATTTTAATGGCATTCGGTTGCCTTTGAAAGGAAATTCGTAATCTTGATCATAATACCACCCCACAAAGCGATAACCTTTTTTCTTCGCTTTCGGAAGAAGTGAGGTATCTTCTCCTACATGAAATTTTTCAGGCGGCAAAGGTTGGCCACCTGCCACATCAAAGTAAATCGCGCGTTTCTTTTGGAAATAATAGACCAAAAGGAACAACGCAAAAAAGGAGGCTAAAACGATAGGAAGGGTATACGTCTGTTGGCCATAGATTTCTATGATGATCGGGGCGGTGTAATACGGAATGGATCCAACGACTAAGTTCGCATCGTTATATAGGGGTACTTTATATTCAAGACGATATTGAAAACGACCATTTCGATACGGTGAAAAAGAAGGTAAGGTGGCTCCTCCGATATCTTCAAACTGTTGTTCCGTCACCCTTGCCGCTTGCCATTGATAACGAACCTGATAGGCTAAGGGTTCATATAAATCAAAATAAAGTGTCATCGTTTCCGAAGCAAAACGTTCTCCAACCTCGGACGCACGTATGGTCGCTGGTTGAACGGAGGTCCCTCGATAACGCCATTCTGCATACAAGGTTTTCGAAGCGAGGATGGGCACATCAAAATCATGCCACTGCGTTAATGCTTCATCGTCATACCATGCGGTTAGAACGACATTATCACGTGGAGTAAAGGTGGGTGCAGAAAAAAGAAAATCACCATGTTCAACTTCAACGGTTTGTGTTTGATCATCATTTAAAATAATAAATTCTAAGGTGTGGGCATCGACCGCTGACTGCGGTGGAAGAATGGGTAGAAGTGAGAAAGCGGCAAGGACAAATAACTTCATTAAAAATCAACTTGATTGAAGCGTTGTACGGTCATCGTGACGGTTAAATTTCCATTACGTTCACGAATTTTATCAATGAATTGTTTTTGTTTGGTCGATTTTTTGATGACTACGCTATAAGAGATTTCAAAAAGTGTTCCAAAATCAATGGTTCTTACCCGGTTGAGTTGGGCTGAAAGGCAATATTCATTTAGTAAATCGTCAAATAGATTTTCATAGTTTAAACTTTCAGGTACGATGATTCGTAAGGCAATGTTACGATCGGATGTCTTACCAAATTTCAACGAGAATAAAATGAGAATAATGCCCATCATAAACAAGGTAAAGACGGCAGCAAACGCAACATAACCTGTCCCGGCAATGACACCAATGACCACGGTTAATAAGACATAGGCAATGTCTTCTGTGTTTCGTTGATTCGTTCGAAAACGTGTAAGCGCAAATAATCCCCCAACCGCAATCCCTGCGGCAAGATTGTTAGCAAGCATAATCATTAATACTGCGACGACAGGAGGCATCATGACCATCGTCCAAGGAAAGTCAGAAATAAAACCTTCGTCTCGCTTAATAAACATGTAAAAATAGGCCAAGATAATACCGAGTAAAACGGCAGATACCATGACGACTAACGTCACAGCAACCAAATTGTCGAGCTGGGTATTTAAATTATCAAACATCGTTACGAATCTCCTTTGCTAATTCAAGTTCATACGCTTTTCCATACTTAGAAAACGAATGAAGATAGATGTTGTGGCGACTTAGTGCTTTTGCAAACCATAAAGGCATCGCGTCCCCCACTTTGACTTCCATTAATACTTGATCTTCTTTGAGTAAAGAAACACCGCGATCTGGGCTTTCAAAATCAAAATTGTCATATCTAGTATAAATGTTTTGATCAAAAGTCACTCTGAAATCTTCATCTTTTTTATCAAAAAATGCTAAACGATCATATTCAATGAAAACCGCTTTGTTGAGTTCATAAACTTGAGTCATGTAATGAAGTTCTTTTAATATTTGTTGTGAATAGTAATCCGTTCGACTCGGAATTTCACCCTTAAGCATAAATTGATCAATTTCGGTCAATGTCATTGAAGCGCGACGTTTGGTCACAACGCCTTGAATTTTTCGTTTCACTTCAAGAAAAACCAAGTTCGTCCCATCGCCTTGAACACCATACTTACGAATCCGTAATTTTTCCTTGAAATCAGGTTTTAACAAGGAGATCGAGATGAGTTGATGATCGATCGTATCGTAATAAACATTACGAAGATGATACGTATTTCCTTCTAAACAATAAGGATCATATTTCATGTGGCGACGAATGGTTTGTAAAAGCCCTTCGAATTGATGTCGGGTAATGACAAATTTTTTCTCGTACCGCTTAAAGACGTTGGTTTCAGCCATACATGTAGTGTAGCAAAAAAGAAAGTAAATGAACATATTGACCGAATTGGTCAGTCGCTCTATAATAGGAGTATGTCCGCGAAACTTTCCATCATGAAATCCGCGATTGAAGTCTTTTCAACGTTGGGAATAAAGAAGGCAAGTATTGCCGATATTGCCCGGCATGCGGGAGTAAGTAAACCGCTTTTATTTCATCATTTCAAAACCAAAGCAGCATTGTATGAAGCGACGCGAACATATGCACTTTCTCTCATTCAACATCTTCAAGACGCGTTCCATCAGAATCAAGGGCATTTCTTTGAGAAACTGTATGATCTCCAAATCGCAAAATATGAACTTGAACTTGCCACACCTCATCTTTTCGAATTCATTCTCATCGACTTAGAAAAAGTGCCCGAACTCCCCCCTTATCCCTTTACCGAAAAAGATTTGGCGCTTTTTAAAGACGATGTAAATCCTCAATTTATTTATCAATGGTTTTACGTGATGTCCTTAGGATATCGGCAACGATTATTGGATGGGGCCGATGCTCCCACCATTTTCCAAGAATTCCGTAAAGCTTTTGAATACATCAAACATATTTCCCTAAAGGAGGGTGATTAAGATGGAATACGCTTTTGAAATTAATTCGTTAAATTTTGCTTACTCCTCAAAAAGGGGAAATGTTCTTCATGACATTTCTTTAAAAATTCCAAAAGGTTCCATCTTTGGTTTATTAGGACCTTCTGGGGCAGGAAAATCAACGACACAAAAAATTCTCATCAAGTTACTCAATGATTACCAAGGCGATGTTCGATTTTTCGGGCAATCGTTAAATGAATTGGGACAAGCTTATTACGAACGCATCGGTGTCGGTTTTGAAATGCCTGTTCACTTCAATAAACTTTCAGGTTATGAAAACATGAAGTTTTTTGCATCGTTGTATCAACGGCACATTGATTTTGAAAAACTCATGATTCGCGTCGGTCTAGGCAATGCGATGCATCAACAGGTGGGTCAATATTCAAAAGGTATGAAAATGCGGCTCAATTTTGTCAAAGCGCTTTTAAATGATGGCGATGTTCTCTTTTTAGATGAACCCACCAACGGACTTGATCCGGCCAACGCCCGCATTTTAAAAGACATCATTTTAGAAGAGAAAGCTAAAGGTAAAACCATCATTATCACGACCCACTTAATGGGTGATGTCGAAGAATTATGTGATGAAGTGGCGTTTATCGCGAATGGGAAACTGCTAGAATCCTCCAATCCGAAAGCATTAAAACTTAAGTATGGTGTTCGGGAAATTAAAGTAGAGTACCAAGATAAAGAAGGATTAAAACAACACTTTTTCCCCATGGAGAAACTTGCCAGTGATGCTTTTTTTCAACAATTGATTCAAGAAGACCGTATCGTGACCATGCATAGTCAAGAAACCTCTTTAGATAAAATCTTTATTTTGATTACGGGGGAAGATCATGCTTAAACTGTTGCTTTTACTTAAATCCGAAATCTTACGTTTATTCCATTATAAAATTATTTATTTTGGTTTGTTTGTCTCGTTGATTTGGGTCTTTGTCTTGGCGTTTACTTCCTTTCAAGAGGCCGAATTACTCATGCCACAACTGCTCGCCCTTGATGCGGGATTAATGACGATTGTACTCATTGGTTCATCCTATTATTTTGAAAAACAAGAAGGCACGCTTCAAGCCTTGTTTGTGAGTCCTGTTTCACCCAGGAAGGTTCTCGTCGCAAAAATTCTCGCCAGTCTCGTGCCTTCCCTTGTTTCCATTACCCTCATTAGTCTGACGATGGGACTCATTCATAGTTACTGGATTCCTTTACTCCTTGCCCTTACTTACATTATTTTGGCAACGATTGCACACATAAGTGTTGGCTTTATCTTGATGTTTTTAAGTCCGGATTTTATGAGCTTACTGGTCAAATATATGGGTGTCGCACTTTTGTTTTATTTACCCGCTATTCTGATTCCCTTAGACCTTATTCCTGAGTCGCTTCAATGGCTGGGGTTTTTATCGCCAAGTTACGCCGCTCAATACATCATACAGTCGTTACTCATCGACCGTGATATCGCGATGATCCTTCTCGCTTTGTTCTTTTTAATAGCCATTCCCGGGCTTATTTTTCCACTATATGTTTATCCCCGCTTTAAAAAGGAGGCATTACGCGCATGAAATCGTGGTTTGCTTTACTAGGCTATGAACTCAAAACACTCTTACGTGACCCGATGAACTTATTTATGTTCATTTATCCTATTTTTATGTTGTTTTTTATGGGATGGGCCATTCCTTCAATTTTAGAACGAACCGGTCTAGAAACATCTTCCGGGGAATACGCATTAAGTCTAACGATTATTTTTGTGGTCATTCTCGCCGTCGGTGGCATGATTTCAGGTATCTTACTGGGATTCTCTTTACTCGAAAACAAAGATGAAAAAACGATTCAAGCGATTGCAGTTTCGCCGATGACCGTTCAAGGCTATGCATGGTTTAAGAGTCTATACACCTATGTGATTGGTTTTCTTGGAACGCTCGTCATGGTGGGCGGCATCATCCTCTTTTTTTCCGATGCGTATTCGTATTCCTTTAACGGGATGCGGTTTGGCTTATCGGAAATTTCTTTCCTTGATTTACTGCTTTTTAGTGCGGTGAGTAGTCTCCTCACACCAACGATTGGGGCGATGATCGCAGCGATTGCTAAAAATAAAATCGAAGGGTTTGCGTTGATGAAAACCGCAGGCATCCTCTTCATCATTCCTGCCCTTGTATTATTAGAAGCATTTGGCGATTGGAAACAATACCTCTTAGGCATCACGCCCAACTTTTGGCCCGTGAAAGCCTTTTTAAACCTCGCGTTTCAAACCCAAGGTCCCGATGATCTCTCCTATACCCTTTATTTAGTAATTGGCGCGGTCTATATGATCTTCCTTGCAGTTATTTCCATTCGTTATTTTGTGAAGCGTGCAAGCGCAGAAAGGGGATTTTAAACCATGTTTGAACTTGATTGGTGGGTCTGGATACTCATCGCGGTCGCGGTCGTCGGTATTGGTTATTTAAAGCTCAAAGTCTTTAATGCCATGATCAAAAAGAAACCGAACAACCAACCTAATCCAGAAAACGACGAAGACTAGCACCCGAAAGGGTGCTTTTCTTATCCGCGTTTGTACGGGGCAATCAAGTCGTGAGGATGATACTTTTTAACGAGCTGTAAATAAAAGTAAGGATTTAATAAGAGTTCTCGACCCAGATAAATAAGCGATATGCCTTGGCCCAATGCATCTTCGATTTGTTCGTAGGTCGTGACGAGGCCTCCCCCAATGGTAGGAATATCCTGCTTTTCAATCACCTTCGCAAAACCAAGTTGGTAACCTGGATACGATTGAATAGAAACAGGGACGGCACCACCACTACTCACATTAACGCCGACCACGTAAGGTTTAATAAGATTAATCACGCGAAGTGTTTCTTCCACATGATGACCGCCTTCGGCATATTCTTCCACCGATAATCGGACCCAGATAGCGCCATGAAATTTCGTGGATACTGCCTGTAAAATTTCAATTAAAAAACGCGTACGATTTTCGATGGATCCACCATATTCATCGGTTCGATGATTCGTTAATGGAGATAAAAACTGATTGATGAGGTACCCATGGGCCCCGTGAATTTCAACGCCATCAAATCCTGCTTGTTGAGCACGATGGGCAGCCAATCGGAAGTGATGAATGACGGTTTGAATATCTTCCTTTGTCATCGCTCGGGGCGTCCGGTGTTCAGGTGTAAACGGGATGGCCGATGAAGAAATGGCTTCTTGGGACATATCGCCTGATTTTTTTCCCGCATGAGCGAGTTGAATTGCAATTTTAGCGCCACCATGATGAACTGCGCTTACAAGTTGATGTAATCCGGCTAGTTGAGCATCATCATAAATACCTAAATCGTGAATCGAAATGCGACCCCGTGATTCGACCGCGGTGGCTTCGACAATGACTAAACTCACACCGCCATACGCACGGGCAGGATAATGCGCGAGATGAAACGGTTGTACGTGTCCTTCTTCGTTGGCACTATACATACACATCGGGGCCATGACAAGGCGATTTTTAAGCGAAAGAGAGCCCCATTGAAAAGGGGTAAAAAGTAAACCACTCATCGGAAGAAACCAACATAGGCACCCATTGCAAAATTACGATAGTACCCATCAAAATAAATAAGTGATTGCACCCATATATCTATCGAGAACGTTTCAAAAGTGAAGGAAATGAGTAAGTCTTCAGGGTCTTCTGCCGTGTAGTCTGCTTGTTGGATATCTTCACCGGGGAAATGCCGCTCTAACAAAACGGCAATCATTTCCTCAAGAATACCAATCGTAACGGCTTCATCACCATACGTGATATTCCAATCAAGTTGTAAATCGGTTTCTTCCTCCATGGTCAGTGACATGGCGACGTTGTCGCTGGTATAGGGTGTTTCCACAAGATCCATGATTGAAGGCACAAATAAGAATGTTTCATAGTCAAAGGAGGAAAAATCTAAGATTTGATTCGATAAGGAAAAGTAATAATCCATAAATTCGACGATTGGATCATCGGTATATGTCCCAAAGGTCGTTGGAAAATCAGCGGGATGTTGATACGATTCCGGAATGCCCGAAAAGGAAGCAAGACCAATTTCATTCATGGACGTGACAAGCGAAAAAAGTTGATTGTATTCCGCTTGTGTAAGGTCGTTTTTGACCATCAATTCCCCTTCTTCATCGCGCATATCGAGCCGTTCAATCGCCGCGTTAAATTGCCCTTGTAAAATGAATCGGGCAATGCCAACCCCATTGACGAAAGGCATCACGGCCGCGAACACATAAATGCCCACAAGGGTTAATAAGGCCCGTTGGGTGGCTTGAGGATGTTTTTTGAGTACCCAAATCGCGTAACTGATCGGCCAAATTCCCATCAAAAGTTGTAGGACGATACCCATGGAAAATCCAAAGACAACCCCCACACGAATGAGTTCTACATAATAACCAAACATAATCACAAGTAAAACGATGGGGAAAAGGTTTTGGAAAAACTTTATTAAAGGATAACGTTCGACAAACCGACGGGTGGAGACATGCGTTGAAATCCCAGCAAAAGCAATCACCAAGGTCGATAACGTATAAATTCCCGCGTTATATTGTTCACTTTGAAATAAACCGGTCAGCAAATAAATGACGATAAAGATCATGAACACACTGATGACAGGCGCAAGCACAAATAGGAAGATACGTTCCCAGATAACGGAGTATGGTCCTTCTTCGAGTTTTTCGTTTCCTCGAGGAAAGCCATTCAACCACGTTGGAACAAAAACATAGGTAAGCGATAAGATAAGCACATTCGAGTAGACGGTAAAGGCAATCGATAAATTAAATAGAATATTCGTGCTCAATAAAATAATGGCGACACCGACAAAGAGGAATAAGGCATAAACAAGCGCGGTAAAAATAACATTAATGCCATCAATGATGGGTTTTTCAATCGCCTTATTCGCACGGAAATATCGGATAAATAAAGGCAATAAATAAAACCCAAAAAGTAAATTTGAAAAGCGAAAAAAGCCCACGGCAAGATTCGCTTCGAGTTGCAACCAACCAAAATAAAGCCCGGTGAGAAGGATCACGGTGAGAATATCGATGATCTTCGACCAGCGCCACCACGAAAATGTTTCCCTTGTTAAGGTCACACTCAACGTTAATGGAAGAAAAATAAACAACGCTTGAGAGACATCGGTCAACCAATTCAGTTCAAGGTCTTCATTCAATACCATCAAAAATCCTAAAAGAAAGGAATAAATTAATGTGACAGGAAAGCGTTGCCAACTTCCTTGCAATGGTTTTAATAAAAAGTTATTCAACCAGCGCTGAATCAAGTTCATCGATTTCTACCTCCTGAGGAATGAGATGAAGCGGCAGCAGCCCCAGCAGCAGCTTGCCGACGCTTATCATCAATAAAGTCATCAATCATTAGCACAACACTCACAGCAAGGGCCTCATCAAAGCCATCTTCAATGGCAATTTGATAAGTGTCTCCCCAGGCTAAAAACTTCTTTTGAATTTGAACCACGGTACCATTTTCATCGGCAATTCGATAATTATAGCCAAAGAAATCGCCTTGAATTTCATATTTTTTCCCTTGAATTAAGAGGTTAAATCGTACCCCAAAAAAGGCAAGAAGTTGTTGGGCAAGCTTTGCAACAACGGCATTCTGACGATCGTATAAAAAATAAGTAGGAACAAAGGTTAAAACTTTTTGTCGAATCGAATAAATGGGAGTGAGATCTCCGACTTTAAAAATATCTTTATGACTATGCATCGAAAAGAATTTCCCTTTTGCCTCATACAAGACATTTTGAACTTCATCATACACTTTGTATTCATCCCGAATGGCGAATACTTTTTGCTTAAGATAAACATATTTCATGCGATAAATTCCTCCACATGATCAATAAATAAATCAAAAAAGGTATCAAAAGGAAGATGACCCGCATTGGGTATCATGACAAGACGGGTATTGTCTCCCAAACTTTGTAAGAGTAATTCCCCGGTGGCAAGGGGAATAAATCCATCAAATTCACCCCAAAGTAGCATGATCGGTTGCGTGATTGTATCGAATATTTCTTGCATATTTTGCGAATCATTATCCTCACCAAATTGTTTAAGAATATCCGGTGGAATCGTACGATTGACGACATACATTTCATCAAAATCTTCATTCGTGATAAGCCCATTATTCCGTTCGTATTCTGAGTACGCGGTAAAAAAGAAGGCACGTTGAATGTAATAGTTTTGAACCACTTCTTTGTACATGAAAAGAGGTAAGCTGGGGGGATTGGTCATCGCGCCTTCCGGATAATATCCTGCAGACCCGACCAACATAAGTTGGGAAATTTTTTCAGGGGCAAGATGGGTAAGGTGAAAGGAAACTTCCCCTCCCATGGAATGGGCCATCAAGGTAATATCGTTTAATTGCTTAACTTCAATAAATTCAAGCACCGTTCGCGCTTGATTTTCTTTACCATAATCATAATCACGAGGTTTACTCGATAGTCCAAAACCTATTAAATCAACCGCGATGACGTGATGGGTGGTTTTAAAATATTCAAATACGTGAATAAAATCATAACTTGATCCTAAAAATCCATGAACGAAAAGCATCACGGGTGCATTGGCATCCCCAGCTTCGCGGTAAAAAATGGTGCGCTCTTCATCAAGTTGAAGTTCCTTGGCATACGCTTCGTAAACGTATTGACGTGTTTGTATGATCTCTGAGGTTTTTAACCCCGAAGCAGTCCAAAATCCCACCGTGATAAAATAAAGCGTTAAGGCGATGATACGCCCCCATTTTATTTTCTTTTTCATCGCATTAACTCAATGCCAGCCGAGCTGCTGACCCCTTGATATAACAGGCGTTTTCCTTTCGTTAATCGTAAGGAAACATGCCCGGATAATCCTTCTTTAATTTGATGATCCATCGACCCTAATTTCGGTGATTTGAGGGCAGCAACGCGATCAATCGTCGCTTCAAATTCAAGCATTAAAGATCCTTTCTTGAGAATATAATGACCAGAACGTTGGGTAATCACTTCTTGATTGACCTTGGCGCCATTATACGTTGCAAATCGGTAATGCTGTCCTGCGACATAAAGATGACAAATAAGACCGAGGAATTTTAACCCTAAGTAAGGAATCTTCGCATAAGAAAAGAAAAAAGAAATATTGTCTTCCAGGAAATGATTCGCTTGAACCCACACATAATTTTCAGGGAATGAACGCCCCCAATCTTTTTCTAAATACCCTTTTCCACTCGTAAATTCAATCACGTCCTCATTCACAGATAGCGATCCCGTGATCGAATGATTTAGCGAAAGTACCCCATGATAACATTCCATCGCTGGGAGATAGGCAAACGGTCCCATAATGGAAGGATTCAAAATGTTTTTTGGAAGCGGAATACGGCCTTGATAATGGAAGTCACCACGCAAGTGAACATCGTCATTTTTCAAGTCAATATGGGTTTGATCCAATGAGAATGTATTGGTGCCTACTTGCACATGAAAGCGTTTCTTATCGGCAGAAAAATCCGAGGTGGGAAAACGAAAATAATGATAATCAAGACGTGGTTCTTCCCCCTTATCCACTAAAAATACTTGGACAAAGGCATGCGGATCTTTCTTAGAAAGAGAGATGCCAGGAATTAGCGCAAGCGAGAACGTTTGATCCGCCGTCACATGTTTAAAGTACCAACCTTCAAAGTAGCGATTGGTTTGGCCGAAGCCTTGATATATTTCAGGTTTTTGAGGATGATTCATAAAAAAAGCTAAGGGATTCCCTTAGCTTTTATTTTACCTTATTTTAACGGGATTCGTTAGGAAGGTTGGAAGGCACCGAAGAGGACGAGCCAGGTTAAGATGGTTTTTGCAACTAACGATAAGATGATATAACCACGTTCACCGACAAGATAGTCTTTAAATCTACCCACGCCTAAGTATTGTAAAAGCATGTTAACGGGGAAGGTGTTGAAGGCAATGAAATAGGTGGCTAAAATCGCCCAAACGAAAACTGGAACGGCATCTAAGTTGGGGTTCACCCCAATGTAGAAGGCAATGGCAACCCAAGGAGCAAGACCAACGATGGTCCCAAAAATAAAGGGTAACCAGTTGATTTTCTTACCGACTTTGGATTCGCCTGCGTTGAGTAATTCCATATCTAAACCGAAGAAGTTCATCGCCGCATTCGCTAACGCGATTAAGGCAAAGACGGCCACATCGCGAACACCAAATAACGAAGAAATTAACACGATCATTAAGGATGACGATAACGCATATTCATACCAACGGAATTGGTTGATACCGACACGTAAACCTTCACGATATTTCTTCTTGAAAGGAAAGGCGATAAGGAAGTGGAATAAAGCCGATAAAAGCAAGAAACTTGCAGTTAATGGTAAGAAAGGTAACTGAAATAACGTGTCTGTGACGGTTAACACTAACCCTTCACCTGGAACGAACTCAAGGTAATTACCGATGACATCGATATTAAAGGCCCCTTGTTCGGAAATACTGGGATACACAAAGAAGGCAAATGCCATCATGAGAACCCCTTGGATTAAGTGAACAAGACCCATGGTTTTGTTAAAACCAAGGAGTTTGTCTACTTTTTGGTCGAACGACAATTCAACTTTTGCGCTCATAAAATCTCCTTTTTTCACCATAATTGGTAATATTAGTATAAATCCGATGATAAAAAGTGAGGCGAAAAATGCTTATGATTCATAAATACATTCCAGGAACCAATCCGCGACGCCCTACTCTAGTGCTTTTTCATGGAACAGGGGGGAATGAAAACGACCTATTAAGCATTGCGCAAATGATTGATCATGAGGCGAGTGTTTTAGCATTGCGGGGTGATGTAAGCGAGTTTGGGATGAACCGTTTTTTCAAACGTTTAGCAGAAGGCGTCTTTGATTATAACGATATCTGCATGCGTGTCGATTCACTTGATGCATTTTTGAATAAAGCGTGTGAGCAATATCAGTTGGATCGCCAGGATCTCCTGGGTGTTGGTTATTCGAATGGCGCAAATATGATTGCCCAAATGATGTTAAAAAAACCGATGAGTTTTCGCCAGGCAATCTTAATGCATCCGATGGATATCGACCCCAAAGTCATCCCTACACCGATCGAGGATGTAGATATTTTAGTGACCGCAGGGACCGAAGACCCCATTGTTACGCAAGCGCAAACCAATCAACTTGTCCACCGTTTTCAAACACAAAAAGCAACCGTCGAATTAGCCTGGTTTAAACACGGACATCAACTCTCAAGTGATGAAATCCAAACCGTGATAAAATGGTATCAGAAGCACATTATTGATCCGGAACAATTCCGTGATTAAGGAGGAAATATGGGCCCATTATTAGGATTTATTACCGTCTTTTTTATCGCGATGAGTATGACACGAAAACTCGTTCAACTCACGCTAGCATCCGTGTTCAAGCGCAATAAGCTTGAGGATAAGAAAACGTCACTTGATTTGAAAGTGTTATTATTTTTGCAAAAAAACCATCGCTACTTTGGCATCCTTGCCCTTTTGAGCGCGGTGGCCCATGCCGCCCTTCAATTCTCAATCACCGGTTCCCCGAGTTTAACGGGAGGAACCCTAATTGGTTTATTAGCAACCCAAGGGATAACGGGTTATTTACAAGAACAAAAAAAGGGCAACATTCGTGTTTTGAATAAAATTCACGAAACATTACCCTTCATCATGGTCGCCCTTATCATCGCGCACATCATTTTGAATTCATCGATTCCGCTATAATTATTTTTTAGGAAGCCTCGGTAAAAAAATCGAGGTGCGTTTCGCATAGGCTGCAAAATCAGGATGGTTAACCATCCTTTTTTCTAACAAAGGAACGCCTGATAAATACCGAAGTAAAAATGTGACCACAAGCGCGGAAAAAATGGCGATGAAAGGCAACCATGGCACGGAGATGATAAATCCATTACCAAAACCCATGATCGTAATACCCCACCACATAAAAACTTCCCCGACATAATTTGGGTGCCGCGTGAGTGCCCACAATCCGGTGGTTATAAGTTTGCCTTTGTTTTCCGGATTCTTTTTAAAGCTGGCTAACTGAGCATCTCCAACCGCTTGAAAATAAAACCCAACCATCCACACGAAAAGTCCCCCTAACAAGGGACCATACATCCACGGTTCAATCAAATTTCCTGACACCATAATATTGGCAATCAAAACCCACGCAATCAGAAACATAAAGAGGGCTTGGACAAGAAAAATTTTCACAAACCCTTTTAGTTTTCGCCACGGAGGTTGAATTTTTGCCCGCATCGCAACATAGCGATAATCTTCAGGCTTACCTTCATTTCGTCGGCGAATATGGGTAGATAAACGCACGCCCCAAATCGTTGTAACGAGTACAGTGATTAACGAAAGGAAATTACTATTCACGCCAAGAAGCTGGGTCCGAATAAGGATGAGTGACCAGGCAATCCAAACAAACCCAAGACCCCAACCAACATCAATGATTCCATAATTATTTTTCGCTTCTGCTTTAAAAAAATAAAAGGTGAAATGCAAAAGGATCACACTGACGGTGATGACAAGTCCCGTTAAGATTAAAAGGCCAATCATAAACCGAAAACCCCCATGAGCCATAACGTAATCACGGTAGAAACACCCGTTAAGAATGTCCCCCACACTAAATCAATGACAGTGATTTTTACCGGCCATGCTTTAAGCGTCGCCAAGTTTGTTAAATCATAGGTTGCATACGTGACGAGTCCAAATAAACTCCCCAATAGCCACCCTTCAAAAATATTTCCTTTCGCAGGCAGAAGGACAAAAACAACAAGTCCGACATGATATAAGACATAAAATAGTAACGCACCGATCCGATTGACTTTTTCGGCCATGAGATGGCCAATATGGCGACGATAAAGTTGGGGTGCCACTTTAACGAGCCAAAATAAATCTAATACCGTGAAGACAAGTGCACTCAATAGAAAGGTGAAAAAAATATTCATAATAATCCCTCAAAATTATCGTAACACGCGATGAAAGAAAAAAGAACCTTACGGTTCTTTTAATCGTTTTTCTTGGTTTGTTTTTGGAGACTCGTGAGCGTTTGAATGATCGCGAAGAGTTGATTGACTTCTTCCTCCGTCATCGGTGCCGTCACATAACGATAGCGTTTTCCTAAAAATTTCTTAAACGGGAAATCTGCTTTTTTATGACCGAGTTTACGGTTAAAGAATTCTTGACGAACAAGCCCAAATTCTTTGAGTTTTTCTGTCACGAATTCACGCTTTTTTTCAGCTAAGAACGTGGACAAAACCAATAAAGGTGGTAAATCAGCGTTAGGATTCGTAAGTTTTTTCTTTGCCATATTGACCTTATTTTATCAATTTTTTTTAATTTGTGGTGATTAAATTTGTTAAAGCTGTTTTTCGACGAATGCTTTTAACCATTGCTGAACATTTTTGACTTCATTTGGAAAGCCAACCCCTTCAAATTTTTGCACAAGGGGAATCTGATATTGGGTATGAATTTTATCTCCGGCCGCACCAAAATGCTGACCCCACGTGCGGTTTCCGCCCACCGCAACGCCCACGACTTTTTCATGATGATTTTCTAAAAATGCTTTCGTTAAATCAGGAATTTGTCCAAAGTTGTAAGAACGTGTGATGAGAAAGATGGGACCTTGGATAGTATCAGTCACGTCTTGAATCATCACGACAGGAAAACCCATTTTCTCCGCAAAACGTTTTCCTTGACCAGTCATTGAATCAACGACGATGGTAAGACTCATGGCCTTTTTCCAAAATGTTTGATTAAAAAATTAAGGGTCGCTTGAGGCGCAAACCCTTGTAATACGTCCTCTTCCATAATGAGCGCTGGAGTTTCTTTAATGCCATGTTGGCTGACAAGCGTTGCAAACTGTTCTGCATTGTTTGTTTGGTGTACATACTCCAAACAATCTTGATAGTGATTACGCAATGCCAAGGCTAAAAATTGTTTGAGATGCTCACAATGGGGACATTGGTCTTTGGTTAATAGAAATGCTTTTTGCAGAGCCATTATTGATTAATTTTGGGTTTGTTAAACACGAAGTCATCATCATCTAAGGCAACGGATTTCATTTTTTGATACCCATTCCCTTTCATGGAGAAGTAATCCATGGTTTTCGTTTCTGTATTTAACCCATTGAGGACAACAGGGTTCACTTCTTCGTGTTCATATACGGGATCAAAACCAAGGTTCATTAACGCTTTGTTGCAGTTATAACGCACAAAAACTTTGACATCGTGGGTTAAGTCAACGGGATCATAAACCGTTTCGGAGAGTTCTTCTTGTTCTTTGTACAATTTCTTCATGAAATCCATCATCCAGTCATTAAGAACTTCTTGTTTTTCTTTACTAAAGGATTGATAAATTTCAATCGCTAATTTACCAACATACAAACCATGAATCGCTTCATCACGTAAGATGAGGTTGATGATTTCACCTGCTTGCATCATTTTGCCTTGGCCATAGAAATAGAGAGGGTAATAAAAACCTGAATAGAACAACCATGTTTCTAAAAACACAGAGGCAACCATGGCTTTCCATTGTGTTTCCTTGAATTGTTCATCAGAAAAATCCACTTGGGATGGGTTGTATTTTTTCGTGTAATTCATTTGATCGAGTTTTTCATACTGACCTACAATGAGCGTCATGATGTTTTGCAAATTACGATTTTGTTTGCCCCAGGCAAATAATTCATCAATTTCTTGGGTGGATAAAAACGTCATGAAAATATTGGAATAGGATTTGGCATGAACTGCGTTTTCCATGGCCGCCATCCAATTGATAACCGCTTTACGTTGATGATATTCATCGGCAATGGAGCGTGATACTACCGGCATGCCAATGTCCCCTTGATACGTATCTAAAAACGTCAGAATGAGTAAATTGAGTGCGTAGGCATGTTTGACGGTGTCTGGTAAAACTTTCCAAACGAGTAAATCAGATTGCAAGGAAACGTCTTCAGGGCGCCAAAATTGCGATAAATTTTGCTCATAAAATTGTTGCGTAAATGTATCATCCGTTCCATTCCAGTTCGCGCCGGAAAATGCGGAAACAGGATTAAAATGTAAACTTCCAATCGCGATATCAAGACTTTTTTTATTCATGGCCATATGGTTATCCTCCTAAACAACACATGATTCACATTCTTCAATTTTTAATTTTTGTGTGCGCGTATAGTACAACGTTTTGATGCCTTGGTAGTGAGCATACAAATAATATTTAATGAGTTCTTTGGTGGTCACATCCGACGTAATCCCTAATTCAAAAGATATCCCTTGATCAACGTGTTTTTGTGCCGTTGCAATCACATCAATGACTTTATAGTTATCAATTTTATAGGCGGTTTCATACATGAAGGCAGACGTATCCAAGGCCGGCATAGGGAAATAGGTTTTCGAATTCCCATAGGTTCGTTCTTCAATAAGCTGCTTGATCGGTGTCAAGGATGGGGTTGCCGACATGACATACGCGATGGAGCCATTGGGAGCAACGGCGAGACGGTGTGAGTTGTACAAGCCGTACTTCATGACATTCGCTTTAAGTTCTGCCCAATCTTCGTCACTAGGAATGGCAACATCTTTAAAGAGTTCTTTCACTTTGTCTGTTTTAGGATAAATGGCACCACGACCTTCAAAGTATTTCCCAGATGCATAGTGACTGGATTCAAATTGATAAAATTTCAATTTAGTCGCTTTCGCTTTTTCCATGGAGTGAACAAGGGAGTAATAATTGACTAAATTAAAGAAGACGTCGACAAGGTCAATATCTTCTTCCGAGCCAAACAAAATGTAATTTTCCGCAATGTATCCGTGATGTCCCATGATGCCAAAACCAACGGATCGGTTCATTCGGTTCGCTTTTGCAACCGCAGGAACATAACCGATATTCGTATTGGTAGAGACCGAGTTCATGACATCCATCGCTGCGAAAACAGTTTCCTTGATGGTGTTGTGCCGAATCATATTACCCATGTGACCAGACGCTAAGTTACACGAAACATCCATCCCAATATCATCTTCATCATGCTTGTCATAATCCGCATAGTGAGATGTCACTGTCGGTTGTAAAATTTCAGTGCAAAGATTGGAGAATTTAACCGGCATAGATAATGGATTCACTTTATTCACGTTGTCCACAAACATGAGGTAAGGATAACCTGATTCCCCTTGTAAAGAGGCAATCATATCAAAAAGGCGACGAGGGCTAATCTTTCGTTTCTTCACATCAGGGTTGTCGACGAGTTTGTCGTACCAATAGTCCATATTGGTGCTGACATCGGCAAAATCAATCCCATAGGCTTTATAAACTGTGTGAGGATAAAAGACATACATATCTTTGTTTTCACGCGCTAATTCAACCATTTTATTCGGAATAATAACACCCATAGAAAGTGTTTTCACACGAACATCGTCATCAGCGTTTAATTTCTTAGTATTTAGGAAGTCTTCAATATCTGAATGGAAGACATTTAAATAAACGGCCCCCGCACCTGTACGTTGTCCCATTTGATCAGCATAACGGAAATTGTTGTCGAGAAGTTTGGCTACACCGACAACCCCCTTTGAGACATTCGGGATATCTTTAATGGCTTCACCCTTCGCACGAAGGTTGGTTAAATTCACCGAAACACCGCCACCAATTTTGGAAAGCTGCATGGAGAATTCTGAAACGCGGGCAATATCATTTAAGGAGTCGCCTGCTTCAAGCAAAAAGCACGACACAAATTCTCCACGTTTTTTCTTACCTGTGTTAAGTAAGGTTGGTGTGGCCGGAACAAAATCTTGAGCAATTAATCGCTTCATGATGTTTTTTGCGAGTTGGAAGTCTCCATTTGCATGATACAAGGCATTCACGGCAAGGCGATCTTCATAACGTTCTAGAAAGACCTTCTTATCACGACTTTTTAACGCATAATCATTATAAAATTTAAAGGCTCCCATGTAGGTGGGAAAACGGAATTTCGCTTTATAGCCAATCTCATAAATTTCTTGGATTTGTTCGTGAGAGTATTTTTCTAAAAACTCTGATTCGTAATAATCATTTTCAATCAAATAATCGAGTTTTTCTTTTAAGGAATGGAAAAATTGGGTTTTTTTGTTAATTTCATTGAGAAAATAAGCACGTACGGCTTCTTTATCTTT
This sequence comes from Bacillota bacterium, assembly GCA_030834445.1. Taxonomy (GTDB): domain Bacteria; phylum Bacillota_I; class Bacilli_A; order RFN20; family CAG-826; genus UBA970. Next base: position 60,233 of record JAURFC010000002.1, read on the forward strand.
ATTAAGATCTTTCAGTTGTCCGGACTCATCAATGACTTGATTGTTGAGTAATACCCATTCCGGAATATAATTTTTTTCCATACAGTTCCTTTCAATTTATTGAGACTTAAAATGAAGATTAAGGACATTAAAGCCTTAAGCGACGGCTGAGTCTACAAAAGTGAGTGAGATAAACTTATAAAAAAATTACACCTAAGTCAACCAAAAAAACCGATTAAAACGCATTTGTACTTACTAAATTATTACTAAATGTTTGTCCCAAACGAAGGTTTTATTCCCGATAATTTTTTGTAAATTTTTTTCGCTTTTCCCTGAATTTAAGTGCTTCTCTTTTCAAGTGTTTTGAACAAGGGTAAAATAACATTAGAAAAGGAGTCACTCTTATGCCATTTGAATTACCACGTCTTGCTTATGCGTATGATGCGTTAGAACCTGTGATCGACGCGAAAACCATGGAAATCCATCACACAAAGCATCACCAAGCTTATATTACCAATGCCAACAACACCCTTGCAAAGTTCCCTGAATTTGCCGCATTGGATGTAGCCACTTTACTTTCAAAGTTGGAAACTCTCCCCAAAGAAATTCAAGGTCCGATTCGTAATAATGCCGGAGGTCACTATAACCATAGTTTGTTTTGGCAATGCTTATTACCAGTCGCTGACTATAAAGCACCTTCAGCGCGACTTGCTCAACTCATCGATGCCTCGTTTGGAACCTTCGATGCCTTTAAAGAACAATTCGCAAACGCCGCGAAAACGCGGTTTGGTTCCGGTTGGGCTTGGTTGGTCCTTACCAAAGAGGGTCAACTTAAAGTCACTTCCAGCCCGAACCAAGATACACCATTGAATGAAGGGAAACCTTTGCTTGGATTAGATGTCTGGGAACATGCTTATTATTTAAATTATCAAAATCGTCGTCCTGATTACGTTAGTGCTTTCTTTAGCATCATCAATTGGGCGTTTGTCGAATCCTTACTCTAAAAAGCTTATGGCCTACGAAGCTCCTCTCTTTGAAAAAATACTGGAAGAAGGAGCTTTTTCTATTCGTCGTTATCCGTTTTTTAAAACCGTGGTGATGCATCATTCCAGCTGGGATGGTTATTCCGGCTTCAACGATTTATTTAATTATATTTCCGGTCAAAACAAACAACGGCAAGCGATGAAAATGACAGTGCCTGTCATTAACGATGTCCAACGCGATCAACTTAGCATGGAATTTGTTGTACCCGCTCAATTTTACGACAACACCCCCGAACCTTCGGTGAATTATTTGTCCTTAAAAACTTATGAAAATATGCACCTAGGGGTCATTCATTTTCGTGGCAATCCGAGTCGAATGCTCATCGAAAAACATTATCAAAGCCTGTTGGAGTGGCTCCAACAAAAAGGGTATCAACCCTCGCCTTCATATTTTGTAGCGCGTTACAACGCCCCGTTTATGCCGGGATTATTTAAACACAATGAAATTTGGATTAGGCTCGACACTTTTGACAAAGACCATAAAACCGTAGTTGATGATAGACAATCTTAAAATTTGATGCCTTTTGAATGTCTTGCGTTAAACCTTCAACCGGGCAAGTACTTAAATTCACCACGTCATGACATTGCGTGCAAATCAATTGATGAACATGATCATCATGTTCTTCTTTTAATTGATAACGTGTCTTATTCTCATTATCTAAAAACAAACGTTCGGTAATCCCGTGTTCTGAAAATTGTTCTAAAATCCGATAAATCGTTGAAAAAACGATTTTTTTCTTTTGTTTTAATAACGCCAAATACACATCTTCGGCAGTGAGCGCTTTATGGGTCAAGGCGTGATAAACCAAATCCCGAGTCGGCGTGTTTTTTAACCCCTTGGTGTGAAAAAAATCTTTGTGACAATCATGCATACTTAAAACTCCTTTTTAATGCGTTGGATGAGCATCGTGAGGGCCCATACTCCGGCATAGAGAACAATCATCGTGCTTCCAGTTGGCCAATCCAGCGCCAAAGAAATCATAAAACCAACCGTGAATACAAGAACCGCCAATCCAATGCCAACAAAAAACGTTCCCTTAAATCGCTTCGATAACGGGGAAGCGATTAACGTAGGGAACATGATGAAACTCGAAATAAGAAGGGCCCCCACTGATCGCAAACCCAAAATGATGAGCCATGCCGTTATTAAGGTTAATGCGCGATTCAACCAAACAACAGGAATTCCGATGACACGCGCAAAATCTTCATCAAACGTCATCGTTGCCAAGTCCTCATAAAAGAAACTAATAAAGGTCACAATCATCACGGATAAGGTAATGACTGCCCATACATCGATATCTCGTAATAAGAGCATGCTGCCAAATAAAAATTGTTCCACGGTCACATTTTGATTTGGATTGGTTGTAATAATGATTGTTCCAATGGCAACCGATGTGGCAGAAATGACCCCAATGACCACATCCGAATAACTCGGATAGCGTTTGATAATCCCTTGGATGAGCATCGCAACAATCGAAGCAAACACCAAATTAAAAATTAAAGACTGACCCAAAAAGACGATTGCAATTGCGACCGATAAATACGCAGCATGGGAAAGCCCATGCCCAATCATCGCCACTTTTTTTAACACCAAAAAATGCCCAACTACCGCGCCTAATACGGCAATAATTAAACCCACCCAAAAACCACGGACAATAAAATCAAATTGAAAATAATCAAGAATGTTCATGATGATCTCCGTGATGAGTATGAATAAAGGGTGAAAATTCCGGATGTTCACAGAACGCACGATGGTCACCATCAAACAGGATGGAGTGCTCGATTAAAACAACCCGATCGATAATCTTATCAAAGCTCGGTAAATCATGGGTAATGATGACATAGGCGACCTTGTTTTTCTTTAGAATTTCTAGCATTGCATAGAGCGAATCTTTACGCGCCACATCGAGTGAACTCGTTGGTTCGTCTAAAAACACCACATCGGGTTCTTGGGCAAGCATGCGAAGAAACAAGACGAGTTGTTTTTGACCCATCGATAAATAACCGAAACGTTTTTTCAATAATTCCTGAGCACGAAATGGGCCAACAATTTCACTCAAAAAACGTCGATTTTGGGCTTTCAGCCAACCCTGAAATCGTTTATGAGAACGACGCCCTTGCAAGATTACTTCTTCCACTGACATCGGGAAAAATCGGTCAGCAATTTGTAAAACTTGGGGGAGATAACCAATGCGTAAGGTAGGGGTAATCGTGAGTGTACCTTCATCCTGTTTTTTAAGACCTAAAATCGTTTTTAATAAAGTCGTCTTTCCTGATCCATTCGCACCAATAAGAGCAATTTGATCCCCACGATAGATTGTGAGATTGACCTGTTCGAAAACAGATTCGTGATCGTAACTCACAGTTAAGTTGGTAATGGTGATAAGCGGGTCTTTTTTCATAGACTTTGCGCAATAGCTTCTAGATTAAGCATCAGCATTTCCTCGTACGTCACCGTTGAAAGATCAAGACTGCTCGGAACGGATTCAATCGCAAAAATTTCCACGGTTTCAATGCCTTCTAATGCAGCGATTAATGCCTCATTAATGGCTTGATTATCGGTTGAACTAACATACAAAATTAGGGTGTTAAGTTCTTCCATTTGCGTTACAAAATCAGCAAGCGATTGTGCGGTAGGTAATACATCATCGGAAAAACCCGCATACGGACTTAAGACATGAATGCCATACGACTCTAAATAGCCAAAGACATTATGACCGGCAAAAACTATATCAAGTTCTTGATCGGGGCCTAATAAGTCCTCATACGCCGTGACAACTTCACTCAATCCTGTACGAAGGGTTTCCTCACGCGATCGTAGGATGACTTCTTCTTCGGGGAAGAGTTCAATCAACGTATCACTTATGGTGGATAGCATCAACAAGGCATTCGCAGGATCAATCCAATAATGAGGATCTTCATCCCCATGATCATGATCATCTTCAAGGGATGTTTCATATTCCTCATGCCCTTCGAGTAATGCGATATTGCTCGATAAATCAACAAGCTGTCCTCGCGCAGTATCTTCAACGTTATGAATCCAAGGTTCAAGAATTTCTGATGTATAAAAAACTGCTTTTGCGCGGTTTAACGAGACAACGTGAGAAGGCGTAGGTTCAAAATCGTGCGATGATTGCCCCGCCTCTAATAGAAAGGTCACATCGGCAATGCCGTCAAGTAAGTGGCGTGCGATCGAATATTGAGGAAATAACGTGGTTACCACATTATTTTCAAGGGTTGTATTGGTTTGACAACTTGCAAGCATCATGGCAAATGACGCCATAGTGATTAAAACGTGTTTCTTCATCGTAAAACCTCTATAGATTACCTTAACATAGATTTATGCAAATGCAAACTATTTGCTTTTACTTATTTTATAAAGTGGTTTTAATGGTGTGCTTACAATACGATCGATTGTATAAAAAATCCAAGAAATCAAGATCACAAATCCGAGCATTCCCACGAGATAAATCGAGAAAAGACCCCATCCTATCGCTTCAACATTGAGAAAGTAATACGGAAATCGATTGGTTGTTTCACCCACAATAAACCGTCCACCCATTGCATCATAAATTTGAAGATAACCGAGATAGAGGAATGGAATTAACACGTTGATCGAAATCATCCAAGACCGTGCATACCCTTTCCGCGTAAAGAAAAAATAATCCATAAGTAAAAGAATAGGAACAATGAAATGAATAATGGTATCGCGAAAGGAAAAAACCTCATAACCAATATTTTGCTGAATTAAATATGGCACAAGTAAAATTGCATAAACAAACATGGTCACCATAAACATCACGATCACGCATTGGTACCAAAAATATAGAATGCCTTTGATGGGAAGGTTGAGGATTTCAAAGATCATCGCATAGATGATGACAATGACAGAAACCCAATTTACAATCGTTGTAAAATACGAGGAAATTTCTGCCACACTATGATAATCTTGATACGTTAAAACAAGCCCAAAAATGGCAATACTAAGCAAACCAAGTTTAAAGAAAATGGATAATAAGCGCTTGATCACGCTCCTATTGTAGCACTCTTATTCTGTTCTTAAGGCGATAACTGGATCTTTTTTCGCGGCAATTCCTGATGGAATTAAACCCGCAAGGAGTGTTAGGAAGGTTGATAAGACGATGAGTCCAATCGCGTAAAGTGGGGAAAGGGAAGTAAAGTCATCCACTTCGATAAAGTTTTTGATAATAATATCAATCGGAATATTGAGTAATAACGTAATCGTAATGCCTAAAATTCCCGAGGTGAACCCAATAATAATCGTTTCTGCATTAAAGATACGCGAAATATCTTTCTTGCGTGCACCTAGCGATCGCATAATCCCAATTTCTTTGGTACGTTCAATCACAGAAACGTAGGTGATGATGCCAATCATGATGGAAGAAACAAATAAGGAAATCGAGGCAAAGGCTGCGAGAACAATCGCAATCGTATTAATTAAATCGGTAATGGTTGACGTGATGGTTGCCGCTAAATCAGAATAAATAATGACATCTTCAATTGGAATGCGATTACCTGCTTCATCATAGTTGTACGCATCAATATAGGCCTTAATGAGTTCTTTATTTTCAAAAGAACTTGGGTAAATTTGGACACCGACCGGTAAGGTAGACCCTCCCAAGGTTCGCATTCGACTTGTATATTCTGCTTCACTTGTAAACTCATTCCCCGAGACAAAAACATCGTATCCTGGTTCTTCTTCCGAGATCCACTTGGCAGCTTCTTGGGCTTGAACAATGTCCGAATTTACCGCACCCACTTGTTCATCCGCATAGGCGTAATCAGTTAACAACGTCGTATAAGCAAGTCCTGGTGTCAGTAATTCTGCACTGGCAGAAGCTTTCACGCGAACCACACCGGTAATCTTTAAAGGTAAGGAATCAGGATTGTCATACATCCCTTGGGCATTCAGAGATCCGGAGAAAATTGTTTTACCATTCAAGTCAGTTTTCACAAAATAGGCATTATTAGGAATCCATTTAAGATCAAAAACCGAATCATTGGTCCCATCGGATAAAATATCCGAGAAATCTAAACCTTCGGTGTTGTTTATTCCATAGGTTGAGAAAAATCCCTCATCAATACGGTTGCGTTGATCCACAATGAGTAAAAGTTCATCCTTCTCATCCGGAAGACTCCCTTGTAATAAGTCATATTGGTCAAGAATAAAGGTGGGGTTATCTGGGAGTTCATAAAAGTTATTAGAAAAGGAGAAAAAACTACCCCCTGAATTCGAAATAAATTTCGCATTGCCTCCGCTCGTAATGGAAACTAGACGCATCGCCATCGCTTTAGAATACGTAAGCGCGTTGTAATACGATGCATCCATCGCATTTAAATAGTCGACAAACGCTTGAGAAATATTGTTGGTATGCACATCTGGAGAAGAATCATACCCGGTGACGATCGTAGAATCCGGAAAATCTAAGTCGGATGGTTCGGCAATATCGGGAGGTCCAAATTCACGAATAGTTTGGTTAATCGTAATGGGAAACCCTGCTAAGGTATCACTTTGTAGACCTGCCACATAGGTATTCATTCCACCTGATATCGATAAAACAAGGGCAATCCCAATAATCCCAATACTTCCTGCTAGCGAAGTGATTAAGGTGCGGCCTTTTTTGGTTAAAAGATTTTTATAGGATGTTTTTAAAGCGGTGGCAAAACTCATCGTGGTGCGTTTCGTCATGAGTTTTCCTGAGGACTCGGCATCCATTACTTCAGGACGAGAGTCATCAATGACACGTCCGTCTAATAGTTTTACAATACGGTCTGAATGCAATTCTGCAAGTTCTGCATTATGGGTAACCATAATGACCAAACGACCTTTAGAAATCTTTTTAATAAGATCAATAATTTGACCACTCGTTTTCGTATCAAGTGCACCAGTCGGTTCATCCGCAAGCAAGATTTTCGGGTTATTAACTAAAGCACGAGCAATCGCAACCCGTTGCATTTGTCCCCCGGAAAGTTGATTTGGGCGTTTGTAGACATGGTCTTCTAACCCCACTTCTTTCAAAACATCCAACGCACGTTTGCGACGTTCTTTGGCATTGACACCCGATAAACGCAGCGCCATCTCAACATTATCTACCACGGATAAATGGGAAATAAGATTATAGGTTTGAAACACAAAACCGATCGTCGCATTTCGATAACTATCCCATTCCGATTCGGTAAAGTTTTTCGTTGATTTTCCATCCACGATTAAATCTCCGGAAGTGTAACGGTCTAATCCTCCAATAATGTTCATCATCGTGGTTTTTCCACAGCCAGAGGGTCCTAAAACAGAAACGAATTCGTTATTGCGAAACGAAAGATCCACACCGCGTAATGCAGGAAAAGGTTGCCCAGCAACCACATAATTTTTAACAATCGACTTAAGTACGAGCATACTTTACCTCCTAAGGTTCACGTTTAATTATAGGTTTATAACGTATCAAATACTAAAAATAAGCACGTAACTTTACGATTTTTAACGGTAGGTTACACGCCAAATAAAATCCAAATCAGGACGTAACCGGATAACACGGCTGTAATCGTGATAGGAATCCCGATGCGTAAGAAATCTTTGACTTTCACTTCATAGCCTAATTTTCTCAAGATTCCAATCCCTGCAATATTGGCAGAAGCCCCGATGGGAGTAATGTTCCCTCCTAGAGTTGCTCCTGCTAAAAGACCAAAATAAAGCACAAACGGTTCAATCTGAAATTGATTGGATAAGGTTAACATAACTGGCAATAATGTGGCCACATACGGGATGTTATCCACAACCGCGGAGACTATGACCGAAATAAAAACAACAAGAGTATAAAGCACGAAGAGATTATTGCCTGATAACGATTCAAAAAACGATCCCATCGCGGTAATTACCCCTTGATTTTCTAATCCCAAAATCATGACAAATAATCCGAGTAGTAATAAGAGGGTCTCCCCATCGACTGCAGAAAAATCCTTGGCAAAGATATGAAACGATCTCTTTTTTGCCATTCGATAAAACACGGATACAAGACCAACACCCATCGTAATAAAGCCGTTTGTGAAGGCAGGTAAGCCATCAATAAAGGAAGCAATCACTAATAAAACAATGATGAGAATCAAAAAGAAACTTGGCGCATAATCCGTCACCGGTGTTTGATGATGAAAGGAGAGTTCCTCATTCTTTTTCCCGAGTAAAAACCACAACGTGAATAAAGCAATTAGGGTACCCACTTGAACGATGAAGAAAGGACCGGGTCGACCTTCTATCCAAAAGAAATCAAAGAATGACATATCCGCAATGCCAGCGAGCATGACCGATGTCGTATCGCCCACTAGCGTGGCAAACCCTTGAATATTGGCAAACACCGAAACGGCAATAATGAGTGGAACTGGATTTCGTTTCAATTTCTTGGCAACATCCAAAGCAATAGGAGCAACGATGAGAACGGTCGCGACATTATCCACAAACGCGGATATCACCCCCGAAAAAAGGGCAAGGGCGAGAATCGCACTTTTAGAATGATGAACACGGTCCATCAGTAGGTCGGCCAAACGACCTGTCATACCCGAATCAATAAACGGTTGGACGACGAGCATGGTACCCGCGATGATGAGAAAAACGTTCCAATTAATACGCTGACTGACAATATCGGGAAGAAGTACATAACCAAGAATTAAGAAAAGGATGGCCATCGAGAGGGCGATGTAGGCACGAAAACGTGGTAAAAGTAACAATCCGATATAGGCGATAAAAAATAAAGATAATGTCCATTCCATACGCAAGAATTTTACCATACTCACGCGGTTAAAAGAAAATTATAGTACACTAATCCTATGAAATACCGTATTGGTTGGATTGGAACTGGTTTAATGGGTGCCCCGATGGCACGCCATCTTGCGTCAATCCATGACGTTATTGTCTATAATCGAACCATCGAAAAAGCCCATGCCCTTTTACCGAGCGTCACCGTCGCACGTGATCCTAAAGAAATTGTGGAGCAATGCGACATTATTTTTACCATGCTCGGTATGCCAGAAGACGTTAAAAATATATATGAAGAAATGCTCATACCGAACGCCAATCCGGGTACGATTCTTATTGACGCAACGACTTCTTCACCCCGATTAGCTCGACAACTTGCCCTCCTCGGAAAAGTAAAAAACATTGCCGTACTCGATGCTCCAGTCACAGGAAGCGTTTCTGGGGCAACGAATGGGACGTTAACGACGATGGTGGGCGGTGATCTTCACGCATTTGAAAAGGTTCGGCCGCTTTTAGAAAAATTTACTAAAACACTTTTATACATGGGCGAAGCTGGTCAAGGTCAGCAAACAAAACTCGCTAATCAAATTGCAATTGCGGGCGCGCTTGCAAGTCTTGCCGAAGCTCTTGCTTTTGCCGAAGCCTCAGATCTTCCGATGGAACTTGTCTTAACGATGATTCAATCCGGGGCAGCGAGCTCTTATGCAAGTTTAATGTATGGACCCAAAATGTTGAAATCTGACTTTGAAGCAACCTTCTTTGTTCGTCATTATCTTAAAGATCTGCGTCTCGCCTTAGAAGAAACACCCATTGAATTATCGATTTTATCGTCCGTCTATCGCGTCATGGACGAAATTGCTAAACAATTTCCATATGCAGGTGTTCAAGCGATTATCACGTATTATCGCGACCTTATTTCCCGTAAAGTTGATACAAAATAAACTGCACGAATTTTTTGGGTAAGATGCGATTTAAGAATTGTAAAAATTGATAAGAAAAACCAATCGTTATTGAAACGGGAGGATTTATTTTCATGATAATTTTCTTAACGGCACGAAAAACGCTATGCGTAGGCATGCCACTTTTTTCATCCGCTTCCATACGTTGAATAGAACGCTGAATGCGTTCATAGTATGGCGATTCTTTTTGATAGACAGTGACGCGGTTTGCACTAAATTGGGATTGCGTATCCCCGGGTTTAATCGTGACTACGCGAACTCCGAATGGTTTTAACTCATTGCGTAATCCTTCACTGTATCGCTCCAGCGCGGCTTTGGATGCGGAATAAAACGTTTGAAAAGGAATGGCTAGATCGCCTGCGACCGACCCCACATGAATAATATAACCACGCGCATCTTTGATCATCGGCAAAAGCAGACGATTTAAACGATCAATTGCAAGCACATTCAAGGCCAAGGTTTTTTCAAAAGCATCGTCCGGTAATTCTTCAACCGAACCACCATAACCTAATCCAGCATTTTGAATGACCACATCAAGTTGGAGACTGACTTTTTTAAAAGCATCTGGGAGTTTAGATATCGCTTCTTTATCGGTTAAATCGCACGAAAAAAACGTAAACGTGAACGGTTCTATTGGTTGACTTCGCGCGACGCCAATCACACGGTGACCCCACTTTTGTAAACGTTGGGCAAGATCAAAACCGATGCCTTTTGAAGCACCGGTCACGAGAATCGTTAATGGTTTTTTAACGGACTTCATGGAGAAGGGCCATGACCTTTTCATCTTCCATCGGAATTTCTGCAAGCGTTTGGGCAATAATGGCAACGGCTTCATCAATGAGTTCTTTAGTATGCGTCGCAGTGTAACTCGTGCGAATTAAGCATTGACCTTCCGGAGCGGCGGGTGGAATAACAGGATTCACATAAACACCTCGTTTATAAAGTAATTTTGCAATCACAAAGGTGCGTAGCATCGTGTAGGTGTAGATGGGAATAATCGGGGCAACGGAGTCATTTGCTAAAGGCAGATTTTTTTCGAGCATTTTTTGACGCGTGTAAGCCGAAATGTCTCGTAAAGCTTGAGGACGCTCAGGTTCAGCTTCAAGAATCTTAAGGGATGCGAGCGCACTGGCCGCTGAGGCAGGGGTGAGAGCGGCTGAAAAGATAAACGGACGCGATTTATGTTTCACAAAATTGACAACTTCCTTCTTCGCCACCATAAAACCACCAATCGAAGCAAGTGATTTAGAGAAGGTGGACATAATGAGGTCTACCTCGTCATGTAGACCAAAATGTTCTGCGGTTCCTCGGCCTTTGGCCCCAAGAACGCCAAATCCATGAGCATCATCGACCATCACGCGAGCGTTATATTTTTTGGCTAATCGAACGATTTCAGGTAGATTGGCAATATCCCCTGACATTGAAAATACGCCATCGGTGACGATGAGTTTTCCGGCCTGAGGATCGGCTTCTTCCAGCAATTTTTCTAAATGGGCCATGTCGTTATGGTGAAAACGAACACTCGATGCAAAACTTAAGCGAATGCCATCATAAATACACGCATGGTTTTCCCGATCAGAAAAAATAATATCGCCTCGACCTGCAATGGCAGAAATGATCGCCAAGGTTGATTGAAATCCACTCGGAAAGGTTAACGCCGCTTCTTTTTCCATGAAACGAGCCAATTCTTCTTCCAGTTCCAAGTGTAAATCTAATGTTCCATTTAAAAAGCGAGATCCCGAGACACCCGATCCATATTTTTTAACGGCATCCACGGTAGCGGCAATCACGCGATAATCCCCGGTTAATCCTAAATAATTATTCGATCCAATCATCACTCGGCGTTTGCCTTCCATCGTGACAACAATATCTTGTTTACTTTCTAGGGCATGAAAATAAGGATAAATACCCAAATCAATGGCGTTATCTACATCTTTAAAGTCATATGCTTTTTTAAATAAGTCCGCCATCGTGAGGTTCTCCTGGTTAGACAAGGTGGTCTTTAATGGTTAAATCATAGCATTTTTTCGTTATTTTAGGTATATTTTTGAGTAGAAGGAAACACGGTTATGAAAAAGAAAATAGACGTTTCTCATTTAACACCTTTTCAGAAAAAAGTCACACTTGAAAATGCCACAGAACCTCCCTTTGATAATGAATATTGGGATCATTTTGAAAAAGGTTTATACGTCGATATTATTACCGGAAAACCCCTCTTCACTTCGGAAGATAAATTTGATTCTCATTGTGGCTGGCCGAGTTTTTCAAAACCCATTGAAGCCGATGTCATCCTCGAGCATCGTGATTATTCCTACGGCATGATTCGTACGGAAGTTCGTTCCGAGGACTCGGATGCCCATTTAGGCCATGTCTTTGATGATGGTCCTCGCGATCGCGGTGGTTTGCGTTACTGCATTAACTCCGCATCAATTCGTTTTGTTCCGTTTGAAGAACTTGAAGCCCAAGGCTATGATGAATACTTACACCTCTTCAAGGAAGAATAACCATGAATAACATTGATTTAATGATTGTTGAATGGATTCAATCCTTTCGTAACGATTTTTTGGATGACTTTTTCCTTTTTATTACAGAATTTGGTGACGAAACGGTCTTTTTAATCGTCGCAGCTATTTTGTATTGGACGGTTGATAAACGCTTCGCCCAACGGTTTATTTTGTTTTTCCTTTACAGTGCTATCCTTAATGGGGTTTTAAAATTTCTCACCCATCGTCCACGACCGCATGTTGCTTCTCCGGAGACCGTGGTTTTAGTTGGAGAGGGAGCGGGGGGAACTTCCTTACCGAGTGGACATGCGCAAAATAGTGCCATGATGGGGCTTGTTCTTGCAGAAAAACCGCTTTTCTTACCCCGCTTTTGGTCAACCTTTTTAACCATAATGGTTGGATTGGTCATGCTTTCTCGTCTTTATTTAGGTGAACATTACTTAAGTGATGTTCTATTTGGTTTAGCGATTGCTTTTAGTTTTTATACGTGGGCCAATACCTTCTTAAAACGACGCAAACTTCCTACATGGGCCCCTTGGCTCGGCGTATTACTGCTAGCCCCTCTTACCTTCCTTGCGAATAACAAAGATTTGTATGTTGCATTGGCGACAATTATTGGGGTTCAATGGGGACTTCCTTGGGAGATAAAACACATTAATTTTCAAGAAAAAACCACCAAAAAGAACGCTCTGTTACGCATTCTTGTTGGCATTTCCGTTGCCTTATTGATCCGCATTGGGTTAAAAGAGATTTTTTCACTTGGACTTTATTCTGCTGATGCAGAACTTAACCCTCTGCTCACCGATCATTTATTAGATTTTGTTCGCTATTTCGCCATTACGTTATGGATGACGATTGGCGCACCTTGGTTCTTTAAACGGTTTCTTTCAACACCGGCGGCTTAACGCCCGCTTTCATCATCGGTCGGTTAATCCAATAAAGCATGCCAAAGATCAGCATGCCAAGACCACTTCCAATCATTAACCAATCGATGGGAATGAGATCCGCAAGCGGTCCAAAAACAAGAATACCTATCGGCATTGCGATGGAGTTAATCATCGTCATGATACTCATCACCCGACCCATGTATTGTTTTTCCACTTGTTCTTGAATGATGACATTGGTGGGGGTGTTATAAAATGGTAAGACAATCCCTTGAAAAAGCATGGCAACACCATAACCATAAAAATTATTTAGTATGCCTAAGGAAAATACACCAAGACCCATCAACGAAATCGCTAATCCCGCCATCACAATGCGATTTTTAAAACCACCCCACCAGGCAACAAGGCCACTGCCAATCACCATGCCTGAGGAAAAAGCGACCTCCACGACCGTCAAGCGAATGTACTCCGTTTCTATCCCTTGAAAATCTCGAACGACATGAAGAGGCGATAAAAACGCGACGGGAGAAACTAAAAATAATACAAAGAAAAGATAAATAAAAAACGGAATTAGGAAGCGATGCGTCTTAATGTAAACTAGACCCTCTTTAAAATCACGGAGACCTTCTCCTTTGATGCGAACGTGTTCTTCTCGGCCATGTTTAGGAATTTTTACAAAAATTAATAGTGTTCCAACGCCTAATATAGCCGTTAAAAAATCAATGTAAAATAATGAACCTATGTCAAAGGTGGCAATTAAAATGGCCGCAAGGACAGGGGCTAACACATTAAAAGCAGATTCTATGCCCGATTGTATGCCCCGTATGCGCATCAGATGTTCTTGAGGAATCATTAAAGGAATCGAAGCAGAAATGGCAGGCCCATGAATGGCTTGACCAATACCGCGGATAAATGTGACCACGATTAGCATCCAAATTTCAACTTCCCCGAGGGTAAATAAGATAGCGACAAAAAAAGTGACAAGCGCTATGGATAAATCCGCCGTAATGATTAAAAATTTACGGTTAAGTCGATCAGCCCACACCCCTGCAAAGGGGGAGAAAATAAGCAAGGGTAAAAAGGAAGCAACGATTGAGATGGATAAAATTAACCCCGATTGTGTTTCTAAATTGATATACCAAAAGATCGCAAATTGTACGAGCAGTGACCCGACAAAGGAGATCATTTGGCCCGTAATAAAAAAAGTAATATTACGCTTCCAGGAGGATGAAATCATTAAAAAATTCCTTTACTTAATTGCCAGTCTTTACGAAGAATGGCATACAAATACGCGTCTTGTAAGCCGTTATTCGAACGGTAATATTGCCGTAATAAACCTTCTTTTTGCATACCGCATTTTTCCATAACTCGGCCACTGGCAGGATTTTCAATCGCATGATGCCCTTCGATTCGATTAAAACCAACGACGCCAAATGCATGATCAAGAATCGCTTGCAATGATTCTGTAACATAGCCTTTTCCCCAAAACGGTTTCGCAAGTGCATAACCCACTTCCCCTCGTAGAAAAGGATCGGAAATAGAATGAATGGATATCGTTCCAATGAGTTGTCCACGTTGGAGTTGAATCCCCCAAATATAAAATTTAGGATCAGGGTAGTTGCTAATCCAATAGCTCAAGATACGTTTGGTTTCATCCAATGATGTATGGGGTCTCCATGACAAATATCGGACCACATCCATATCGGTTGTCCATGAGGTATACATGACCTCCGCATCCGAAAAGGATAACGGTCTCAACCGTAATCTCGGTGTCTCAAGAAGGAGGGTACCTGTGTGATTCATAAACTACGATCGAACACGTCCAAACCATCGATGATTACGTCGTATGGGAGCATGTTCCCTTCTAGTGTAGCAAAATTTTGAAAGGTTAAGGTGATGACCCCCGCATCAAGATGATAAACCGGAATGGAAATCAATCCTATTTTTTCAAGACGATGAATTTTAAACACCCTCGTACCTTGGTGCAGGGAAAACACAGGCGTTTGAAAAGGATCTCTCTCAATGGTGACTTGAAAACCTTGAATTGATAAACGAAATGTCCCTAATGCAATTGGTTTTTCCAGGGTAACAGATAAAGTTTGTCCAATTTCAGAAAAACGAAGAGAATCATCTTCCAATTGGGCTGTTGTTTCAGCATTGAAGGGTGAGAAAGTTAACGAAAATATGTTGACTCCATCATTAGTAAATATCCCCAACACAAAAAGGGGAACGATGAGAAGAAAATGAAAGAATGTTCTACGCTTGATAAGATTTTTTCTCAACGTTTGGGAAATACTCTTTTTCAAAGGTTAAGTGAGCGCGGCGTGTATCTAACGGAACAATCATACGCTCGATCAGTTCACGACGATTTCTTAGATGGGGAGGGAGTGCAAGCCGTTCGCCAAGATGCTCAAGATCTTCTTCGTCATCGATAAATCCTGGACCATCAGTAGCAAATTCAAATAATATATTGGGATATAAACGGGAATAGAGTGACTCAAAATAAAAGCGGTTAACATAGCCGGAATTCGGAATTTTCTTTTCATTAAAGTAAATGCGCCATTCGTGTAAGGTGTCCTGATCGGGAATGCGGAAAGCGACATGATGAACCGTGCCAAATCCGGGTTGTGCTTGGGGAAGAAAGCGTTGAAAATCGACAATCACACTTCCCCCATTACCACCTTCACCCATTTCAAATAAGCTTAAGCTTTCCTCTTTTTTGATGAAGCGCATACCAAGGTGATTCACAAGACGATCATTCATGATATCGGGATGACTGACACGAAGAAAAATAGGACCTAGTCCTAAAATGGCATATTCGTTTGGAACTGGACCTTTTTTCCATGGTTGTCCGGAAGGGATTCCCGGAACATTTTCATCGGAAACCAACGCGTAAAGTTGTTCATCAAAATCTTGGAAATATAAAAATTTACGACCAAAGATCGATTTTATGGGTTCGTGTTTAATTTGGTAATGGGTTAATCTTTTTTCCCAATATGATAACGCTTCATCATCGGCGACACGAAAGCTTGTGCGATAAATTTCATTCGTGCCATGGCGCGCTTTTTGGATTCGAGGAAAATGGAAAAACGTCATGTCCGTTCCTGCATTCCCTCCTTCATCGGCAAAAAATAAATGATAAGCTTTGACATCATCTTGATTGACGGTTTTTTTCACTAAACGCATCCCTAAGACATAGGTAAAAAATTTATAAATATCTTGTGCTGAACTTGTTACCGCTGTGACGTGATGAATGCCGTATAACTGACGCATAAAAATTCTCCTTTATTCTAAAGATAAATCGCCAAGGACAAAGAAACTCAATTGAGCCTTGACCAAACTTTGGTTATTTTGATTAAAAAACTCTACCGTCGTGCGCATGATTGAACGTCCTCGATGAAAGACAAAACCCTTTGCAGTAATAAGGGTATCCGCCGTCCCCATCTTCAGAAAAGAGATACTCATATCCGTGGTAACAACTCGTTTTCCTAAAGATAACGTTGCAATCGCTCCTACCACATCGACGAGGCCCGCTAATGCACCCCCGTGAATTGCGCCATAACGATTCATGGAAACGTCATTGGGTTTCCAATTTATTTCTACCGAACCGGGTTCAAGATGAGTGATATGCGGTTGAATCCAATGATCAAATGTTTGCGATTCACCTTTGATTGAGTAGTATTGTTTAATTTTTGTTAAGATTTCCTGGTTCATGCCTTACTAAAAGCATATTGAATGCATGCTTTCCTCTCATCACTATAATAAACAATATGAAACAAATTGTATGGATTAAGACGCTACTACTTTTCACGCTTGTAAGTTGTGGAACTGCCGTTTCTTCAACGTCAATTCAATCTGAAAATCTATCCTCCCTCGACCCAACTTCACTGCCTTCGGAATTTTCTTCAGAGTTAATTAGTGTGAGTTCAGAAGAATTAATGCCTAGCCTAATGACAAAATGGGCAACTTTGTTAAGTATCCCCGAAGCGAATTATACCGAAACCAATTTAGAGTTAACGAATGAATTTACATCAGTAGATATCATTGAAGTTGCGGCTATCTATTCCCAAAATGATGCCACCTTTTATGGATTAGTGTATGAGGCAAATGTTTTAGGTAACGGGGGACGAATTCGTTTTCGTATCGGAATCGTTGATGAAACCTTTGCAGGTTTTAATGTTGTCACTCATAGCGAACATACAAGTTTTGGAATGAAAATCATTAACGCTTTAAATACAGGACTTGTGGGTCAACCGGCCACGTACGAAGCAGCTGTCAATGTCTTAATTACCAAAAACGTTTCAGTCACTAACATTACAGAAACCTACAGTGCAATGTACCCCGCTATTGATGCAATGGTAAACCACGCCATGCAATTTCAGGCTTGAAAAAACTTATTCCGTTTTTTGCTTTCATCTTATTACTAGGTTGTACACCAAGTACACCATCCGCATGGAATGATTTCCTTAATCTTCCTCAGCATGAAATCCTTCTTTTAGAAGTCCCTAAAAATTTAAATAATTTAGGAATTGAGGAAATCATTTTTGCTGCCGAAGAAAATACGATTACCCATTATGGTTATGAAGCATCCGTTCATGGTAATCATGCCACGGTTAAAATTCGTTTTCGCCTTGTTGTAACGTCAAATGAAATTACCCATTTTTCCGTTCTCCAACATCAAGAACATGCCGGATTTGGTGTGATATTAATCGAGGCTCTCGAAGCTAATATTATTGGATTAAGTCCACAGTTAAGTGCCATTGAAAACGTATTACAAACGACCGCTGTACCCAACACTGCATTGACCGAAACCTATGACGGTATGATGCCTGCGATCGATGCAATGCTACTTCACGCCGCTCAACTCTTCGCATAAAATAACATCAGAGGTAATCGTTTATGCCAAAACCATACATTCCACCGATGAAAGGCCAAAAGTCACCTTTTCAACCCGGACAAGCCAATAACATTAAACCTCAACAACCAAAAATTCAAAAACCAACCAATCGTCGTCCAGCAGGTCGCAACGGTTAAAAATTTTACACATCTCCTCGTTGCCTAATTCCTATTTTTTCTTTATGCTTATGAAAAGATGGAACGAATTATTATTGGCATCGCCGGCGGCACTGCTTCGGGAAAAACCACGTTAAGTGATGTTCTTCACCGAGAATCAGGACCACAAAACTCGGTCATTTTAAAATTTGATAATTATTATCGCGATCGCCAAGATCTTCCTTTTGAACAAAGAGCCCAACTCAATTATGACCACCCCGACGCGTTTGATATTCCTTTATTAGTTCACCATTTAACTGCCTTAAAATTGGGTAAAACCATTGAGCAACCTACGTATGATTATGTTAAACACATACGGGCCAAAGAAACCATCGTGACACCTTCAGCCCCTGTCATCATTCTTGAAGGTATTTTAGTCTTTGCAATTTCTGAACTTCTTCAACTGATTGATTTCAAAATTTATGTTGATACACCGTCAGACATTCGAATTCTTCGTCGGGTTAAACGCGACATTGAAGAACGAGGAAGAACGTTTGATTCCGTGACCGAACAATATTTATCCACAGTTCGTCCGATGCATGACCTCTTTGTAGAACCATCAAAGACCCACGCGGATATTATTGTTCCTGAAGGAGCATTTAACCCAAAAGCAACGGACCTTTTATTAACAAAGGTCGCTGCCTTGGTCGCTGAATTTAAACAAAGTCATTAAGGAAGCATCGCTTGGCGATGGGCTTCTTCAATCACTTTTCTGACGCGTTCAAATTCGTGGGGATCATTAAGTTCTTTTAACTCTAAAAATAATACTTTTTTCGCAGGAACTTTATAGTTTTTATAAATACGTTTTAACACATCATAGTAATGGTCATAATGAAAATTCAAATAGTCTTCTTGACCTTTTTCAATCGTGCGTCCACGTTTACGTACATAACCAAACAATTCCTCTTTAGGACGAACTAAAATCACTTGTAAATCAAGATCAGGTAAACGCTTTAAGTGGGCGTCTGCAATCGCATACGTTAAGGCCACTTCCATGGCGGTCATAAAGCCCTCTAAACGAAGCATTTCTGCAAAGACAAGATTGGAATAAAGGGTTGAATCACAAATAACATTCGGTAAATCTTTTGTTTTCCACATTAATAAAAAGAGGGCACTGTAAAATGCATTTTGGGATAGCAAGGCAAACGTTTCTTTATCTTCATAAAAATACGGAAGATACGGGTTATTTTCGACAGGCTCCTCCAAAAGGGGAAACCGATAATAATCGGAAAGCATCTTGGCCAAGGTCGACTTTCCCGAACCAATTGGTCCTAATATTCCTATCCGCATAAAACTTACCTCTATTCAAAAATCATTATATCGAAAATACCCTATTTTCGATACGTGAATCGTTAGCCTAAATCGATTTTTTTACCTTTAATTTTGAAGATGACTGCTTCACAAATGTTTTTCGTATGATCACCGGCACGTTCTAACGTTCGAATCATATTAAACGTATCTAGAACACTCATAATATTTTCTGTATTGGCAATCTTTGGTATATCATTAAAAGCACGTTTTAATTTGGCATCAATGAGTTGATCTTGATTGGATATTTCAAACGTTTTTTCCAAGACAGGGGAAAAAAATAAATCTGTTGCCGCAATAAACATTTTTATAAAATTGGCATACATATCATCAATGTAATCTTTAAAGGGTACATACATGGGTTTGGCAAGGATGATAAACTCAGAAATGGTCTTGGCGTAATCCCCAATTCGCTCGACATCATTGGCTACTCGAATCATCGCCATTGTGGAGCGTAAGTCTTTTGCAACCGGTGCTTGCGTAGCTAAAAATGTGAGAACCGATTCGTTAATAATTTCATCAAGGTTATTAACTTGCTCATCCCGTTTAATCACAGCGAGTGCTCGCTTTGTATCCATGGATTTGAGCGCAACTTGGACATCTTGGTGCATACTAAGCACCAAGGAGATCATTTCTTGAAGATTTTTTTCAATTTCTTTAATTTGATTTTCAATTAGGGTTACCATAGTTGCCTCATTTCTAACCGAATCGACCGGTAATATAACTTTCTGAACGTGGATCTTTTGGCGTAGAGAAGAACGATTTTGTATCGCCCACCTCGATTAAGTCACCAAGAAGGAAGAACGCTGTTTGATCCGAAATTCGTGCGGCTTGCTGCATGGAGTGGGTAACAATCACAATCGTATAATGTTGCTTTAATTGTACTATAAGTTCCTCAATTTTCGCGGTGGCAATCGGATCAAGCGCAGAGGTTGGTTCATC
Organism: Bacillota bacterium; assembly: GCA_030834445.1. GTDB lineage: Bacteria > Bacillota_I > Bacilli_A > RFN20 > CAG-826 > UBA970. Next base: position 80,669 of record JAURFC010000002.1, read on the forward strand.
CATTAACAACACTTCAGGATTCATCGCGAGCGCACGAGCGATGCAAAGCCGCTGTTGTTGCCCTCCGGAAAGTTCTAGGGCCGATTTGTTTAATCGATCTTTCACTTCTTCCCATAACGCCGCATCTTCTAATGCTTTTTTAACAAGGGCATCCATTTCTTTCTTTTCATAATGACGTTGGCAGCGAGGTCCATAGGCGATGTTGTCATAAATCGACATCGGGAAGGGATTGGGTTTTTGAAAAACCATACCGACGCGTTTACGAACGTCAATGACATCGGTTTTTTTATCATAAACATCTAACGATCCAAATAGGACTTGTCCGCGAATTGTCACATCGGGAATTAAATCATTCATCCGGTTCAACGTTCGTAAAAACGTGGATTTCCCACAGCCAGAAGGACCAATTAAAGCCGTCACACTATGGGAATCAATGGATAAATCAATGTTCTTTAGTGCATGATTTTTCCCGTAATAGAGGTTGAGGCCTTTTACCACAAATGTTTTTTCCATATTAAACCTGGGCTCCTAACCGACCCTTTAAAAAGCGATAACTAATAAATTTGATAAGGAGGTTAAGAATTAACACAATCCCTAAAATAATGATGGCAATGGTTGAAGATAGGGCAATATTGGCAGGTTCATCCGTCATCATTGAATAAATATGAACTGCAAGAGATGTCGATTTATCCGTTAAAGTGACCTCATCTCGAATAATCGATCCCACGGCAAAAATAAGCGCTGCCGACTCACCTACGATGCGACCAATGGCTAATAAGGTGGATGCTAAGATTCCCGGTAAGGCATTAGGAACCACGACTTTAAACGTGGTTTGGGTTTGACTAGCACCTAATGCGAGGGAGGCATAACGATAATCATTCGGTACGACACGTAAACTTTCTTCGGTGGTACGAATAATCACAGGGAGTAAAATAACCGCCAACGTCATGGCACCAGAAATAAGATTACCTCCTGTTGCCGGTGAATTCGTATTCGCGGTGAGCGAAACAACAAGGGGAACAAATACGGCTAAACCGAGGAGTCCAAAAATTATGGACGGCACGCCGGTAAGAATTTCGATAAAGGAACGGATAATCCGTGTTGCCTGATTCTTTTTTGCGTATTCATTGAGGTAAAGGGCCGCGCCGATTCCAATCGGTAGGGCAAACAAAAGCGTTAATCCGATGAGCCATAATGTCGTAATCAATGACCCACGAATGCCACCTCCTTTGGTTGTCACTTCGAGTTCAAAAATCGAATTAGAGCTGTCGAGTTCTTGAATCATGCGTTCCGCACCTCGACGCGCTAATGAAGTTGCCCGATCATTATAAGATATTTTTGAAATGAGATATTCTTTCAGCAAAGGAAATTGCTCCGGTCCCACCGCTGATTTATTCACAAGCGTTTCAAACGGAGAATCAGGATGAATATAAGCGATGATAATGGAAGGTTGGCCTAAGAGATCAACCCCTTCTTCAATTCCCAAACCCCACTTCTGTGAATAATAAACATTGTCTTCAAGCGATTGCATCGCGGGAAAATTGCCAGGTTCTTCATAACGTTCGATGGTCGCTAAATACACATTGGATTCATAATCATACGTTAATAAATCCACATTCATTAAACTCCAACCTTGATTAAATAAAAACACTAAAATCGCGCCAAGGGTAAGAAAAGAAACGGAGGAAAAAAGATACGTCAGTGACTGTAATAAGCCATCAATCCACAAACGAAGTGAAAAAGGCTTACGCATACATACGACCCACTTTGCGTTTGATAAAGTTTAAGGTTAAATTGGTTAATAAAATGATAACCATCAAGACAAGTCCAATGGAGAAACGTATCGTGTAATCCAAACCCACCGTTTCTTTCATCCCTAATAACATCGTGGATGTTAACGTCGCAGTGGTGTCAAATAAGTTAAAGGTAATTCCAGAACGGCGTGATCCCGCGACTAACGCAACCGCGGTAGCTTCACCAAGCGCACGACCTACGCCAAGAATGGCAGCTGTGAAAATCCCAGATTTAGCCGCAGCAAGAACAACTTTAAATTGCGTTTGGGTTTGCGTAGCACCTAAAGCGAGCGATCCTTGAATTAGACTTTTATCGACCGATCGAATCGCCACTTCCGCGATGACGGTCATTGTAGGAATAATCATGATTGCTAAGACAATCACGGTCGATAAAACCGAAAAACCTGCCGCTGATTGCACCCCAAATGAAACCGATAGATTATAAACCACATTTAAAATAAAACCCGCACCAAATAATCCATAAACTATCGAAGGAATTGCTGCGAGAATTTCAATGATCGTTCGTAACAAATTTCCAAGCCATCTCGGGGCGATTTTGGCAATAAAAAGTGCGGTTAAAGTTGCGATCGGTGCCGCAATCAATAATGCTAAAAAGGCATTGTATAATGTGCTGATAATTAAGTAGCCGATGCCGTAAGCATTTGATAAAAAGGTGGGACCATCTAAATAGACAATACCTGTCAGAAATCGTAATAAATTGACTTGTCCTAAGCCATCGTTATCCGAGATAAAGGGAGTAATGCCCCGCTCAAAGATGACAATGACAATCAGTACGATAAAAGATGCAGATAAAATCGCTGTTCCAAACAAGATATTTTCAACAATTTTATCAACCACTTTTTTTAAAGTATTTTTTGATTTCATAAGTTTTTTTAACAACAAAAATTATACCGAGACCACTAAGGTCCCGGTATAACATTAATGTAAATAATTGTTAAAGCGCGGCTTCTGCATCCAAAGCATCTTGCCATGTCCGAATCGGATTGGCCGCTGCTTTTTCATACATACGTTTTAATAGATCAGCATCGACATTGCTTAAGGGATTGTCATTGTGAACAATCGCCACAATGGCATCCCAGGCTAATTGTCCAAGTTGTTCAGAGGGAAGTGCGGTTCCATTAAGATCGACTTGTTCGGCAGCGGTAAAGTTACGTGAGGCAAATCCAACGTCCTTACCTACTGCTTCGTCTTTCTGAGCACCATTAGTACGTTTCCAAGCATCCCCCGAACCAGTGTGTTCGTGTTCAGCTACAAAATTTCCGCATCGTGGACGGAAGGAAGCAGTCACAGCTTTTGCGACTTTTTCAATGGAATCCGATCCACCGAAACGAACCGTGATCGCAGAGTTATCTTGATCACAGACGGGATATTGGGATTTAATATCATCCCAACGGGTATTGGTTGCTAAGGCTACAGCTCCGGCACCCGCAATCGTATCTTCACCTTCAATGGTGGTCATAAACGCGACAAATGCTTTGGCAATATTTTCAACCGTGTCTGATGGGAAATCACCATCGGCACGTAACATCCAATTAAACGGACGTTTTAACCCATAAGAATTATCTAAAACAGTATCTTCACTCGCTTCGATTCCATTAAAGGTTAAGCCTTTCACATTGGCATTAAGCGAAGATAATGACACGTAACCGATACCATATTTGTCCGATCCACTCATGGCGGTTAAAATCGCGGTGTTATCAGCGATAATAAAACCTTCTGTTAATAAATTGTCATCTTTCGCCGCCGCAGAAAAACCTATGCCACCCATAAATCCATCGCGTGTTCCAGATGTCGTGTCGCGAGTGTAGAGAACAATATTGTTTTCTGCATTGAAGCTCGGAACTTGAGAACTGGCAGTGGATGAGGCAACGCTACTTGAGGTTCCTCCACAGGCGGCAAGTAAGGTGGCAAACCCTGTAAGCCAAATTCCTTTTTTAAAGTGCATGTTCATTCGTTTTCTTTCCTCCTCATGATTCATACAACATTACCATAGAGGATGAAATCGTTAAGATGATGAACTTTAGGTTAAGTTTTGTTAACGCAGGTTGGGAAGACTTAAAATAAAGGTCGTTCCCCGACCTAATTCACTTTTCACTTCGATGGTCCCTTTATGTGCTTCAATGATGGCGCGCGTAATAGCCAATCCCAAGCCACTGCCACCTTCAACGCGATTACGAGCGAAGTCCGTCCGATAAAATCGATCAAAAATGCGTGGAAGGTTTTGAGGTTCAATACCTGCACCAGAATCGGAAAAGATGATAATCGTATATTTATCAGCTATCTCACAATGGATCTTCACGCCGCCTTTTGTGGTATATCGTATCGCATTGGATAGAAGATTAGAAAAAATTTGAAATGTCTTATCACGATCAAGAAAAACAACGGTATGACAGGAGGGGTGAACATCAACCGACAAACCTTTCTCTCGTAGAGAGGTTTGATGGACTTGAAGTACATCTCCAAGTAATTCATCAAAATAAAATTCTGATTTGATTAAGGTAGAAAATAGTTGATTATCGAGTTTAGATAAATTGGTAAGTTCATCCATTAATCGTTGCATTCGTGCAGATTCTTTATCGATAATTTCTAGAAAACTTTGTCGTTCGCGAGGAGATAATTTTGCCCCAGGTCGATTGAGGATATCCGAAGCCCCCATAATCGCCGCCAAAGGTGTTTTTAATTCGTGCGATATGTCGGCCAAAAATTCCGTTTGAACTTGGTCTAAGTTATGTTGATGCGAAATATCCACGGAAAGCACTAACACCCCGAAGAAAGTTGATTCAAATTCTAACCGTATGATGCGTGTTTGGATCCTTTTTTTATCCAAATCCCATTCAAAGGTAGCTCCCGTTTCGATCGCTAAGGATTGTTGCAAACTTCCCCATAATGTCGGATATGGTTTTAGTGCATCAATTGTTGTCCATGTGTCACCGATTAAGGCTTTTTGCCGGGACGACGATAAAAAGATTTGACCCGAAGGCAGTACAAGAAAAAATGCTTGATCAAGATGTTTTGTCAGTTGATCCAAGAGAAACTCGTCTTGTAACGATTGACTCGACACAATGGGGATCTTGGGTGGTCCTTCTATCGAGCCAGGCATCCATAAAAATATAATAAAAATAAATGCGGTTAAAAAAAAGATAAATATACTTAAAAAAGTCCCATTATTACGAAAGAAAAAGGTTACTAACAAGGAAATTAAAAGAAAAAATAGTCCGAGCATCACGCGTCCGAGAAGTGTTTTCTTTTCCATGCCTTACATTATATAAGGTTACTTAAGTAATAAGGAATAACCCACACCACGAACCGGTTTAAAGAAACATTCTGCATCAATAAGTTTTCGTTTTAGATTGTAAACATGGACATCAACAATCCGTGTTGTTCCATCATATTCAAAACCCCAAATCGCATTAAGTATGGTATCGCGAGATAAGGCTTGTTCTTTGTTAACGATGAAAAATTTTAGTAAATCAAATTCCATCTTCGTGAGTTCGATGGGTTTTTGATTCACAAACACTTTAAATTGCTTTAAATCTAAAAGAATATTTGAAAAATCGAGGGTATCTTCTTCGTGATTTTTGTCGGGTTGGAAGTGACCGAGTAATGCTTTTACTTGAGCAATGAGTTCACGATTTGAGATGGGTTTTTTTAAATAAAGATCAGCCCCAGAACTTAATCCTTCAATCGCATCAAATTCAGACGTTTTTGCGGTGAGCATGACAAACAAACCTTTATTTTTTTCCGCCCTTAACTTTTTCACTAATTCTAAGCCTGACATGTTTGGAATCATCCAATCAATAATAAAACAATCAAATTTTTCCTTTTGTACCATCCGGTATGCTTCCGTTCCGTTATTCGCGTTTTTAACAACAAATCCGGCGGTTTCAAGGTCAAATTTTAATATTTTAGCTAAAGATGGTTCATCTTCGACGACTAAAATCTTCTTTGCCATGAAGGATCTCCTTTCAATCGGTTTGAAACGATTGTTAAGACCTTATTATCTTAAAGGCATTTTATCAAATAATTGTTAAAGAAATGTAAATTATCTTTCTTCAAAATTTACAATTGGGGGGGAACGCCACTTCGTAAAGCGACTATAATGAAATTAGTCTAGAATCAATTTCTTAATCGGCTATTAAGAAAACGATTCAAAAAGGTATTTTTGTTCAAGGAGGATAACATGAAAAAACTTACCACTGTTGCGATGTTAGCTGTGGCGGGATTTTCCTTGTTGCTTTCTGCATGCGGTACCACATCCTATGAAATCGCCCTTGTCACGGATATTGGTGACATCGACGATAAGTCCTTTAACCAAGGCGCATGGGAAGGTGTGGTTGAATATGCGGAAGCCAACAATAAATCTCACCAATATTACAAACCTGCGGCCGTTGACAACACTGAATATGTCAACACCATCGACTTAGCCGTCGAAGGTGGTGCTAAAGTCATTGTCACCCCAGGATTCTTATTCGAAACACCGATCTTCTTAGCCCAAGATGCGCATCCAGATGTGAACTTCATCTTGTTAGATGGTGTTCCACACAATGCGGATTATTCCGAATTCCGTCAAGAAGATAACGTTTTATCCATTCTTTATGCCGAACAACAAGCAGGTTACTTAGCCGGGTATGCTGCGGTTGCTGATGGCTTTACATCCTTAGGTTTTATGGGGGGTCTTGCTGTTCCTGCCGTTGTTAAATTTGGGGTCGGGTTCTTGCTCGGTGCTCAAGATGCTGCTGCAGACTTAAGTGTTGAAGGTGTGACCTTACGTTACCACTATACGGGTGACTTTGCCGATACACCTAAAAACGCGACAACTGCACAAACCATGTTCCAACAAGGCGTTGAAGTGATCTTCGCAGCCGGTGGTGCTGTTGGTTTATCGGTCATGAAGGAAGCTGAAGCTGCTGGTAAAAAAGTTATTGGGGTTGACGTAAACCAAGGTCCAGGTGGTGCAAACCTCTCGGATACGGTCATCTCCTCTGCGATGAAAGGCTTAGGAACCTCCGTTGTTCAAGCCTTAACCGCGTACTATGATGGTGAATTCCCTGGTGGTGAAGTTTGGGTTCTTGACGCCTCCAATGATGGTGTCGGCTTACCAACTGACGAAGCCTCATGGGGTTTTGAAACCTTCACGGTTGCTGAATACGATGTGATTTATGCAGAGCTTGCCGATGGTGAACGAACCGTTGCTTTAATCGAAGCCAACGGTGGAATCACGGGCGCGACCGAAACAGAAATTCAAGCGTATGATAATGCTGCAGGTAACATTTCTGTTACTTGGGTTGCTTAATACCTAGCCAAACAAAAAGCACAGGGGGTTAAATCCCTGTGCTTTTTAATGTAAAATTTAAACAATGAAACCTGCAAAACGTCCCATCATCGACATGCAACATATCACCAAGGTTTTTCCTGGTATTGTTGCTAATGATGATATTTCTCTTTCCTTGATGGAAGGCGAAATTCATGCGCTACTTGGTGAAAATGGCGCAGGAAAATCAACCCTCATGAGCGTACTCTTTGGTTTGTATACCCCCGAAGGTGGGCAAATCAAAAAGTATGATGATGTCATTCAAATCAAAGATCCGAATGACGCCAATCGTTATGGTATTGGGATGGTCCATCAGCACTTTAAATTGGTCGAAGTATTTACCGTTCTCGACAACATTCTTCTTGGGGCAGAACCGATGGAAAATGCCCTCTTCATTGACCGTAAAAAAGCCAAAGAAGACATTGTGGCACTTTCCAATCGTTACAAATTAAAAATTGATGTTGATGCCAAGATTGAAGATATCTCCGTGGGGATGCAGCAACGCGTGGAAATCCTTAAAATGTTATACCGCAAAAATAACATTCTCATTTTTGATGAACCAACGGCCGTATTAACCCCACAAGAAATCGAAGAATTAATGAAGATCTTGAACGACCTTAAAAACGAAGGCAAGTCCATTTTATTTATTTCTCACAAACTGAACGAAATCATGGCGATTTCCGACCGTGTGACAGTTTTACGGAAAGGGAAAGCAGTGGGAACGTTTATCACCAAAGAAACCACCCCCAAAGCGTTATCCACCCTTATGGTGGGACGTGATATTACGTTTGAAGTGGCTAAAACACCCGTAACTATTGGGGACGCACAACTCGAATTAAGTCATCTTAGTTACATTTCACCCCGTACCAAAAAAGCATTGTTGAATGATGTGTCTTTCTCGGTTCGTTCAGGGGAGATCGTTGGTATTGCTGGCATTGAAGGAAATGGTCAATCCGAATTAGCCTACCTCATTGCCGGACTCCTTCACCCTTCGGATGGTCACATCCACTTAAAAGGGCAAGATATCTCCCATCGTTCCGTTCGTTATCGTAACGATGCAGGACTCGCTCATATTCCTGAAGACCGGCATAAATATGGTTTGATTCTTGATGATCCACTTTTTTCGAATTTATCGATGAAAAAATATCATAAAGAACCGTTTCAAAAAAATGGCATCTTGAATAAAAAAGCCTCCCTTGAACTTGCGGAGTCCTTAATCCATTCCTTTGATGTCCGTTCCGGTCAGGGTATTTATTCACTGACCCGTAGTTTGAGTGGTGGCAATCAACAAAAAGCAATCATTGCTCGAGAAATTGATACGAACTCTGACGTCATGCTTGCGGTTCAATTGACCCGCGGCCTCGATGTGGGTGCGATTGAATACATTCACCAACACATGCTACGGCAACGGGAAGAAGGCAAAGCCATTCTAATGATTTCCTTAGAACTGGATGAAATTATGAAATTATCCGACCGAATTCTTGTGATGTACAACGGTCAAATCGTCGCCGAATTAAAACCCAAACAAACCACGAAAGAAGAAATTGGTCTTTACATGGCAGGAGGACACCCTTCATGAAAAAAGAAGGCTTAACAGGTTCCCTAATTGCCATTAGTATCGGGCTTGTTTTTGGATTGGTTATTATGGTGATTGCCAACCCATTCCAAGCGATACCTGGTTTCTTTACCATGATTGGGGGTTGGCTTATTCACCCGGATTTCTTACGCCGTGTCGGAGATTTATTTTACATCGCCGGTCCATTAATTATGACAGGCTTATCCGTCGGTTTTGCCTTCAAAACAGGATTATTTAACATCGGGGCAACAGGACAATACACGATGGGCATGTTCGCCGGCATTTATGTCGGTGTTTACGGAGACTTTTTCGGACCGACTCAATGGATTTTTGCCTTCCTAGCAGCGATTGTTTTTGGGGCATTATGGGGTTTAATTCCCGGTTTATTGAAGGCGTACTTTAATATCCATGAAGTCATTGCCTCGATCATGCTCAATTATATCGCCATGTACACCGTGAATATGTGGGTGCAAACCAATCCCACCTTATTCAATGTTCAATTTGCAAAAACCGTCACCATCGACGCTAATGCGTATTTACCCACCACTTTCTTGCGCGATATTTTTGCGCGGAGCGGGATTGACATTGGCATTCTTCTTGCGATTGGGTTTTCGCTGCTCATGTATTTTGTCTTAGAAAAAACAACGTTTGGTTATGAACTTAAATCCGTCGGGAGTAATCGTTTTGCTTCAAAATATGCCGGGATTAAGGAAAACCGAAGTTTAATTCTTTCCATGACGATTGCCGGAGCGCTCGCAGGCATTGGCGGTGCGCTCTATTTCCTTTCCCGCGGATCCATTAATTCGGGTAATCAATATCCTGTCGCCAACGAACTCATGAGCGCGGGTTTTGATGGGATTGCCGTCGCATTACTTGCACAATCGAATCCTGTTGCAACGATTTTCTCTGCCCTCTTCATTTCCTTTATCCAACGCGGTGGTTTCTTCATGCAAACGTTGGGAATTAAAATCGAAATTATTGATGTGATTGTGGCTGCGATTATTTATAGTTCCGCGATGTCGATGTTAGCCAAAGATAAATTAACGTCCTTCTTGAAAAAATGGAGGACAAAAGCATGAACTTCTTTGAATTGTTTATTTTGCTCGCGAATTCAACCATGTTTTTTGCCGTTCCTCTACTCATTACAGCCTTAGGAGGAATGTTTGCAGAAAAAAGCGGTGTGGTGAATATTTCTCTTGAAGGGACGATGGTGTTTGGATCCTTCTTTTCGATTGGTTTTATTAACATCATGCAAACAAATGTTCCAGATTTTAACCCTACCCTTTTACTCCTCCTCGCCGCGGTTATTGCGGCAATAACCGGTGCGCTATTATCCAGTTTACTGGCCTTGTCTGCGATTAACTTCAAAGCCAATCAAGTCATCGGTGGTACTGCGATCAATCTTTTTGCGGCCCCGATGGTTATCTTTATTGCCCGAACACTCAATAACGTGAAAAACATCCCTTTTGATCAAACCTTCAATATTCAGAAAGTTCCTTTACTTGGTGATATCCCTTTCCTAGGTGATATCTTTTTCCAAGACATCAATATTCTTAGCTTCTTAGGTTATTTCATCGCCATCGTAGCCATTATCACGATTTATAAAACGCGTTTTGGTTTACGATTGTCTGCGGTGGGTGAACATCCTTCTGCTGCGGATTCTGTCGGGATCAATGTCTATAAAATGCGCTGGATTGGCACCTTAATTTCTGGCGCGCTTGCCGGGATTGGTGGTTTAGTTTTTGTGGTTAGCAGTTCGGTGACCTTCTCGGGTCAAGTCAGTGGTTATGGTTTCCTTGCGCTCGCTGTCATGATTTTTGGCCAATGGAAACCCGAAAAAATATTTTATGCAAGTATCTTCTTTGGTTTTGCCAATGCCTTAAGTGTGAAATACACCTTAATTCCGCTTTTTGATGGCTTGTCTCTTGGGTACTTCTTCCGCATCCTACCGTATGTGGCCACGTTAGCGGCATTGATGTTAACCAGTAAAAAATCCCGGGCTCCCAAAGCAGAGGGTATTCCTTACGATAAAGGGAGTCGTTAAAGTTCGTTGAATCGTTGTTCAAGCAACGTTAGCCATTGCGCCACGTGAACACCATCGACCAGTCCATGATGAACTTCCACGGATAAGGTCAAAATTTTTCGGTCTTTTAAGGTTTCAAATTGGCTCCAACTAATACGGGGAACAGAATCCTTGGGGCCAAGTAACGTCGCATGGGAGAAGTGATGAAAGCGGCGCCACGGAAACGAGGTCACATAGAGGGTATTTAAAACCGTTTCACTTGCCGGAACGAAAAAAATATCCCCTTGTTTTTCCGAAGTTTTCTTTGCATGGTTAATGAAGGTCAAACAGTCGTCATCCACTTCACAAAATACCATTTTAAACAAATCATCCGAGATGCGTTTATCTGTGAAGGAAACGTACCGAATTGGTTCATGGAATACCCCTTTTTCATCGATACGATATTGAAAGTTTTCAACCTGATTTAAACTCTGAATGACATGATGCATCAAGGCTAAGTAAAAACTCACATTTTCTTTTTTTACCCATTGATACAGTTTGGTTACATCCAAATCAAAGGTCATATTAAATCGTGGGATTTCATAGTGCGAAAAGAAAGAAAAATGGTCTCTTCGATTCCATGTCTTTACATCAATATAACGTTTCATATGCTCCTTATTATAGACCATATGCATCATAACTATACGAACTCTTTACATTCAATAAAACTCATCAAACGTATAATAAAAACGGAGAAAAACAATGATGAAAACCCGTGTCCTCTTCGTTTGTATTCACAATTCTGCCCGGAGCCAAATGGCAGAAACCTTTCTTAATGATTTAGGAAAAGAAACATTTATCGCGGAAAGTGCAGGCATTGAAGCTGGAACGCTCAACCCCATCGTCGTGGAAGCGATGAACGAAATTGGTTATGACATTTCAAAAAATGAAACCAATTCCGTTTTTGAGTTTTTTAAAGCCGGCAAACATTATGATTTAGTCGTCAAAGTGTGTGACACGGTCAATGGGCAATTATGTCCGGTGTTCCCAGGCACAAAAGCAGAACTTTATTGGAATATTACCGATCCAAGTTCCCTCGCTGGATCCAAAGAAGAAAAATTAAACGAAATTCGAAAAATTCGTGATCTCATCCGTGTTAAAGTCGAAGCCCTCATTCAAGATTTTAAATTGATTCGCCCGTTGCCACTTGATTTATAAGTCGTTCCCCTTGTTGAAACAACGTTAGATTTGTAACGAGCGCGTCAAACATCCGTTCAAGATTTTTTGGACTCGTAAAGGAAATATGCGGCGTCACTGTAACATTGTCTAAGGTCCAAAAAGAATGATCTTTGGCAAGCGGTTCTTGCTGGAAAGTATCCAGAATGGCATGACGAATTTTCTTGTTTTGTAATAATTCTATTAACGCAGTTTCATCGAGAATTTCTGCACGCGCAATGTTCACAAAGACGGCTTGTGGGGATAAGTTTTGGAGGATTGAGGAGGTTAATAGCCCCTTTGTTTGCGGTGTTAAGGCAAGACATACGACGACGATATCATAACCCCCAATTTTTTCTTGGAGATCAGAAAGTGGATAAACATTTTTTACATAAAACGATTCTTTCTTTCGACGATTAAACGCATCCACTTGACATCCCATAAAGGAGAGCGTTTTAGCAACCGCTTGACCAATTTGGCCAAGACCAATGACTGCTGCTTTTTTATCCGTGAGTTCTTCGCCATGGCGAGAAGGTCGCCATTGTTGAGCGGCTTGGGTTGTTTGATAAAATCCAAAATGACGATAAAAGCGAATAAGTTGACCCAAGACATATTCAGCCATGGAGGCATTAAAAACACCCCGTGATCCGGACACCGTAACCCCTTTTAAATTCGGGTGATTCAAATCAATTAAATCTGTTCCCGATGTTGCCACTTGCAAGTAGTGGAGTTTGGGTAGTTGCTGGACGTTTTGCTCAATAAAAAATTGATCGGAAAAAATCGCATTAACTTCTGGTGTTAAGGTCTTACTCACCGTGACATGCAGTGATTTTAATTGTTCGATTTGTTCCGGCTTGAGTGTTAAAAAACGAGAAAATAACGTAAGTTCTTTCATAAATTTTCCTCTATACCAAGTATAAAGAAGGTTTTAAGGGATTGCGATGATGGTGCTTGAGTAGGCGGGGAGTATCACAGTATTTCCATTACGCGATGCCGGTGTCCAAGAAACACTAATGCCATCTAGGATATCACCGAGGGTAATGGGAGAATTAAAGGTATAACTACTTGAACTGCCATTGTGTATCACGAGTTTTGTAACGCCTTCATACGTCATCGTATGCGCAGAAACCACAGGGCTACCCGAATTAACAACCCCGACGGTTCCTGCACGGAGCTCGAAATGCTCGTGTTTTAAGCGAATGGCTTGTTGGTAATAAATGAATAAGGAACTCGGATCGGATAGTTGTCCATGGGCGGACAAACCGGATACAGTGTTCGACGTTAAATTGTTACCATTTCCATAACTGCCGGAATCGGTGACATAATCATCGCCCCATGGCATCGGTGTACGATATACACGGTCAGGAATCGAAGAAGTTCCTTCCGCGCGTAAGCCCACTTCTTCACCGTAGTAGATAAAGGAATTCCCGGGCGCTAAAACGGTCATCGCACCGAGCATTTTTAAAATATTTTGGTTCGATAAAGAGGTGGATAAGCGCGGTTTATCATGATTACTTAAAAAATTGGCCTCAATGGCATCGGCTTGACGTTGACGAATATTGCGTTGATGCGAATCAAACCCAACTGCAAGAGAAGCGGTTCCAAACAATTGACCTTGAGCACGTGTCGCGTGGTCAAAGTTAAATAAGGAGTCAATGTTCGTCGCATAATAACTTTCTAATTTGGGTTGCGCCGTCCAAACTTCTCCGACCATGTAGAAATTGGGATAATCTTTGGCAACTTCTGTTTGAAATTCTGTCCAAAATTCTACATTCTTGGATAAGATATCTCCATTCCATTTGTCACCACCGGAGTAATCGGTAAAAATATGCATGGCCGCATCAAGGCGGAATCCAGCAATGCCTTTTGCCATCCAGTATTTTCCAATCTTAATAAATTCTTCTCGCACTTCAGGATTATCAAAGTTAAAGTCAGGCATACTGGAGGAGAAGATGCCTTCATAGTAGCGATTGGTAGAACCCCAAGGATGCTTAGCATCTTGCGTTTTGGAAAAGTTATACCAATCAATATACGGATTCGGTTCATCACGGCCATAGGCATCTTGGGCTTGATAAAACCAAAGGTGATTAACACCAGAATGATTAAAAACCATATCCAAAATAATTACGATATCAATAGCTTTCAGATCATCGACAAGATTTTGAAAGGTATAACCGTCCACTTCATAAAGGGAGCGCACACCATAATAATCGGTGACATCATATCCATGATAAGCACTGGCAGGATGAATTGGAGATAAATAAAGACCTTCTACTCCTAATTCTTTGAGATAGGGTGCTTTGTCAGCAATGCCTTTAAAATCACCGATGCCATCGCCATTACTATCGGCAAACGCATACACTAAAATTTGATAATACGTCCGATACTTTAATTCGTGATTATACGTTTCCACTGGTTCACTCGTAGTTCCACTAGAGATGGGGGTAACGAGATCACACGAACTGATAAGAAGGCTTGCGAACAAGGTCGCCATTAATAATTTATATTTCATATTTATAACCTTATCAAATTTGCTAAAATATTTCCAAGTAGAGCGAACAAATGTTTAAAATCTTTAAAGACCAATTTAATGACGTTTTCTTAAAATTTTACTTTCAATCGTATTTATTGATGGAACGTTCATTACGTATTCGTTCTAAAAATCAAATTACCATTCGGGAAATGATGATGATTAATCTTGTGGATCGTCTCAAAGAAAACAATAACAATACACTTTCCAACATTGCTGCCTACCTACAAGTTTCAACGCCTGTCGTTTCTGTCTCTGTGAAGTCCTTAATTCGCAAAGGTTATTTAACCAAACGCCTCAATCTCGATGATAACCGGGTTTTTTATCTCGAACTCACACCCAAAGGTGCGATGCATATCAAAAATGCACTTGCCTTTTCCGAACGTTTACTTAAACAAGGGATGAAAAAACTCTCTCCCTTTGATATTGCCGCCTTAAAAAAAGCATTTAATGCCGCGGAACTCGCAGTCGATGAAGAAAATAAACAATTAGATATTGAAGAAAAACTTCTCTCAGAAGAAAAATAAAAGAAGGAGTTTAATCATGCAAATTAAACCATCCATCCGTTCTAACATCTTCACGAATAGTCATCCTTTAGGATGTGAAGCTTACATCCAATCCTTATTTCGGGAAGCCAAACAATTTTCATCGTTTGAAGGGCCAAAAAATGTGTTAATTATTGGTGGATCTTCTGGCTATGGCTTATCTAGTCGTATAACTTTAGCCGTGAATGCTCACGCAAATACATGGAATGTATCATTTGAATCACGTCCGAAAGGTGAACGTACCGGGTCTGCAGGCTGGTGGAATAACATTTATTTTCAACAAGAAGCTGACAAAATAGGAACGTTTCATAAAGATTTTGTTGGCGATGCCTTCTCGCAAACGATGAAAGAAAGTGTCATTGATGATTTAAAAAAACGCAACGTAAAAATCGATCTCATCATTTATTCACTTGCAGCAGGTGCTCGCAGTCATCCGGTAACTGGAGAACTCGTTCGCTCTACCCTTAAGGCCATTGGTGATCCTGTTCAAGGAAAAACTATTGATATCGCAGAGCGTGCTGTCAAGGAATTAACGGTGGCAGCGGCTAGCGAACAAGAAATCGCGGATACCGTCTTCGTCATGGGGGGTTCAGATTGGGAAGATTGGGTTCGTCAATTAGCCGATGCGGATGTACTCAACCATGGTGTAAAAGCCATTTCCTACACCTATATTGGTAGTAAAAATAATGCAAAAATTTATCGTGAAGGAACGATCGGACGTGCCAAAGATGATTTAGAAAAACATGGCAAGTCGATTGACACCTTTTTAAAAAATCGTCTTCATGGCGAAGGTCTAATCTCCGTTTCCAAAGCCGTTGTTACAAAAGCGAGTGTCTTTATTCCCCGAATTCCTTTTTATGTTTCCGCCATGTTTGAAGTCATGAAAAAACACGGGGTTCACGAAACCATTACCGCCCACAAACACCGACTCTTTGCCGATATGGTATATGGTAATAAACGCCTCCTTGATGACCAAGGGCGCATCCGCATTGACCATTATGAGATGCAAGATAATATTCAAAAAGATATTCAAGCACTTTCCGACAAGCATGAAAACGAAAGCATTTTTTCGTTGAAAGGCACTCAACAATTTATCGACGAATTTTATCAGATTAATGGTTTCAATATTCCAGACGTTGATTATGAAGCTGACATTGATTTAGATCAACTCGCCCTCAAAGAACCTCGCTGATGAAAGGCATTCGTTTCAGTAATCTTTATCTTGTTCTTGTGATCTTTTTGAGTCATTTCTTTGCCCCTGAAGGCTATCTTTTTTATCAACATACGATGAGTGAAATGGCCGCGCAATATGCACCTAATGCATGGATTTTAACCCTAGGTTTTGTGGGTGCTGGCTTAGGTTATCTTGTCTTTTCGTACCGTTACTTCCAACGAAAAGAACTTCCGTTATGGCTCACTCTACTTACGATGCTCAACGGATTAAGCCTAATTCTTCTAGCCGTGTTTCCAACGTCCTATGATGGCTATTCCATACCACCCAATGAGACCATAGTGGTGATTCATCGTTACATTGCCTACGTTTCAAACATTATCACGATGGTTTCTTTGGCTATACACGCCGTAAAGTCAAAAGAAAATTTGCGACTCATTCACAGTCTCTTTTTAATAACCGCTTTTGTCTTCTCGGGATTCTTTATTTATTACAATCAGGACGTTCGTGGCCTATTTCAACGTCTTATTTTATTAACAACGTCGTCCTGGACATGGTTTTATTACGCTAAATTTCATCCTTCGTCAAAAACAACAAAACCAAACCCGATTGTACAAGAATCTTAGCCGACTGGTTTTTCAACCAAGTATTCGATAAGCCTAAAGGATGATGGGTTTCCAAGCGTTTTGCTTGTAAAGGATAGACCGCATTTTCAATTGAAATCATCGCTTCTTCGATGGCAAATAATGAAAAGTAATTATGGGTTTTTTCAAGTTCATAAAGTCCAGGCTGTAAGACGCGAATAAGATGCTGCGAATCCATGATTTGAATGGGGTAATCGGCAAAGACATGAAGCAACTGTAATAAACTAAAGAAATGATCTTGGCGACCATGAATCCCACCCAGGAGAATGATCGAAGTATAGCCTTGCTCGATGGCAAAACGAATCGCAGCCTCCGCATCCGATTGATCTTTTGCTTTAGGAAGTTCCACCCAGCGGCTTTTGTATACGTCGAATAAGGCTGATTTTTCTTCTTGAGTAATGGAATCAAAATCTCCGACCGCAAAAGCTAAAGGGATGTTGTGGGTAAGGGCAAAAAAAGCGCCACGATCGACGCCAATGCAGTCCCCTTGAAGGAAAGGAATATCTTCTTTTTTTGTTAACGAAAGGAGTAAAGTAACCGTCTTATTCATCGAGGAATTGTTGTTTCCAAGCTTGAATGCGATCGATCGGAATTTGAATATCCGTTTTGAAGGTGTCGTGAATCATACCTTCTAATAAATCCACGTCATGGCGATCAATGACGGTTAAATTGAAGTCTTTTTTCTTTTCTAAAGCGCGATGATCTACGGCTAAGATAATCGTACGTTTCTTTTTTTGTAAAGCGCGAATACCCGCATGAAGACGTGTCCCTACGTAATCGATGTCCCCCGATTCTAAAATCGCGTCATAATCTTCTAAATTCGGATTAATGAGTTCCACATTTTCCGGGAGGTGAAGTAAGGCAGCATAGTTAAAGTCATTCACACCTTGCAACCATAAATAAACTTTTTGATAAGCCCGACTCAGGGTGTTAATCATCTTTTGATCTTCTACAGGATTCTTATCATAGTCTGTTAAGGTTGTCACAACGCGGGACGCTTTTCCAGTGGGGATATCCTTACAATGATCTTTTGTCAATTTCCACATGGTTGGGCAAGACGTATTAATGATGTTTTTAAATCCCATGGATTGGAATTGGGTTAACGTGTAGTTATCGCGTACCGAGTGAAGTTTTTTCTTATCTAATAAGCGAGAATAGAGGGCTTTGGAATATTGATTGGGTTGGTCGCCTTTTTTCCACCAACCTACACCCACAAGGATGAGTGGGGAGATAATACGGGCTGATTGTAAGTTCACATCCCAAAGTTTCATGATGGAGTTCATCTTGCCGCGGATTAAGTTTGATCCACAGACAAATCGATAATCAAAGTCATAACTATAAAAAATATTTTTTAAATACATCGTCACAGGAAGGTGGGTGGACGCATCCACCACAAAACTAAAATCCATGAGTGGTTTAATGTGTTCGCGAACGGATTGAGAAATAATCTTATCGCCCACATTAAAGGTAGCAATGGAGGGATCTAAAAATAAGATACGCTTGAGTTCTTTCATTGACCTATTCATCTTACTACTTATCGGTCAAAAATGATAGAATGAACCTATGAAATCGGTCATAATTCAAAATCCAATCGCCCAAAGTACCTTCATTCGTAAAGCGATTGATCATCACGGTTTAATCGTTTTTCCAACCGAAACAGTTTATGGTATCGGTGCATCCATTTATGACCCCATTGCCATTCAATCCATTTTCACCACCAAAGGGCGTCCTCAAGATAACCCTCTGATTGTCCATATTGCGGAACAATCGCAGCTGGATGAACTCGTGACCGAAGTGAATATGTATGCGAAAAAACTTATGGCTGCCTTTTGGCCAGGGCCCTTAACGCTCGTTTTGCCTAAATCTGCAAAAGTTCCTTCGATTATTACTGCAAATTTACCCACTGTCGGTGTTCGAATGCCAAAAGATCCTTTAGCACGTGATGTCATTCGTGCCGCGGGTGTCCCTTTATGCGCTCCAAGTGCGAATTTATCTGGAAAGCCTTCGGGAACTGATTTTAAATCCGTTTATGAAGATTTTTTCGGAAAAGTTTCGATTTTTATCGAAGGTGGCATTCCCGAATTTGGGATTGAATCGACGGTGATTGATTTAACAAGCCAAATTCCAACGATTCTTCGTCCAGGAGCAATCTCTGCCGAGGAAATTGAACAAGTTCTTGGCATGGTCATCGTCTCGTCTTCACAAGCCGAGAATGCCCCCAAAGCACCCGGTATGAAATATCAACATTACAAGCCTTTTGGTGATGTCGTTATTTTAGACGGACCCACCCCCAAACTTATTGAATTTTTAAGAAATTTACCCGATCAAGATGCTGTCTTTATGGGAGCCAATGAAGTGTGTGGAGACTTGCTTGAACTTCCGATAAATACCTTTGCATTAGGCCCACAAAATCAGGTCGATGTCATCGCTCGTGCATTGTATCGAACCCTACGCACGTTAGATAACTTAAAAGTGAAAACCATTTATACTCATACCTTTTCAAAAAAAGGCATTGGTACAGCTTTAATGAACCGTTTGGAAAAAGCAGCTAGCCGCACCATTTCTCTCTAACTTTACAAAACTTAACAATTGTATTTCGTTGATTTTTTTGGCATTTATTAACATAGTTAATGTATATAGTGCCGGTACTTAAAACGGAGAATATTTAGGAGAAATATGAAGAAATCATTCCTTCCTCTTTCTGCCGCTGCCTTAATCGCTTTAGCAGCGTGTGGTGGAACCCCACTCAAAACAAATTTAAGCGTCTTTTTTGTTCCCTCACGTGACAACGCAACTTTAGTCCGTGGGATATCATTCTTACCTGCTGTGTTAAAAGCCGAACTTGCTGAATTAGGTTATGAATTTGAAACCGTCTCTGCCTATGTGGGTACATCCTACGAAGCCGTTGGTGAAGCCCTCGATGCCGGGACCGCTGACGTTGGTTTAATTCCAGGTGGAACCTATGCGGTTTATGCCGATGGGGAAAACATGGATGCAGCGTTAACCGCCACCCGTGCCGGTTTAAATAAAGACTCTGAAGTTGCTGCTGAATGGAACGATGGCGAACCTACTTTAGGCGATTCATCGAACCAAGTCACCTATTACCGCTCCTTAGGAATTGCCGGTACCTCCGAACGTGGCCGTGAACTTGCGGACATTATCAATGGTGGTGGTGAAATTACATGGGAAGATCTCCAAGATGTTAAGATTGGTGTTCAATCCGCAACCTCCTCAGCAGGTCGTGTTTACCCAACCCTCTTATTCATGGAATTATTTGATAAAAAGTTAACCGATTTACCCGCAGAAAATGTCATTCAAGTTTCGGGTTACGGTGGTGCTGCTGCTGCCTTAGCCTCCGGACAAGTTGACATTGCCTTTGGTTATGCCGACTTCCGTCGTGACTACGCCGATGAATGGGTCGGTGACTATGGTCGTGCCAATGAAATCTGGGACGAAACCGATGTTGTCTTCGTTACAGAAGGTATTTATAACGATACGGTGACTGTTTCAAAACGTACCGTGGATAACGATTTACAAGCGGCGATTGAACAAGCCTTTATCAACTTAGTTCAAGATACGACCGATCTTCCAGGTGATGATGAAACCTTTGCGGTTGTAAAAGACATCTTCTCGGTCTATTCTCACGAAGGTTATGCCCTTGCTGATGACTCGGATTATGATGGTGCCCGCGCTGCGAATGCCCTCATCAATTCCTAATTCTATTCGCTAAATTTTGTATAATAAGGCTTGGGGTTTTACCCAAGCCTTATTTTTAGGAGAAACTATGATTTCATTTCAAAACGTTGGCAAAACTTATCCCAACGGAACTAAAGCACTCACAGACGTTACCCTCACCATTGAACAAGGTGAATTTATTGCCATTATTGGTTTAAGTGGTGCCGGTAAATCAACGCTGATTCGTTTGGTGAACAAAATGATTCCGTTAACGGAAGGAACATTAAATGTGGATGGGATTGATGTTGGATCATTGAAAGGAACTTCTCTTCGACAATATCGTCGTAAAATTGGAATGGTCTTTCAATCGTTCAATTTAATCAATCGAACCACGGTTTTGAATAATGTGCTTGCAGCCCGCGTTCCTGATTTGGGATTCGTTCGATCTTTACTGGGCCTTTATAGTAAAAAAGACAAGTTACTTGGTTTAGAATCGCTTTATAAAGTCGGTATTTTAGAAAAAGCCTATACCCGTGTCGATCAGCTCTCCGGAGGACAACAACAACGTGTCGCCTTAGCGCGAACACTAACACAAAAACCAAAGATTATTCTTGCCGACGAACCTGTTGCCTCGCTTGACCCTATTACCGCGAATCAAATCATGAAAGATTTTCGTCGAATTAACGACCAAGAAAACATTACCATCATCGTTAACATGCATCACGTTGACTTGGCGTTAAAATACGCCAAACGTGTGATTGGTATTAACAAAGGTAAAATTGTTTTTGATGGCCCAAGTTCCCAGATTACAGAAGCGTTATTAAAGGATATCTACGGTCGCGACATTAATGACGAAGATATTATGTTCAAAGATGAAAAATTGGTTTAATCAACTCACGTTAAAAACACGAACAACCCGTCTAGCGGATGGGACGTTATCGATACGACCCGTATCCCTAACATGGTTTTATACTTTGCTTGTTGTGGTGATCGTTGTTTATTTTTTCAACCTAATTGTCCTTAATTACTTTCGCCAAATTAGTTTTAGTTTTTTTGTCTCACGCATTCCTAATTTTTTCACCATCCTTGCCCAGATGGTAACCCAACTCGACGTAGACTATTTATCGAACACACTCACCCCCTTATTAGATACATTAAAGATGGCTTATCTCGGCACGTTAATTGGTTCTCTTATCGCGTTACCGATTGCATTTTTAGCCTCACAAAATATCGTTAAAAATCGTTATTTATCGATAACGATGAAACTCATTTTGTCGCTGTTTCGTACCTTACCATCGATTCTTTATGCCTTGATTTTTGCCTTTGTGTTCGGTTATGGAACCTTTGTCGGTACGATTTCTTTAGCTGTTTTTACCCTCGCTATCTCCAGTAAAATCTTGTACGAAAATATCGAAACACTCGATATGGGAGCGTTTCAGGCGATTGAATCGACCGGTGCGACCAAACTTCAAGCTTTTACCGTATCGATTCTTCCCCAAATTTATGGAAACTTTGTTTCAACGGCTCTTTATAGTTTTGAAATTAATATTCGCTATTCCGCCATTCTTGGTTTCGTCGGGGCGGGTGGCATCGGAATTCTTTTAAATGATGCGATGAGCTTGCGCGATTATGGAAAAGTTTCTGTCATGTTGTTAGGCTTACTCTTTTTAGTCCTCATCACCGAAAACGTGTCCCGTTATGTGAGAAAGCGAGTCAATGCATGAACCCGATCATTCTTGAAAAATATAAACAACGACCCCAGTCATGGTTAAGAAATATAATTCTTTTTACCTCGTTAATCCTGGTTGCTTTTTGGAGTTGGGATGTCATGAATTATCAAGGGGTTTCTGAAAATGGGGCAATCATTGCCCAAAACATCTTACGTTCTTTATTTAATCCAACGTGGTCCCTTTTAACATCTTTTGCGGTCGATAGTATTTGGTATTTAATGTTTGAAACGGTGGGTATTGCCGTTTTGGGAACTATTCTTGGGGCCATTCTTTCATTGCCCTTATCCATCCTAACCGCACGCAATATTGTCGGTGATCGTTGGAGTTTAGTGGGCACAACCGTGCTGACAACCATTCGCACCTTCCCCTTCTTTATTCTTGGGATTATGTTTGTCCGTGTGACCGGACCTGGCCCTTTTGCGGGGGTCTTTACCATTGCCGTCTTATCCATCGGGATGACGTCAAAATTGTTTATCGAAGCCATTGAAGATATTGACAAAGGGATTCTTGAAGCGCTCGATGCCCAAGGGGCAACCACGCTTCAAAAAATTCAATATGGCATCATGCCGCAATTATCCGCTTCGTTTATTTCTGTGATGATGCACCGGTTTGAAGTTAATGTTAAAAATGCCACCGTTCTGGGTTTAGTCGGTGCCGGTGGTATCGGGTTTACTCTTATCTCTGCCATGACTGCTTTCCGTTGGCAGGACGCGGCAGCTGCCTTATGGGGTATCATTTTCTTTGTCATGATCATTGAAGGCCTTTCTAACTATGTCCGAGAAAAATTAGTACGAGGTTAAATGCGTTGAAAAAAGGCATCCTCGTCATCATTTCGGGTCCAGCATTAACGGGTAAATCCACCTTCCTAGGCGGGCTCATGAAGGGGATTTCCTCTTTACTTGTAATCTCGACCGATGATATTCGCCAAGAGCTTTATGGAAGTTATGAATTTAAACCAGAGCGGGAAAAAGAAATTTGGCAAACTGCCTACCAACGCGTGGAAGACGCGTTAAAGAAAGGTAGAATTGTTTGTCTGGATGCCACCCTTCGGACACCAGAAAATCGCGGAGCAGTCATCAATCGATTTCGCGGATGGCCCATCGTTTATTTTGCCTTTGAAAAGCCCCCGTTATCGTTACTCTTAGAACGTAATCAAAAAAGAACGTGGAAACAATTCCCAGAAGACGTAATCAAAAAAATGCATGAGGATTACCAATATCCAACTGAAAGTGAAAAAACATATTATTATAAAGTCTATGAGGTTACACAAACGAACTTCAACGTTATAATAGAAAAAGGAATTGCCGATCTCGTACAACTCAATGGATAAAAACCAACACCCACAAGATTGTGAAGAAGTCCAAGCTTTAATGGAAATGTTCCTTGAAGATGTTATTTTTGAATATCGTGAAAACGAAATTCATGATTGGTTACAAGGCTTACAACCCCAACAAATTGATGGGATCCTTCATCGTGAAAATCACGAATTATTACTTCAAAATAGTTTTGTTGTTCCTTTTGTCTACTTAAAATATCGCGTGGTTCCGAATCCAAATGTGGTTGGTTATTTAGAAAACCTAATGGAACATAACGAGCTTATTGAAGAAGAAAATGTCGTTTTACAAAACACCAAAAAATATTTCAAGCGTATTTTTTCGGGTAAAACGGAATATATTTATTTTGCTAATACTGACGAGTCAAAATCGTATTAATTAAATCGATAATCGTTGATGATGACAAAGATATTCGTTGAATATCTTTTTTTATTTTTGTCGTTAATGAAGCAATCTTCTGCTGACTTGCATCAAGGCCAAGAATTTTGACAAAGGTTGCTTTTTCAAGAAGATCATCAGATTTTGATTTGCCCATTTTATCACTTGACGTCGTCGCCTCTAAGACATCATCTTGTATTTGAAAGAGGAGTCCTAAATCATGCCCTATTTCTTCCCATATTGCTGCATTTTGAGGGTTCCCCACAAGGGCACCGAGTTGAAATGCGGCCGATAAAAGCATGCCGGTTTTGTGGCGACTAATCGCTTGGAGTTCCTCTTGATTCGGGGTTCTTTTTTCAAATAGTAAATCGAGGTGTTGTCCATAAATCATCCCAGACAAGCCTGCATGACTCGAAAGGATTTGAATGACCTTTACCTTTTGAGCATCGTTTATGCACGTTGTTTTGGCAATGATTTCAAAGGCTAAGGTTAAAAGACCGTCTCCAACAAGAATGGCATTTGCTTCATCAAATGCAAGATGGAGTGTGGGTCTACCATGTCGAAGGGAATCATCATCCATCGCAGGTAAATCATCATGAATAAGCGAGTAGACGTGGATCATCTCTAACGCTACAGCAATATCAAGATATAGAAAGGGATCAAGACCGTAGGATTCTATGAGGCGCAAAACAACTAAAGGCCGAAAACGCTTTGCTTTTCCTTGTAGCGCATATTGGGTTGCCACTTTAAGAAGTGAGGATGGAATGGTTTCCGTCCATGCCATGAGCTTTTGCTCAATGGCTTGCTTTAACGAATCCATAATCCATCTTCAAGGTGATATTCGACTTCAGGGAGTTTATCAATCGTATTGACATTAAGGGTCACCATGATCGCTTTGATTTCTTCGATAAACGTCTGTAATAATGCCACTGCATCTTCATGCGAGTTTTCTGTCACTAATCGTAAAAAATAACGAGACATCCCTACGATTTTTGCTCCTAAAACGAGTGATTTAACAACCTCCATAGGGGTTTGTATCCCACCGCTGGCAATTAAGGTTAATGGAGTTATGGCCTTCCCTCGTAAAAGACTCTCGGGGGTTGTATATCCTACTTCATTAAGCCCTTGTAAAGGGATAGTGCGGCGTTGATTTTCAATCCACGCAAAATTCGTGCCTCCTCGACCGCCCACATTGACATAATCAACACCCCATTGATGTAATCTTTTCATCGTATGTTCATTCATCCCAAAGCCTACTTCCTTCACGATGAAAGGTATTTTTAAAGTTTTTGCGGCGACTTGAATGTTTTTAGACCAGGAAATAAAGTGGCGATCCCCTTCCGGCATCGCTAATTCTTGGGCGACGTTTAAATGATATTCAAACGCATTAGGTTTTAATATTTGAATCACTTTTTCGACATTTTCAATCGGATGATGCGCGCCAAGGTTGGCGATTAGAAACCCTTCAGGGTTGACCTTTTTCACAATCGAGAATGTCTCAACCATTTCGGGATTTTCAAAAAGCGTGGAGGCAGAACCTAATGCCATAGGAAGGTTAAAGGCGTTGGCAAGCATTGCTAAACGTTCATTGATTTTTTTTGCGTTTTCACTACCCCCTGTCATCGCATTAATAAAGATGGGGTAAGGAAAGGTTTGACCAAAGATGGAAACGTCGGTTTTTATGTCGCTCACATTGAATAAAGGTAAGGCTTCATAAGAAAGACGTATTACAGAAAAAGGACTCTCTTTTTGAGGTTGTTCTAATGCATAACGAATATGATCATCTTTACGGTTCATACGGATATTATAGCTTTTAACACTTGATATGGGGGTAGTATGGTTCTGAGAGCTTCTTTTTGTCGAGCTTTAGGGATACGAATAATGACACAATCACCCCCACCAGCCCCAGAAAATTTACCGTCCCATGAGTTGGCTTTCGCCCAAGTGAGCAATTGTTCAATTTCGGGGGTAAACATTTCCACATTAGCATGTGTGGCTAGTGCTCTTAAATGCATTGAAAAAAGAGTGAGTGAACAAGAAGGATCGACTAACCACGCATCAATGAGAGTGTTGGATGCCTGCACCCATTCCTCCGATAAATGCGGTTTTACCTGCGAAATCAAGGGGGTTGAATCGCTGGAAACTCCAGAAAAAATTACAACAAAATCCTTCGTTGGAATCGGAATCGGTTGAATAACCAATCCTTCCCAATGATTTTGGATAAGGGTCGGGATGTGATTGGTATTAAGCATCATATCGACTTTTTCGTTAAACCGTGAATAAAGTAAAGGGACTTTAAAACTACTAATCGCTAAATCCGCAAACGAACTATCCATCATCACATCATGATTCGCTTTGACCGCTAATTTGAATAACGTTAATGCATCAAACTCAAGCGAAAAAAGTGATAAAATCGCACCGATGGTGGCGACAATGACGGCCCCACTACTTCCCAAACCATACTTCATATCTTGGGATGAAATGTTTGATTGAATGATGAGGGAAAAAGGCTGCCATGGATGACCTTGGGATTCAAGATAAAGGCGACTTACCTCCACAGCCAAACGGACCCGTGGATTTATAATTTCGGAGGTCGATGAAAATGATTGGTTTTCTTTCGGTCGTTGCGCATTACGAATGCGAAACCGTTTGCGAAATGCGGCTTGAACACGAATGCCTTTTTTAACGGGAACAAGAATCGCTTTTCCCTCCGGCTTTAAAACCGCATATTCACCGGCAATAAAGAGTTTTCCAGGTGCAAAATAACGCGCACTAGATTTCATCGGCTTTTCCTCCTATTTGTGAGACCATAGTGGTACAGGAGAACGTTTGTTCGAGCAAACGTTGAACATGTTCTACGTTTTGAGCTTGGACAAGAATTTTCACATTCGGCCCTGCGTCCATCGTGGTATATAAAAAGGGAATAGTTTTTCGTAACGATTTGATAAACGCTAAAATCACCAAGGATGACGATTGTTGATAAATAATGGACGGTTGACTATCTTTCATAACTGCATGAAGGGCTTCACTATTGCGTTCCATGATTTGACCTACCGCATGGAAATCTTTTTCTTGAATCGCTCCGAGCATTTCTTTTAAATCCACATTGGATTGTTGGATCCATCTCGGATAACTTGGTGCGGTTTGTTGCGTGATTTTCATAGCATCTCGGCTCGAGATTGCTTTCTTCTTTTTAGAAACGACCACAATGAGCATACGCCAATCAGAAAAGGGATTTGGGAGCGATGAAACATGCCCATCTTGATGCCAAAGTGCGAAACCATCGACTAAACTTCGGACGGCAGATCCCGAACCAACTCGTGTAATTTCGACAAGTTGATCGAAAGAATAACCAGTTTTGAAAAAGCGATCAAGGGCGACCGTTAAGGCGGCAACTCCCGAGGCAGAAGAAGCGAGGCCGGCTGCTGTCGGAAAATTATTGAATGTTTCCAAGGAAAATGAGGTGTTGGGAAAGTGCGATAATACCGGTTTTAATCGTTGTATTTCATCCGCTTTCATCGGTTGATTATTAAGAGTGAAAATTGTTCTTTCACTAGGAGAAATTGCTGTCTCCGTCCATAAATCAGACAGGGTTAACGATAACGAGGTTGTCGTTGGTAATACGCGTTTTTCATCCGCTTTACCCCAATATTTTATGAGCGCAATGTTAATGGGACTTCGGACACGAATGACTTGATTCATGTTACATCACCCAAACCTTCAAATGATGCGATTCAAAATACGATTGAATCGCTTTTGCATCGTTTATTACGGGAACATAAAGTAGGACCGAGCCCCCTAGTCCTCCCCCGGTGATTTTGGCCCCTGTTGCTCCCCGCTTCAAACTTTCTTCGATAATCCATTCCACTTTCTCATGAGAAAGGTTTAATTCTTTGAGATGATAATGCGTTTGATTCATTAAACGAGCAAGATCATTTTCATCATTTTGCATAATAGCCTCTTCTAATAGAGGAACCATAAGTCCAATGGATTCCAAGTGAACTTGTGCGATATTTTTCATGTATAAACCGGCGACATTGGCAACCGCTTGTTTCGTCTTTCCGGCCACACCCGAATCGATAATGACGAATGATCCTTTTAGATTCATGGAGATCGACTTGGGTTGTTTTCCCTTCGCAAACCAAAAAGGGGTCATCGATTGTACCATCAACGCATCAATTCCCGATGGATTTCCATGCACCATTTTTTCACTTTTTTGGGTCCATTCAAAGCGTTCTCCCGGTGAAAGGGGGACCTCCATCCAATCATAGAGAGCCATCGTAATTGCACTTGCAAACGCAGCACTACTCCCTAATCCCGCCGAGGTTGGGATATCGTTATGGATTTGAACATGAACCTGGGGAAATTTTAATACTTCTCGCAACGCATTCACCTGGGCCAATAAAAATAACAACTCATCAGGGAGCTGTTCCATAAAACCTTTAAAAAAAGGCGCCGTTAGATGATCTTGTTGTGCCATTTCCACTTCAACTTGAACTGTTAATGGAATAAATGGAATGGCAATGCCTGGATGGCCATAGACAACAGCGTGCTCACCAATGACGATGACCTTCGCGTGCGCTTTTCCTTGCCCTTTTGCTTTCATGGTATTTATTTTACCTTAATTCTTTACAAAATAGGGGTTTGAACTCATGAAGCAGATGTAGAAAAATATGCGATAATATAGGCGAGGAAAAAATATGAAAAAATCCATTTTTTTAACAACACTTGCACTCTTCGCCCTTGCAGCCTGCGATACACCCGTTACATCAAGTTCCCCTTTGCCCCAAGAAACGATTGACGAAGCGCTCAGTAATCCGAATCGGATGTTACTCGATACGATGATGAAAATGGCCACTGCCCATGATATGGCCACAGAGACGCGCTTTGAAACGAACGGTTCCTTCCGTCAATCGAGTCGGGAAACGACTGCGACCACACAGTCAATCATGACCTCCTTGTTTTCCTTTGACATTGATGCCACGCTTGAAACTAACGATTTACTCGGCAGTACACCTCAAGCTCTTTTAGAGGTGAACATTAACGAACTTCGTATGCTCCAATCGATGTCCATGATGGGCCAATCGATGACCCAAGACGTTTCTTTCGCCGATCAAGTCCTCGCTGCCTATTACGATGAGGGAATGGCCTATATTGATTTGTCGGGTGCAGAAGACTTATTAAGTTCACTAGCCATGGGACAACTTCCCCAATATAAATTAAAGTTCCCGGTAGAAACGCCTGCGGAGCTTGGCTTATCGCCCCAAGAAATGACTAGCGAAGATCAAGAAGCATTCATCAATGATTGGTTGCCCTTCGTGGATACCATTCCTGGTTTAGAAGCGACCATTTCTGGAACTTTCTTGAATATCGCTTATGAAATTACCCAAGAAGATTTCAATCAAATGGTTCGCGATATGTTCTTAGAAGGAACTGAAAATATCACCTTAACCTCCGAAGAAAGTGCCTTCTTAGAAATGGTCATCGAAGATACGATTGCCATGGTCACAATCAACAAGATGATCTTCTCGTTATCCCTCAACTTATTAACGAGTCAACTAACTGCGTTATTAGTGGACATTGACGTGGAAATAAATGATACCTTTACTTCATCCATGATTGTGGACTATGATCCAGAAAACCCCAATGCAGACGAAGACGGTTGGGTTTGGGAAGACATGACCATTGAATCCTTAACCGTTATCGATGTTTTTGCCCAATTGACAATGGAATCATTTGCCGAAAGTCGTCCGCTTGCCATCCTCATCAACAAGGATGAATACGAACTCATTGACGTTCAATAATCTTCTTTAAAAACAAAAAAATAAGTATACAATCTTATTTGGTTCCTTATGGTTCCAAATCTCACACGTATTCAATCGACTCGCTTTCTTAAACTGTCGCTTCCCCTCATCCTGGAAGTGACTTTTGTTATTATCGTCAGTAATTTAGTCGTTTGGATGTTATCAAATTATTCTGACCGTGTCGCCGCAGGCGTTGCCATTGCGGGTCAAGTCAACAATACTATCTTCTTGTTTTTTGCAATCGTTTCGATGGGAACCGGCATTTTAATGGCTCAATCTGCAGGCAACAAAAATAAAACCAAGATGCAATCTATTTTTTCGAATGCCTTGTTTTTCGCGCTACTTTTCTCACTTGTCGGAACTGTGCTTTTCTTTCTTTTTTATCGCGATATATTCTCGTTTTACCAACTCGATGCCGATGTCCAGGCGTATGCTGAAGAATATGGTCTTTGGTTGGCCCCCTTCTTCGTTCTCAATGCCATTTTTCTTGTCTTTAACCAAACCTTGTACGCTAATGGGAAAACATTACAAGCGTTTTACGCCTTATTTCTGTGTGACATAACCATTCTTTTAGGATCGGCAATATTTATTTTTGGGGTGCCTTGGCTTGGCATTCCTTCCCTGGGGGTATTCGGAGCCGCTTTTGGCATCATTCTCGGTCGTTTTGTTTACTTTTTCTCCCTCGCGCTTTTTATTCACAAAGAGTTAAAACTTCGTTTTGTTTTTCCCAAGAAAAATCCATTCAAACAAACCATTACTGGCCTGATTTTTAAAGTTGGTGCCCCTGCAACGTTAGAAAATTTAAGTTACAGTCTTTTCATGATTTTGATTACCCGATTGATTGCAAGTTATGGTACCGAGGCGATTATTGCGAAAGCCTACTTTGATTCCCTTGCCATGTTTACCTTTTTTATCGCCTCCGCATTTGCGAACTCTGGGGCTATTCGTGTCGGACAATTGCTGGGCGAAGAAAACTATATCGAAGCCCAAAGCACGATTCGTTATTCGGTAAAAATCGCATTTCTCTCAACGATGATTCCATCCGCCTTATTAGCCTTCGGTATGAGTGTGATTGCCACGTGGTATACCTCAAACCCTCAAGTCATTGAATATTTGATTTACATTGCAATGGCTGACGTTTTATTGGAATTGGGACGCGTTTTCAACCTGGTGGTTAACCGGGCCATTAAAGCGAGTGGCGATGTACGCTATCCCCTTCTTTCAATCATATTTATTCAATGGATTATCGTGTTACCACTCGCCTTATTCTTTGGGGACTTTCTTGGTTTAGGCGTGATTGGCATTTGGATTGCACTTGCCTTAGATGAAGCGATTCGTGGTCTTAACTTATGGTTACGTTGGCGTGGTTTACGTTGGCAAAGAAAAGCCAAGAAGTTATTTCATTCGATGGCGAATCATCACGAGGAGTAACAATTTGGTATAGTGTACGTATGAACCCCTTTACAGAAAAAGCATTAGCGATGCTCGAAAAACGCGGCGTCACCCTATCCGATATTGTTGATTGTGTTTATTATTTACAAAAACCTTATCATCAAAATCTCCAACATAAAGATCTAGAAGAATCGGTTTTAAAAGTGTTAGACAAACGCGAAGTTTGGCACGCTTTGATGACCGCGATTGAACTCGATGTTCTAGCCGAACAAGATCGTTTTTCCAATAAAGAGCTTGAGAAAATTGTTCAAATGGATGAGGGACTTTATGGAATGGATGAAGTACTCGCCTATGGCATTTGTAATCTCTACGGTTCAATTGCGATGACCAACTTTGGTTTCATCGACAAAACCAAATATGGTATTGTTGGAAAACTCAATGAAGATGGCAAAAAACCAGGCATCTGTCACACCTTCCTTGATGACATGGTTGGTGCGATTGCTGCGGCGGCGGCAAGTCGCTTTGCACATCGTTAGAAAGGATTTTTATGAACAAAATACATTCGTTGGTAACCCCACTTATTCTCGTCTTGGCTGCATGTGATGGCATTACCTTCCCTTCGATTAGCGTTCCTGATTCTTCGGTCACGTCAGAAACAACTTCAGAAGCAACCTCGGTAGTGAGCTCAACTTCTGTTGCTTCGAGCACCACAGAAAGTAGCACCACACCTTCTTCCTCTTCGTTACCTTCTAGTTCAGAAACGAATAACGCAGCTCCATTTGTTCCTACTAACTTACAATATGTTCAAGATTTAGCAGATTTTTGGAGTATTCCTTCCATCGGCAATCCGAAAGTTCTTGTCGTTCCTGTGGAGTTCCCCGATTACATTTACGCAAATGCTTCCAGTGTTAAAGCAAATATCAATACCGCATTTAATGGAGCGGGGAGCAGTTCCTTTCAATCCTTAAATAGTTTTTATAAAACCTCATCGTTTAACAAACTTGATCTTGAAGGGGTTGTTTTAGATCCTTTCCGTACGCAATTTCAATCCAGTTATTATGAAAATCTAACAAATGCCGACCCCAACACAGTCATCATCGATGAAATCATGAATTTTTATAATGGCACCATTGATTTTAGTGATTTTGATTACAATAGTGATGGCTATCTCGATGGCATTTACATGATTTACAACCACCCTGCCGGCGCATGGGCATCCTTTTGGTGGGCTTATTTATACTCTTATTTTGGTTCAAGTACTTATGATGGTATTCGTCCTACAAGTTATATTTGGATGCCTTATGAATTTGTTTACTACAACAACACAATTGATTCCGTCACGTTCATTCATGAAACGGGGCATATGCTCGGCTTAGAGGATTATTATGATTACGCTGAAGGTGATGGTTCTAATAATGAACACGGACTTGGTGGTGCAGACATGATGGACTATAACGCAGGTGATCATAATCCGTGGTCCAAAATGATCTTAGGATGGATTGATCCACTGGTTGTAAACACCTCCATGAGTACCACGCTTCTCCCTTATATTTCTTCGGGTCAAGCGCTCATCATTACCAATCAATGGAACGGAACCTTATTCGATGAATTTTTGGTCGCGATGTATTACACGCCGACTGGTTTTTATACCGGTCATAATGACTTTTATTTTGATGGTCAACCCGGTCTCGTCTTATATCACGTCGATGCCCGACTCGGATTTAACAATTCTCAAAATTATCCAACCATGTACGTCAATAACAATACAGACACGACCTACAAGCTTATCAAATACATCGAAGCCGATGGCAATAACTCCCTTTACAATGGAAGTCCCGTGGGTTGGATGTGGGCGGCGGATGTTTATCGACCCGGTAATATTTTCCGACAAAACCGCAATGCCAATTATGCCTGGAATCAAGGTAGTAAACCGGCGATGAACTTTACGATTAACTTTGTTTCGGAAGCAGCCAACTATGGAGGCATCAATCTCTCCATTCTATTTAGCTAATTCATGGAACATCTTCAATCGCTCGATGGACTTAATCTTGTATTCTATCTCGCGAATGGGTTATGGCTTTTTGAATTCATTGTCTTTCGAAATCGTAAAAGAAAAGGTCAATTTAATGACCCTTTTTCTTTTTATGGTCTTACCGCAGTCATCGGAATCACCATCCTGAGTACGATTGTACTAAACCGTGAGGGGATTGGCCGGATGGCTGAAACTTCCCTTTATCCTTGGTTTCAAATTAGCGGAATCATCTTTTATATTCTTGGTTTATACCTTCGTTATCACGCGTCGATGTTGTTAGGCGGGGCTTTTACCCGTCATGTTGCGGTGGAAAGTACGATGAATCTTGTCTCAAAAGGACCCTATACCTATTTAAGACATCCCCTTTACTTGGGATTATTTTTACTCGTGATCGCGTTTCCTTTGTATGCGGGAAATTGGATCGCAGTGTTCGTCTTTTCACCTCTTAATTTATTTGGCCTACTCATACGTATTCGAATTGAAGAAAACGCGTTAGAAAAAATACTACCTCATTACAAAGCATGGAAAAAATCGCGCTACCGCATCATTCCATTCCTTTATTAAGATGGATTCAAAGATTCGTTGTGGTTGGGTCAATCTAAAGAATCCTCGTTCGATTCGTTATCACGACGAGGAATGGGGAAGACCTCTTCATGATGAACAAAAACACTTTGAATTTCTGATGCTTGAAAGCTTTCAGGCAGGACTAAGTTGGGAAACCATTTTAAATCGACGTGAAGGTTTTCGAAATGCATTTGCGGATTTTGATGCGCAAAAAATTGCCAAATATACCGATAAGGAAGTGAAACAACTTTTAGAAAACCCTAACATTATTCGTTCGCGATTAAAGATTGTAAGTGCCATTGAAAACGCGAAAATATTTTTGATGATTCAAAAAGAATGGGGATCATTCGATCGATACATTTGGCACTTTACTGAAGGAAAGATAATAGATCATCATCCTAAGACCCTGAAAGACCTTCCCGCGCGTAATTTGCTATCTGAAATAATCAGTCAAGACTTAAGAAAACGCGGGATGAAATTTATCGGTCCAGTGATTGTCTATGCGCATTTACAAGCCATTGGTGTTGTCAACGATCATGTAGAACAATGTTTTTGTAGAAGCGCTAAAGTTTAATAAAAACCTTGGTTCCATCTTTTGAAGTGATATCAGCGATGACAAGATTTTTATGGTATTTGCGTATTTTTTTGTATGTTTCAATAAGACGATCCCGTAAATCCTTCGACAACTTTCTCCCATTGTCAATCGGAGCAAACCTCAAAATAAATCGCAACATCGCCGGGCCAGACGGAACCCAAATATTGACAATCGTTTTTTCTTCTTCACGAACAAGAATGCGCATTATTCAACCACGATTTCGACGATGTCGCCTTCCTTAGATTCAATTTCAACAATTTTTCCGATGATACCTTGTTCAACCATTTCAATGATCTTCTTAAAATCGATATCCTTTAGAACATCACGGCCGTCAACTTTTGGTGTAAATCCTGTTTCTAATGCAATCATCACAAGTGGAAACGGTAAATTGACTTTCACTTTGTCACCGTCTGTGGACCGAATATTAATACGGAAAACAAGTTTATTTAAATCCCTTTTGTTTTCAGGTGAGACCGTGACAACAGAGGCAGGAACCTTACCTAACAATTCATCGGTTGTAGTTTGATATATGTCTGCAAGTGCGACTAACATTTCCAAATCAGGCATCGAGCTATCATTTTCCCATTTACTGACTGCTTGGGCAGATACATTTAATTTCGTTGCCACATCTTCTTGTGTCCATTTTCGACTTTTACGTAAACCCGCCAATCGCTTTCCAAAACTTTCTTTCATCATTCGTCTCCTTTTCTACACTTAGTATGGCGCTTACCCATTCATAATTGTAGCGATATTTAGTTGAGTTTTTATGATTGCCTCAACCATAACGATAGTTTTTATCTCTTATTTGTTGAGTTGTCCTTAACTTTAAGTTTGATAGTGAATCTTTTATAATGAGTTAATCATTGTTTTATTAAAAACACAAACAATGGAAATGCTTCACGACGAAAGGTATGGTGATTACGCGTTATGAATTCCCCACTGCATCCTGATTTCGAGTCCGTTGTCTTAACCGAAGAAGACATTTCCCAACACATCCTAAAGCTAGCCGATCAACTTAACAACGACTATCGCAATAAATGTCCTGTTATCCTCGCTGTCTTGAAGGGTGTTTATCCCTTTTTATCCGATCTCACCAAACATCTAAACTTTTATTGTGATGTTGAATTTATTGCGGCCAGTAGTTACCACGGCGGAACCGCCACTACGGATTGGGTGGAAATATACCTCTGGCCAAGAATGAGCTTAAAAGGAAAGGATGTCATTATCGTAGAAGATATTATTGATTCGGGTTTAACCTTGAAAAAGATTAAACAAAAAGTCATATCTGAAGGTGCTAATTCTGTGAAATTGGTCACACTGCTTGATAAACCTTCTGGACGAAAAACGCGTCTTGAAGTCGATTATGTTGGAACGACGGTCAAACCACTCTTTTTAGTCGGATATGGATTAGATTTCCAAGAAAAATATCGCAATGTTCCTTACATCGGTGTTCTAAAAAAAGAAATTATTACGATGAATGCAAAAGATTATCCCTGGAGGAATGAAGACTAATGGATTTAAAGAAATTTATCGCTGAAGTTCCCAATTGGCCAATTGAAGGTGTCTCCTTTAAAGATGTCACCCCACTTTTAGGAAATGGTGAGGCTTTTCGTGCTTCCATTGATGCGCTCGCTAACCTTGTTAGTGCCATAAAGCCTGACGTGATTGTCTCT
Organism: Bacillota bacterium; assembly: GCA_030834445.1. GTDB lineage: Bacteria > Bacillota_I > Bacilli_A > RFN20 > CAG-826 > UBA970. Next base: position 116,654 of record JAURFC010000002.1, read on the forward strand.
CCAGAGGCACGAGGGTTTATTTTTGGTGGCGCTGTCGCTGCCCAACTTAAAATTCCTTTTGTTCTTGTTCGCAAAGCCGGTAAATTACCTCGTCCTGCCATCCAAGAAGGTGTCGTTTTAGAATACGGTACAACCCAATTATTTATGCACGAAGATGCTATTCTTCCTGGTCAAAAAGTTGTCATTCTCGATGATGTTTTAGCGACAGGAGGGACCTCGCTTTCGATTGCTAAGCTTGTTCAACGCCTTGGAGGCAATGTCCTAAGCTTTGTCTTTTTAATTAATTTAAGTTATTTGCCGGGTTATCAACGATTAAAAAATGAAAACTTTAACGTTGCCTGTGCCTTAGATTATTAGTCTTCTTTACCGTATAAACGATCGCCACAATCTCCTAAGCCTGGAACAATAAAGCCATGTTGATTAAGACCGCGATCAAGTGCGGCCAAAAATATTTTGACATCGGGGTGTTTTTCATGGACCGCTTGTATGCCTTCTAAAACACCCACCAAACCTAGATAAATAATGTTTTTTGCCCCTTTTTCCTTCACTTTATCAATGGCATAATTCAACGATCCACCTGTTGCTAACATGGGGTCTAAGATGAATACTTGGGTTTCAGGGTTTATTTTTGGTAATTTCACAATATACGCTTTCGGTTGAAGGGTTTCTTCGTTCCTAGCCAGACCAATGTGACCAACGCCTGCCGAAGGAATCATATCCGTAAACGCATCTAACATTCCTAAACCTGCTCTTAAAATGGGTATGACCATCACATCGGTTGCAAGGGTGTGTCCCACCATGCCTTCTACAGGCGTCACAATCCCTTTTTTTTGCAGTTCTAGATGATGGGTTGCTTGAAACATCATTAAGGTCGTAATCTCTTTGACGAGTGTTCTAAAATAATTATTCGCAGTGTCTTTTTCTCGAAGAATCGTCATTTTATGATCGATGAGCGGATGCTTAATTAAAAAATATGCATTATCCATTTTAATACCTCTTTTTAATCATACGAAATCCTCGGTCATTGTAATGTAAAATTTCAACAATCATTCTCTTTCTATTTTAAGTTAAAAACGTATATTGATAATCGTATGAATAAACCATTCCTGATTAATCGCGATTTTGCCTTATTGTTCTTCGGGCGCCTCGTTAGTGATATTGGCCATCATCTCTATTCGTTTGCCATTGGTTGGTACATCTTATCGTTGACAAATTCAGCTGCGCAAGCAGGATATTATATGGCGTTTGGCGGTATCGTTTATGTGATTCTTACCCCCTTAGCAGGTGTTTTGGTTGACCGCCTTGACCGGATAAAGATTATTTACATGACTGACTTTATTCGCGGTATCTCAATTCTGCTCGCAGGATTATTTATCTTACTCAAACCTCAATGGACCTTCGGCTCATTTTCAATCGATATGAATTTACCTTCTCATCAATTAGTGGTTTTATACATCACCGCATTTATCTTTTCGGCAAATGGTGCTCTGTTCGCACCGGCCGTGACCGCCTCCGTTCCCTATTTGGTCAACGATGATGAACTGCAAAAAGCGAATAGTTTACACGCGGGGCAACAAGCCTTTATTTCCATCGTTGGCGCGTTAAGTGCCGGGGTTTTATACGGAGCACTTGGTATTGGTTTCATCTTTATCCTTACGAGTGTTAGTTATATTGCTTCTGCAATCTCTGAGATGTTTATTCGCACACAAAGTCATGAAAAAAATAGTCAAAAGTTAACGTTGTCTCTCGCCCTCAAAGAATTTGCTGATGGTTTTCGTTTTATCCTTCAAACGCAAGGGATGTTCGCATTTGTTTTAGTTGTTTTAACAGTAAATATGTTTGCGTCACCGTTATTTGGGGTTGCTCAACCGTACTTTTTTAATCAAATTGTTCAAACCGATCCTATTTATTACTCTTTTGTCGGTCTGGCTTTTTCCGTGGGTAGTATCGTCATGGCGATTTATCTCTCGGGTCGTGCTTCCCCTCCAAAAGTTTATCAACCCTTGCGAAGAGGTTTACTTGGATTTTCGATGGGTATTTCTTTATTAGGCATCATCGTTTTATCCTATACCGAAAACTGGCTCAGTTTTTGGCCGATGTATCTTTTATTGATGGTTGTGTCTGTTATCATTGGATTGGTGATCACTTCTATTAATACGCCAATTGGTGTCGCTTTACAACGGTATGTTCCCAAAGATAAATTAGGACGCGTTAATGCCATTATAAATTTACTAGCTCAAGGTGTTATTCCTTTTTCAACTGCGTTAGCAGGGGTGATGATTGAACATCTTAATCTCGCTTTGTTTTATTTTATCGTGGCCATCGGGATGTTACTTACGACCCTAGCAGCCTATGCTTCCAAAACTTTGAAAGCATTTTAACGCTATTTCGCGATTGTATTTTATACAATTTTAATCATGAAAAAGAATATGTTAATTGGTCTTGCCTATGGTCGGCAATGTCGGGTTGTTGTGCTGGATTCCCGTGACATTGTTCAAGAAGTCACATCCAAACACGGAACCAAACCCACGGCATCTGCGGCATTAGGTCGATCCCTAAGTGCCGGTTTGTTGCTCGCAAGCTCACTGAAAGGTGAAGAAAAATACACGATTCGTTTATCGGGAAATGGACCCATCCAAGAAATTGTGGTTGATGCTACAGCAAAGGGAACCGTTCGTGGTTATGTTTCCCAACCCCAGGTTCATCTTCCTCCCAAAGCAAACGGTAAGCTTGATGTTTCTGGTGCCATCGGAACCCAAGGTTTATTAACGGTGGTAAAACATACGGAAAATGATTTAAACTTTACCGGCCAAACACCGTTTGTTTCCGGAGAAATTGCAGAGGATTTTACACATTATCTTGTCACATCGGAACAAATTCCTTCCGCGATGGGACTTGGGGTTCTTGTTCATCCTGATGAAAGCATACTCGAAGCAGGTGGGTTTCTTGTTCAAGCATTACCTGGTGTTCAAGAATCAACCTTAGAAACCTTAGAAAAACACCTCCCCAATGTACCAACCATTACACAATTATTGAAAGATGATCATGATTTATTATCCCTCGCACAAAAAATCACGGGCGATGCCCATTTTGAACCGCTTGAATCTCGACATGTTCACTTTCAATGCACGTGTTCATTAAATCGTACCGAAGAAACCCTCATGTTACTTGGTCAAAAGGAACTCGAATCGATGATCGCCGAACAACATGGTGCCGATGTCCATTGCAATTTTTGTAATGCGCATTACACCTTTGATGAGACTGACTTAAAGAAGTTAATTCAAGAATTAAATCGTCATCTTGCTTAAGGCAACCGCAAGTTGACTGGCGACTTTGGCGTTATTAAAAACTAAGGCAAGGTTACTCTCTACCGACTCTCCGTGAGAAAGCGTTTTTAAGCGGCCTAATAAAAAGGGTGTGAGTTGATAACCCGATATATTTTGTTCGTTTGCTTCATGAATCGCTTGTTGAATGAGTTTTTCGACGTCTTCTTTGGGGAGAGCATGCTCCTTCGGAATCGGATTCGCGACTAAAACACCCGTGCTTGTATCAATGTGCGATTGAATGGCTACCGTCCTTGCGAGTTCTTCCACGGATTGAACAGAACTTTTTAACACAATTCCTGAGTCCGAATAGTAAAAGGCGGGAAAGACCTTGGTTTGGTATCCAATCACAGGAACTCCCTTGGTTTCAAGATATTCCAGTGTTTTGGGTAAATCTAAGATGGCTTTGGCTCCTGCCGAAACAACCGCAATCGGTGACCGGGTAAATTCCTCTAAATCACTTGAAATATCCATCGTTTGTTCAGCACCGCGATGCACGCCCCCAATGCCGCCTGTCGCAAAGACGCGAATGCCAACCTTGTGGGCAATCCACATCGTTGTGGCCACAGTCGTACCACCAGAACGTTTTTGGGAAAGTACCGTTGACACATCTCGGCGCGAAACTTTTTCCACATTTTTTTCTTGGGCAAGTACTTCGAGTTGTTGATCCGTCAGGCCAACATGAATCATGCCCTTTAAGAAGGCAATCGTGGCCGGAACCGCTCCTTGATCACGAACAATACGTTCAACGTTGCGCGCCATCGTTAGATTTTCAGGATACGGAAGCCCGTGCGTAATAATCGTCGATTCTAAGGCGACGACTGGGCGATGATGACGAAGTGCTTCTTCAACATCATGATGGAGAATAATCCAATTTTTCATTACTTTATTTTATACCGAAAAACCACGAAATAAACGTGGTGCCCATTTTTTAATGGCAAAAAGCATCGCCAATGTCGCGCTCACAAAGACCCCAATAAGAAAAAGATGTCGTTGAAAGGATGGCCAAGCACTTAACCATTCTGTATAGGAGATGACGAGGATTACCGTCCAACCTATACCACCAAAGACACCAATTAAAGCAGCAAGACTTTGTTTAACCACCTCAACATCTTGTTGAAAATCGAACCGAGGGAATAATAGATTAATCCAAAAATAAAACGTACTTAAACATATCACGAAAACCGCAAGAAGCATGAAGCTCATTAAACCTTCCAAAAAAGGCACAAGGAAGACAACCATGAATATAAGGTGACTGATGACTAAAACGGGAAATGTAATGAGAAGGTTAAAGAGAATTTTCCCAATCGATAAGGTCATAATGGATAACGGTAAACTTTTTATCGTATTAATATTTTTTCCTTCTAACGATAAACTTACCGCAGGCGTATACACTGTAGCCATTGTAAACCCAACAATGGCAAACCAAAGACTTTCAACCGGAATAGGAATCTCTATTTGAATCGCTTGAATAATCATCGGAATATCGGGGATAAAGAGTAAAGCGGTCGACGCTAGTAATAACATTAAAACCCCGAAACCCGTATTCAGAATATATATCGGAGAATGAATAAATCGTTGCCATTCCATTCCCAATAAATGACGCCACAAGGAAAGGGGTTGATAGTCAATTGCTTTTGCTAGTTGAAACCGTTGATTGTTTTGAGTTTGGTTTAAACGATATAACCAGGGACTAATAAGAACTAAAACAGTCACCATCACACCCCCATGGGTCACAAAAAGTAGTAGAAAGGGAACGGTTTGGTTTTGAAATGCCCCAATCACCCATTGTTCAGGGACGTACCATTCAAAAAGTGGATTAGTTGTCAAATTGTTATTCAATCCTTGCGTCTGTTGATACTGAAAAAATGTAAAGACGAGGAGAAATAAAATCATTAAAATGGACTGCAAAACTTTGGGATTCAGAAAACGAGAAACAAGGCGATATATTCCCATAGAAATAAGTGTTCCTGCTAGCATCCATGGCAGGGGTAACATCAAAAGTGATAGGATTCCAAAGACCCAACCACTCCACGGAACCGATGCAAAAAGACCATACACAAAGAGTATAGGGACACTAAGAACCAGACTAAAGACCATGATGAATACATACATCACAGACCATTTTGCAAATGTTAACGTGACTTTCTTAATCGGTAATGATCCAAGAAAATCAAAATCTTTGTAGGCAAATAGAGAGCCTCTCGCTTGGAAAAAACTAAATAAAAAGGCAATGCCGATGACATAAGAAGAAACCTGCTGTAACAAGGGCGTAAAATCATTGGAGGTTTGCAAAACTAAGGCGAGTTCATAATGTAAAAATCCTAATGAAAAAAAGGTTACGCCAAGCGCATATATCAAGAGACCGATCATCAAAAATTTTTTTACGGTCGACTGAGAAATCGAGCGACCAAAAAGACGTTGAATACCAAATCGTTCTTTTAAAAAGACACCTAATAAGCGCCAATACATTATAAACTTTCCAAAAATAACGCTTCGAGGTTCTTATCTTTCACGATGGTCTTTGTTTCCCCTTGAGCGATGATTTTTCCTTGTTTAATAATCGCAATTCGATTGGTAATTTTTTCAACGACTTCAAGGACATGGCTCGAAAATAAAATCATGCTGCCTTGCTGTGTCAGTTCTTTAAACATTTCTTTGAGTGTGAAGGCCGCTTTGGGATCAAGACCCACAAATGGCTCATCCAATAAAAGGAGTTTCGGTTGGTGAATCAACGCCGCAATCAAGGCTGCTTTTTGCTTCATCCCATGAGAATACGTTTGAATCGGTTGTTTTAGAGCGATTTCCATATCAAAACGTTGGCCCAATTCCTGAATTCGTTGAACACGATGGTCAGCAGGAACGCCATAAACGTCGGCGATAAAGTGAATAAATTGTTGACCTGATAATGATTCATACAGATCAGGGTGGTCGGGGATATAGGCTATTTGTTGTTTTACCTTTAATGGGTCTTTTGCCACATCATAACCAAAGAGGGTGATGGTTCCTTGGTTCAATTCGTGGATACCAGCAATGGCTTTAATTAGTGTTGTTTTTCCCGCACCGTTGTGGCCCACAAAACCGAGCATATCACCCGGTTGGAGTGTTAAATCAATGCTTTGTATCGCTTGTTTTTTTCCATCATAGGATTTAGTCGCGTTGGAGATGACTAACATAATTTACAAAAGCTTTTCAATGTAGGATGTCATTTGTGCAGGTTGGAAGACAGGACTAAAGCGTTTGACGATGCGCCCTTGTCGATCCACTAAAAACTTCGTAAAATTCCACTTAATATCCGCACCTAAGAGTCCGGCTTTCCCTTTTTTTAACCAACGATAAAGAGGATGGGTATCCGGACCATTCACATTTAATTTTCCAAAGGGTTTGAAAGAATTTTTCAATTTTACTTCACAAATTTGCGCAGTTTCTTCATCGCTTTCTGGCGATTGATTCCCAAATTGGTTGCAAGGAAAATCAAGAACTTCTAAGCCCTTTTCATGATAGGTTTGAAAAAGTTTTTCTAACCCTTCGTATTGCGGAGCTAATCCACAATGAATGGCTGTGTTCACGATTAAAACAACTTTCTCTTTGTATTTATCTAAAGAAATGTGTTGTCCTAAGTGGTTTTGCACGGAAAAATCGTAAAGTTTCATCGTTTTACCTCAACAATTATTATACGCTTTTCTTGGCTAACAAAATGGTTTTAACAATTTTTTTGTGGGCTTGTGGAATCGGAATTGAATCGACTTTATCGCGGTGAATCCATTGAATGTCCTGATCCTCAAAATCGTCAACCTCTACGACATCCATCGTCCATCTTTGATGCGAAAATACATGAAAGAATGTATCAATCAATGTTTCGTCTTGTTTTCGTTCACGTTCAACTTGGGGCAACAAATACATCCCTTCCAGAAGCGCATTTTTGGAAGGGATGAAGGCAAGATGATCATCCCGCCAAATGATGAAGGTGACAAACTTTCTTTGTTTGATTTTTACAACTTTATCACTGTTGGGTATGCGGTGAATCAATCCCGCTTTTAACGCGAGACATTCTGTTTTTAATGGACACTTTTCACAAAGGGGGGTCTGCGGTTTACAAATAAGTGCACCCAGTTCCATGACGGCTTGGGTGTAGATACGTGGAGTGGCTTGTTCTATGAAATTTTGGTGTATCGATTGAATTTTTTTTCGGGTGCTAGTGACGGACGTGTTTTCCTCGATTCCTAAAAGTCGGGTGATGACCCGAATGACATTACCATCCATCGCGGCATAAGGTTGATTGAAGGCGATACTCATGATTGCACCCGCAGTATATACACCCACCCCAGGAATCGAACGAACCTCTTCATATGTTGTTGGAAAAATTCCTTGATGAACGTGAAGGAGATGTTGGGCTCCGAGATGGAGTAGTTTAAATCGTCGATAATAACCGATGCCTTGAACAAGCGTTAGGACGTCTTCTAACGTTGCTTTCGCCAGAGATTCTACATTCGGAAAACGCCTCATAAACCGAGCATAATACGGTAATACCGTCTCCATTTGTGTTTGCTGTAACATGACTTCACTCACCCAAATAGCATAAGGATCCTTCGTATGACGAAAGGGGAGATCACGTTGATGATCTTGATACCATTGTTCAAGTGTGCCAATATTCATGATTCTTAGTATAAATCGCAAGGGGGTTTCGCGCATCACTTGAATGTTTCTCGGTATAATAAACCTATGAAGAAAACCAAAGTTGTCATCGTTGGGGCCGGTTTAGGCGGAATGTCTGCTGCCATATCTTTAGCCGCGCACCCCCAATTTGAAATTATTCTCTTAGAGAAAAATAACCATTTAGGAGGGAAACTAAATTTAAAAGAAACCCAAGGCTTTTCTTTTGATTTAGGTCCCTCCATTTTAACGATGCCGCATTTGTTTGAACGTCTTTTCCTGATGCACGGCAAAGCGATGCACGATTATATCCCCATCGAACCCGTTCGTCCGCATTGGCGAAATTTCTTTGAAGATGGCACGGTCATTGATTTAACCCATAAGATCGACCACATGCTCGTCAACCAATCCTTATCCCCGATGGATGTGGAGGATTTAAAACGTTTTTACGCGTATACTGAGCAAATTTATGAACTAGCAAGTTTTGTTGTCTTTGACAACCAACTCGAAAATACCGCCGCGGTGATCAAGAAAAAACCTTCGTTAAAACTGTTTTTGAAAATGGATTATTTTTCCACGATGGATCAAGGAGTACGTCGTTATATTAAAAACCCTTATATGATTGATATATTAAACTACTTTATCAAATACGTAGGCTCTTCCCCCTATGATGCACCGGCTTTAATGAACTTACTTCCTTATATTCAATGGAAGTTTGACTTATGGTACGTCAAAGATGGGATGTTTAATATTTCTAGAGGTTTGAAAAAACTCATCGATACATTGCCACAAATTCAAATTAAATACCAAGCCGAGGTTCTCAACGTCACCAAACACGGTAACCATTTATCCCATGTACATCTTAAAGATGGCACGACACTAGAAGCAGATATCGTCATTTCCAACATGGAAGCCATCCCTTTTTACGAAAAAATAACGAAAGAATCCCCGCGATTCATCCAAAAATACAATCAAAAATTTCATCCAGCCTGTTCCGGTTTCGCCTTGCACTTAGGAACGGATAAAGTTTATCCACAACTTGCCCACCATAATTTCTTTTATTCGAAGGATTCCAAAACCAATTTTAAAAATATCTTCCATCGGCATCGCCTGAATGAAGATCCGACGATTTATCTTGTCGCACCGATGCGAACCGATCCTTCACAAGGTCCCAAAGGTGGGGATATTATCAAAATCCTTCCTCATATCCCTGTGATTGATCCTAAAAAACCTTTTACCCAAGAAGAATATGCGACCTATCGTGATCACGTGCTCACCAAATTAGAACGGATGGGATTAACCGATCTACGAAAACACATTGTCGTCGAAGAGTTATGGGTCCCCGAAACGATTCAAGATATGTATAACTCGAACATGGGTTCGATTTATGGAGTGGTTTCTGATCGTCGCCGTAACATGGGCTTTAAAATCCCTAAGAAATCCGTTCTTTACGATAATCTTTACTTTGTCGGTGGCTCGGTGAATCCCGGCGGAGGCATGCCGATGGTCGTCTTAAGTGGTCAACAAGTCGTGGAACAAATTTTACAAAATGATGCGTTAAAGGTGGCTGAGTAGCCGGATAAATCGCAAACGGTTATACCGTTGTAACCAAATAAGCGGTAGATTAAATGCCAACGCATACATCACCATGATAAGCGCGACCCACCAGACATTAAAAATAAAGAAAACGAGACACGGAAAAATTTGGAGAACATGGGTAAATTCTGCTCGTCGTGTTTCAAGAATGAATGTTTCAATATAATGTCTTTGTGTACTCGATAACGATTTCTTTTTGAAACCTTCGTTAAAGATCGTGGCCCCATCCGGAATCCATTTTTTCCATGACCGAATGCGAAGGCGTTGTGTAAAAAACGTGCCGTCTTGTTCGTACACTTTTAAGCGATACATTCCTTTATCGTGCATAAAATGGCGGTCATTCATATGTAAGGTAATCTTGGAAATTCCGAGATGAAAAATCGGCCACAGAATGACATTCAAAATCAGCACCCAAATATCCGGTATTTCAAGCAGAGGAAATATCGTCATAATTCAATTTTTCTTCCTTTCCAAATGACACCTTTTTTTGACTTCTTCAACAAACTGGAACGGACAAAAATAAAGACAAAAAACACAAGATAAAGCGGATAAAGCACGAATGTAAGGATCGAAAAAGATCCCACTTTTCGGGCCATCATCATGGTGATTAGTCCCCCTACACCATAACCAATTCCATACACGTTATCTTGCCACATAAAGGGAGCAACGCCACTTAAAACGAAGATAAATAGACCGGTAATCCATACGCATACGAGCATGAGCATCCATCCCGGCATCAGACTCGCACCGGACGCAAAATTTTTACTCCATCCTTCGATCAAGTCACGCCATCCGTTCTCATACATTCGAAACGAAATCATCGACTTTCCACCCACTGCTCTAATGGCTTTCCCCGTTTTTTCTTGCAACGCTCTCCCCATAGCAATGTCTTCAAGAATGGCGTTTTTAGCAGCAGCATGACCCTCACTTTTCCAGTAATCCTCTGCGGCGATGACTTGACAAGGACCAAAATAGGATTGCGAGATAATGTGTTTTTGTAAGGGGGTAAACAAACCTGTTGTCATTATCACGATGAGGTTGAAAAACAGCGAAAATTGTTCGTGAAATCTTCGAACACGGTGATAAGGTTGTACCGATAGAGGCGTGTTATTTTCGAAATACAAGGATATTAATCGCGCGAGTCCGCCTTTTTCGAATGATGTATCTGCATCCAAAAAGAGAAAATGGTCTCCTTGAGCCTGTTGAGCTCCTTGATAGCATGCCCATGGTTTTCCTAACCAACCGTGAGGAAGCGGGGCTGCAGAA
>JAURFC010000016.1 GCA_030834445.1 Bacillota bacterium
CAAACCCACGTTCATCCATGTAACGTTGAATCCCGCGAATAATGCGAGGACGAAGCAAGGCAACACGTCGTGCTTCTTCGTTCACAATGAGGTCCACATAACGACGACGATAGCGTTCTTCAACATCGGCTAAACCATGATATTTTTCGGGTAAGGGTTTTAACGCCTTCACTAAATGGGTATACGTTTCCACTTTTATGGTAATTTCACCGGTCTTGGTGAGCATTAAGGTTCCTTCGACCCCGACAATATCGCCTAAGTCCGCTAAATCGAAAATGTCATAAGACGAATCTCCTACGACATCTTTTCGGATATACGCTTGAATGGTGCCTTTTTTATCTTGGAGCGTAAAGAAACTAGCTTTTCCCATGTTCCGAAGAAGGACAATACGTCCAGCCACTTTCACCTTAAAACCGGCAGCTTGAAGACCATCATGGTCATAGTTCATCGCTAACGCTTTGCAGTCGACCGAAAAGTGTTTGACGTCAAACTTCGATCCAAAGGGATCCACGCCTAGGGCAATTAGTTTTTGGAGTTTTTCTCGTCGTACGAGTTCTTGATCATTGAGTTCGCTCATGCGTCACCTTTAGGCTCTTTCTTGGCACGTGGTTTTTTCACCACACTTTTCGCGGTTGGTTTTTCTTCAGTCGTAACGGGTTTTTGAATAAGGCTTTGAATTTCTTCGGAGGTAATCGTTTCTTTATCGAGTAAGGTTTTCGCAATGAGAATCACTTGGTCTTTATATTTCGTTAGAATCTTACGGGCTTCTTCGTGGGCATTATCGATAATCTTACGCACTTCCGTATCAATTTCAAAGGCAATTTGCGTCGAGAAGTTCTTTTGGGTGGAATTATAGTCACGACCTAAGAACACGGAACCGGTATTCGATTCATATTGAATCGGTCCAAGTTCACTCATCCCATATTCGGTCACCATCATACGAGCGATACGTGTCGCCACTTCAATATCGTTTTGCGCCCCCGTTGAGACATCGCCAAAGAAGATTTCTTCCGAAGTTCGGCCTCCTAAGTAGCCAATAATACGGGCAACCAGTTGGTTTTTCGTCATGAGGAATCGATCTTCTTCTGGCGTCATTAACACATGACCCCCGGTACGACCGCGAGGTACAATCGTAATCTTTTGCACTTTATCCGAGAAAGGTACATTAAGTCCAATGACGGCGTGTCCCGCTTCGTGATAGGAGACCACTTCGCGTTCATGATCGGATAAACCTTTAGTGGATTTTGCCGGTCCGGCGATACGACGATCAATCGCTTCATCAATGTCTTTCAAGGTAACGACTTCACGTCCCCCTCGAACGGCTAAAATGGCGGCTTCATTCATGATGTTAGCAATATCCGCGCCAGAGAATCCCACGGTTCGCTTAGAAATGTTATCAAAATCGATTTCCGGATCAATCTTCTTATTTTTTGCATGGACTTTAAAGATGGCTGCGCGTCCAGCGCGATCAGGTAAGTTGACCGTAATTTGACGGTCAAATCGACCCGCACGAAGTAAGGCAGGATCAAGGACATCATCGCGGTTAGTGGCAGCGATGACAATAATCCCGGAGTTATCGGAGAAACCATCGAGTTCCACGAGCAGTTGGTTAAGCGTTTGTTCACGTTCGTCGTTACCGCCACCCATCCCAGCACCCCGTTGACGACCTACGGCATCAATTTCATCAATAAAAATTAAGCACGGCGCGGTGCGTTTCGCTTGGCGGAACATATCACGGACACGTCCTGCTCCGACCCCGACAAACATTTCCACAAAGTCGGACCCCGAAATCGAGTAGAAAGGCACACCCGCTTCCCCGGCAACGGCTTTGGCAAGTAAGGTTTTTCCAGTTCCGGGTGGCCCTACAAGTAAAACACCGCGTGGTAATTTCGCACCGAGTTTGGTGAATTTACCCGGATTCTTTAAATATTCGACGAGTTCAACAAGTTCGGCTTTTTCTTCTTCGGCACCTGCCACATCCGTGAAACGGATTTTTCCGTTATCTTCACGTTTCGCGCGGGACCGGTTGAATTCTAACGCTTTATTGTTGGATTGATTAACTGAGTTATTCATTCGGGAGAATAAGAAAAGGAATATAAGTGCAGACCCTCCAACGACAAAGATGGTCGGTCCCCAGGCATCAAACCAATTGGATTCAAACGCATTTTGGGTGGTCCATTTATCCGCGTAGTAAAAACTTCCGTCTTCATTTTCACGGGTGGTTAAGGCGGTATCCACCGCTTCTTTAATGGTGGTATTACTTGTTTCAAAGGTCGCGGTAAAAACCACCGTTTCCCCTTCACCATTAATATAGGTTCCCGAAATGGTGGTCACCGTTTCCCGTTCGGTGGTCGTCACTTGTTGGACATTTTCAGTCAATAAGAATTGCCCTAAGTTGGTCGCAGGAACGACCACTTGCCCTAAGGGATTTGAGAAAAAGACAAGCCAGACAAAGGTTAAAACGGCTACCGCCATCATTAAATAGGGAAGTAAGAAACTGATTAAAGAATTCGGCTTTTTATTTCGTTGTGGAATCATACATTCTCCTTTAAGGTCGTTATCCAATAATTATACACGATTCAATAAGCAATATAATGCGCCCGTGCTAGGTAAAATACAACCCATCCTTCCGTGGTTCTTTCCGTGTTTTTTCATAAAGGGGAACATGCAATAAAGGCGTTCCCGGACGCACGAAGATGGGGTAGCAACGACGTAGATACATTGGCACTTTCCACTCGATGAACATGCGGTTAAGTTTTTTAATTCTTTGATAATCCTCTTTTTCCACAGACCTTAAAAGAATCGGGTAGGGGGATAATCGATAGTCTTCTCCCTTCCAGGTAAAGAAAGGATGATCCATCACCTTGGGTTGGCGAAGTTGATACACATACGGTTGTAGATCATCCTCGTGTAATAACGCAACATGGTCATACGCTTTATAAAGGGTCCATCCTTCTACTAACGGTAAGGATAGGTTGGGTTTCTTACTTTGCATCCACCCTTGGATACGCGATAAAAAAGACGCGGTGACCGGATAATGAATATGACGGGATTCCAACCACAAAACCCAAAAGAAGGTTTGTTCATGAATGTTCCTGTGCGTATACGTCGTAATGGAAAGTTTATAGGACCCAAGATAAGGTTCTAGGTTGCGTTTTAATACGTGTTGTCGTTGGTTATACGTTTCCATCTTTTGGACGTACTTATTTTGTTGAAAAACGGTCCAGGTTTGAATTTCTTTTCGTAAGCGATTCCGTGTATAGTCCATCAAGGCGTTGGAGGCGTCTTCTGAATACGGAAGACTATGCGTTGCTTGATAATGACGAATGTCTTGCTTAGACCACGTTAGTAATGGACGCATCACGTGAACGCCTTCCAGTGTGGTGTTTTCTTCTAAACCCCAATGGCGAATAAATCCACCCCGACGTTCTTGAAATAAACCCGTTTCAAGATGATCGTTTTGGTGATGGGCAATTAAGACGGCATCCCCTAAACCTTCTTGAATGAGTTGGGCAAAAAAGGAATAACGCACCTGACGTGCCCATGCTTGAAAATTACCTTCTGGTTGATCTTGAACATCGAGAACATAGATGGGGATATCATGGTGAAGGGCATATTGCTCGAGCTGAGATTGTTCCAGGTTGGACACATCCCGACGATGATAATTCACATGGGCAATGACAATGGATAACTTGGCCTGACGACAAAGGTCGAGTAACACCATCGAATCCACCCCAAAAGAGACGGCGACCACATAGGTTTTCGTTGAATCAAGTTTGAATAAATCCCTATAAAAACTCATTTTTTTCTCCTTGAAGCGTCTCAAAAATATCACGAATGCGGCGAATGAGTTCCAGTAAGGTTTCAAACCAACCTGAACCTTCTTTCAGTAAGCGAATGCGAAGAACACGATTGGCGTACGTCACCTTTAATACCGCCATATGGTTTTGCACTTTTTGGAAGAGGAGGGTTCCTGATTTATTAAGCGACGTAAACGCTTCGGATAAATGCAGATCAATATGGGTCTTGGTTTCTTTCCATTCTAAAAGCGCAGGGGTTTCGCTCAGTAAATCGAAGGTGCGTTTCTTTAAAAGATTGGTCACTGCATCAGGGAATCGGCCATACACATCTTTCAGTTTCTTTTCGATGTCCATGACCTCTTGAAGGGACTTGGCTTCTTCCAACGCTTGATACAGTTCCACCTTATCATCCGCGACTGCGTACGACTCGGGAATATAGGCATCAATCATTAAGGAAGGGGTCACTGAAGGGGGTGGGGTGGGAATCCCTGTTTTCTTTTCTTCAATCGCTTCATTGAGTAAACGAATATACATATCGAGACCGACTGTATCAATAAAACCCGCTTGTTCGGGTCCAAGAATATCCCCTGCGCCACGAATAAGTAAATCGCGTTGGGCAATTTTATAGCCACTGCCGAGTTCGGTAAACTCTTGAATCGCTTTAAGACGTTTGGTCGCTTGTTCATTCAACCGGACATCCGCACGATACAGTAAATACGCATAGGCAATCCGATTACCACGACCCACACGTCCTTTGATTTGATAGAGTTGCGCTAAACCAAAGTTCGCCGCATCTTCGACGATGATTAAGTTGGCATTGGCAATATCAATCCCGTTTTCAATGATCGATGTACACACAAGAATATTCGTCTTTTGACCATAAAAATCTTCCATCACGGTTTCTAGCTCTTCTTTATCCATTTGGCCATGGACGACCCCAATGGCAGAACCTTTGATGGTTTTTTTGAGTTGATCGGCGACAAAATAAATATCTTCCACACGGTTGTGAAGATAATACACTTGCCCTTGGCGAGCGAGTTCACGTTCAATGAGTTCTTTAATGACGCGTGGATCATGATGCATGACATAGGTTTGAATGGGTACACGGTTTAAGGGAGAAGTATTAATTTGGGAAAGTTGACGAATACCTAATAAGGAAATTTGTAAAGTACGTGGAATGGGGGTTGCAGAAAGCGTTAACACATCCACGTGCGCTTTAATTTCTTTAATCTTTTCTTTTTGTTCCACACCGAAGCGTTGTTCTTCATCCACAATCAAAAGTCCTAAATCCTTATACACAATATCTTTACTTAGTAACCGGTGTGTCCCAATGATGAGTTGAATTTTTCCCGCAAGAATCTCATTTAAATATTCTTTTTGTTTCTTTTCGGGAATGAGTCGTGAAAAAATCGCGATATTAACGCCAAACCCGGCAAAGCGTTCTAACGCCCGTTCATAATGTTGACGTGCAAGTAAGGTGGTTGGCGCCAGAATCGCGACTTGTTTATGTTGGCTAATTGCTTTAAACGCAGCGCGGAACGCCACTTCCGTCTTTCCAAATCCCACATCCCCACATAAAAGACGGTCCATGGGAATCGGTTGTTCCATATCTTTTTTTATTTCTTGAAGCGAGGTGGCTTGATCGGGGGTTAACGTGTGAGGAAATTGTTTTTCAAAGAGGACTTGGAGTTCGTCATCTGGGGCAAAGGCATAGCCTGGCACGACAGACCGGGTTTTATAAAGTTCCACAAGCCGTTCGGCAAGATCATCCACCTTTTCTTTGATTTTCTTTTTGGTTGCTTCCCATTCTTTGGAGTGAAGACGATTAAGTTTGGGTGCGGCCCCTTCTTTGCCAGAAAACTTCCGCACAAGTTTAAATTGGGATAAAGGAACGTATAACACATCGGTTCCAGCATAATGAATGTGTAAATAATCTTTATGAAGCCCATCAATTTCAATGGTCTTCACGCCCATGTATTGACCAATCCCTGAATATTCATGCACGACATAGTCACCGACGGTTAAATCTTCATGCGATTGAATTAGGGTTGCTTCTTTATACCGAGAAAAATATTTTGAAGGTTTGGCTTGGACCCCAAAAAGTTCCCGACTCGTAATGATCGCCATTTCTTCATGCGGTAAATAAAACCCTTCTTCCATGGGGAACACCGCTAAACCGACATCGTGCATGGGTACTTTGAGTTTTTCCTGGAGGGTGTAAGCAACACCTAGATCATCCAGGGCAAGTTTTAAATTATCGCGTTGGGTGGGATTGTTCACTAAAAACAATACTTTCGTGAAAAGCTCAATAGCTTTTTCCACCCGTTGGGCAAGCGGAGAGCGGGTGGAATTATCCAAAGTGATCGGTTGAATTGGGTAATGTAACGCGGTTTCTTTGATGAATTCTTGGTTCCGAACGACATAGGGTAATTGTCCTAAAACGCGTTTCCATGGCGCATACATTTGGAGATGAGAAAGGAGTTGCCCTTGCGTTTGCAGTTCTTGGAAATACTCCCAACTTTCTTTTTCTAATAAGTCTGCGGTCGAGGCAATGCTATCTTCGTTGGCGAGGAGATTGACCGCGGTGGCTTGGTATTGAAGAATGGACGTCGGATGGTCTTGTAAGTACCCGTAATAGCGATAAAGTGAATTGGTATAGCGGTGTTGTAAAAGCATCTCGATTTCATCCAACGTTCGACGTTCAAGCTGTTCCCATGTCTCAAGGTCATGCAGGGAACGGTCTTGTTGAAGTTGGGAGGCGATTTTTTCATTTGCCCTCATTTTTTCTTCGGGGGTTAAAAGCAAATCACTCGCAGGAAAGATAGCGATGGAATCTACCGCTTCAAACGACGTTTGCGTGGGTAAATCAAAATAACGAATCGATTCAATTTCATCCCCAAAAAGTTCAATCCGAACCGGATGCGGTAAATTTACCGAGGTAATATCCACGATGTCCCCACGAATGGCAAATTGGAGCGATTGATCAACTTTATTGACGCGTTGATACCCACTTTCTATGAGGGTTTGTCGAATCGTTTCTAAGCGAATGGTTTGACTTACCCGTAGCGATAAGGTGAGCTTTCGCAATAAAGCAGCATCAGGGACATACCGTAAAGCACCTGCCATGTGAGTGATGAGTATTTTGGGTTGAACTTCGGTGAGTTGGGATAACACATACAACCGTTGGGCTAACATTTCTTTGTTATTGGCGAGTGTATTCGCCCGTAACAGTTCATCCACGGGGAAAAACAAAACCTCTTTTTCATCCAATAAACTCAATAAGGTGTCATAAATCTTCTGCGCGTTATAAAGATTCGAGGCAACGACATTGATCGGTTGCTTTTCATACTGAAAATAACTTGCGACAAACAACGCCACCCCCAACGTATCGTCCACGTGAAAAAAGCCTCTTTTCTTCAAGAGGGGGGTCATCGCGGGATGGTGGTGAATCGATTTTAGTAAGTCATTCAGTTTTTATCACCTCGGTTATAGCGACTCATCGCATGAGGAAAATCATACGTGAGATAGTCTTCCATGGCAAGAACGATGGTTTTTAACGCGTGATCAATTTTGGTTTGTTCCTCTTCGCTTGGGACGGCAAGTACATAATCTCTGCCTTTCCATTCAGGAGGAACTGCGCCAATACCAATGCGAATACGTTTGATATTTTGGGTCCCTAACGTTTGAAGGATGTGTTGGATGCCATTATGCGAACCACTGGAACCATTTAACCGTAAACGAAACACTCCGGGTTCAAAGGCTAAATCATCATAGATGATCACGATATCCTCGATAGAAATCTTATAAAATTGCATCGCTAATAAAACCGATTCCCCACTTAAATTCATAAACGTATGCGGTTTTAAAAGCATAACTTTGTTATCTGCGGTTTTGGTCCATTCCCCTTTAAAGCCTTCTTTAAAGGCAGGCGTCTTAAGAGAGGTTGCTAAAAGATCAAGCGCTTGAAAACCCACATTATGGCGAGTACGCGCATAGTCTTTCCCAGGATTTCCTAAGCCGACAATGAGTTTCAATATCAATGTTTCCTTGCTTAACTATGATAGCACTTTTATACTTTACCTAGGACACGAAGATGAAATCACAAACTGCCTTTTTTTCGCGATTATGGAAAGGTTTTGCCATGGGCGTTGCCGCCATTATTCCTGGCATCTCCGGAGGCACGATTGCCTTTCTTCTAGGCATTTATGATGAAATCATTGAGGCGATCAATCAACTCCGCCATCAATTTAAACAATCCTCTACCATTTTATTGCCCATCGGTCTTGGGGTCGTGCTTGCCATTGTGGCCTTAACGATTCCCATGGGGTTAGCGTTTGAATCTTTCCCGCTTCCCACCGTCAGTTTATTCGCCGGATTAATCCTAGGAGGGTTACCCCTTCTTGCCAAGAAAGCGACGATTAAAAAGGATGTTTTTTCAATCACAACCATCCTTGTTCCTGCTTTTATTGCGATAAGTTTAGGGGTGTTTTCTGTCGTTGGGGAACTCGATGCAACCGCGATTTTAACCGAAGAAACTATTCTCCCCAAATTCTCCCTTATTCTCATTGGAGCCTTAGGCGTTTCCGCCTTTATCGTCCCAGGGATCTCTGGTTCCATGCTCCTTTTATCTCTTGGTTTTTATCAACCTATATTAGGTTCGTTAGAACGTATCCTAGAAGCGTTACCGAGTCCGTTCCAAGCCCGCAATGACCTTCTGAATTTTGTGTTTCTTGGCTTGGGTTTACTGGTCGGATTTGTCCTCATTAGTGCACTCATGGGGTACTTACTGAAACATCACCCTCGGGCCGTCTATTTAGCGGTCTTTGGTTTTGTCGCAGGCTCGTTATTCTCGGTGTTTTTTAATTTCGAAATCATCCCTGCATACGATTCACTGAATGGGTTTCAAGGGGTTCTCTCTGGAATCACCCTCATGGGAGGAATGATGCTTAGTTATCGTTTCAACACACACTATGCGTCTTGATCGCATGCTCGCTAATGCGGGGGTTGGCTCCCGTCAGGAAGTCAAAAAACTTATTCGCAAGGGTTTGGTGATGGTGAACGAAGCCATTGTGACCCTCGCCGATACCTCCATCGACCTCGATACCGATCGCGTCTTTGTGGGCGATCAAGAAATTGTCTACGAAGAGTATGTTTATGTCCTTCTTCATAAACCCGAAGGCTATTTATCCGCGACCGAGGACCGTCATGATAAAACGGTGATGGAACTGATTGAAGGTTATGAACACCGAGACCTTCATATTGTGGGTCGACTCGATAAAGACACCACTGGCTTTTTGTTGCTCACCGATGATGGTCAATTTACGCATCATCTGACCTCGCCAAAACACCATATTGGAAAACGCTACCGCGTCACCTTAACTACCCCGTTTGAACCCAATGACCTTGAAAAAATCACAAAACCCATCGCAATGGATGGTGAACTCACGCTACCGAGTGAAGCAAAAATCCTCGAAGATAACGTTGTGTTATTAACGATTTATGAAGGGAAACACCATCAAGTTAAACGTATGTTCGAACGATTAGGGTATGAAGTGACCCAATTGCATCGGGAAGCCATCGGTGCGATTGAATTAGGATCCTTACCAAAGGGCCAATTTCGCCCCTTGACCAAAGACGAAGTTAAAAAGTTAAAAAACGTGTCATAGGCTTAAAAAAAGCGTATGATAATTTTTGTTCCTTATGTTCAGAATTTTTAAATACATTTTACCGTTATGGAAGCGCCTCATTGTCATCTCGCTTGGCTTTGCGACGATGGCATTTTTACAACTGCAAATTCCCCGTAATGTCGGTTTAATTACCACCTTGGTGGTATCCTCCTCCCCAACATCAGAAATTCTTCAAACCGGTTTGATCATGCTTGGATTCTCTCTCGGTGTCATTGCCCTGGCCATCTTTAATGCCTTAATGAACTCCTACATTGCCACTGGGTTTTCGAAAAATGTTCGCGAAGCTGTTTTTAAAAAAGTTAATACATTATCCTTATCGGAATTCGAAAAGTTTGGGACGGCAAGTTTAATGACGCGCACCACCAATGACGTTCAACAAATTCAAGGCATCCTTTTGTTTGGCTTACGTATTTTAATTACCACACCCGTCACCTTAATAACCGCGGTGAGTTTAACGTTGAACGCCAATCCCTTGCTCGTTTATGTCTTTGCCGTATCGGTTCCTGTTATTTTTATCATTATCGGTATTACGTTTAAAATCGCTTCGCCTCTGTTTGAAAAAGTACAAAAACGTGTCGATGGGGTGACTTTAGTCTTACGCGAAAACTTAACTGGGGTTCGTGTCGTGCGCGCATTCAATCAAGAAATCAAAGAAGCAAAACGTTTTGATGAGGCGAATACAGCCTTAACGAAAACCAACATTCAAGTGAACACGACGATGTCGTTTTTAAACCCTTCCGTTTCGTTTATTTTTGATTTAACCTATCTCTCGATTTTCTTTGTCGGGTTTGCCACCTTAGATGGTCAATTCCTAGAACTCGATGGCGTCAAACTGGCCTTTGGTGATATTTTATCCACTGCCCAGTATTCGTCGACCTTGATGTTCTCCTTACTCATGTTTGCCGCCATTCTTATTTTTTTACCGAGAGCTCGCGCCTCTGCCAAACGTATTAACGAAGTGTTAGATACCCACACATCCATCCACGATCCGAAAGATCCGATTGAACCCAAACAAACCACAGGAAAAATTGAGTTTAAAGATGTCACCTTCCAATTTAAAGATGCGAATGCACCTACCTTAAAAAACATTAGCTTTACTGTGCAACCCAAAAAAGTTACCGCGATCATTGGATCGACCGGAAGTGGAAAATCATCCATCATTAACCTCATCCCTCGCTTCTTTGATGTCACCCAAGGGGAGATCCTTTTGGATAATGTCAATATTCAAGCGATGTCGCAACACACCCTTCGTGAACGGATTGGTTTTGTACCCCAACAAGCCTTGTTATTTTCCGGGACCATTCGCGATAATCTTCGCTTCGGGAAACCTGATGCGAGTGATGATGTCTTGTGGGAAGCCTTAGAGGTGGCGCAAGCGGATAAGTTTGTGAAAACCTATCCCACCGGACTCGATACCGATGTCTCTCAAACCGGAAAAAACTTCTCCGGAGGACAAAAACAACGCCTTTCCATTGCCCGTGCCCTCGTTAAAAAACCCGAAATATATATTTTTGATGATTCTTTTTCCGCGCTTGATTACAAAACCGATATTTTATTACGCCAACGTTTAAAACATTACACCCATCACGCGACGGTCGTCCTAGTGGCCCAACGTGTGTCTACCATTATTGACGCTGATCACATCATTGTCCTTCATGAAGGTCGTATTGTCGGTCAAGGCACCCATCAAGCGCTCCTACAAACCTGTGACATTTATAAAGAAATCGTCTATTCCCAACTCGACCCTGAAGAAGTAGAAAAGACTTTAAATCTTGCGCGAGCAACGTTGCAATCGGAAGGAGGGACACGCTAATGGCAGGACCGCGACACGGCCGCATGGGTGGCCTGACTGAAAACGATAAAGCCAAAAACTTTAAAGGCACTTTACGCCGTTTAATCGGTGATTTTAAACCCTTTATTCCCAAACTTGTTTTTGTGTCCTTCATTATTACCACCTCGGTTGTCTTTACCCTTCTTTCTCCGCTTTATATTCGTAACATCATCAGTGAAATGACGACCAATCCGGGTTTGTTTTTTACGATGGTCGATGGAGCGCTCGTTCTTGACTGGGATCTTCTCATTGCCCGTTTTGGCATCATTGTTGGATTTTACTTCTTTAGTCATTTCTTTGTCTGGTTAACCGAGTTCTTACTCATACCGTTATCCAACCGTTATTCCTACAATCTTCGAAAAAACTTTCAAGCAAAAATGGATACGTTACCATTATCCTTCTTTGATAAACAAACCTATGGGGAAGTTTTATCCCGCGGAACCAATGATATTGACCGTATTTCCGGTTCGTTACAAACCATTGTCTCCAACGTGATTAACTCGATGTTTTTATTTATCGGAACCCTGGTGATGATGCTGATAACCTCGTGGCAATTAACCTTAGTGGCTTTAGGCATTCTCCCGATTTCCGTCTTTATCACCATCTTCATTGCCAAGAATTCACAAAAACGGTTTAAAGCCTATTATGGCCAACTCGGCAAACTCAATGGGGTCATTGAAGAAAACTATTCCGGTTATAAAATCGTGAAACTCTTCAATAAAGAAAAAGAAACGATTCAAACCTTTACGAAGATCAATGTGACCTTAACCGAAGCAGACCGTATGTCGCAATTTTATTCGGGCATCATTTTCCCGGCGATTAACTTTGTGAACAATTTAGGATTCGTGGGGATTGCCGTCGTCGGTGGCTTAAGTCAAAACCTTGGGAACATGGTGGCCTTCTTTATTCTTGTCTCCTTATTCCAACGCCCCTTTCAACAACTCGGTCAAATTTCGAACGTCATTCAATCCTCCATCGCGGCTGCGGAACGTGTTTACGGCATTATGGATGAAAAAACGGTTCCTCTTTTACCGGAAAACGCAACCTTAACGAATGACAAAGTACGCGGTCATATTCAATTCCGTGATGTGCATTTTGCCTATAAAGAAGATGCGCCGTTATTTGAAGGCTTAAACCTTGATGTCCACCCTGGCGATACCGTCGCTATTGTCGGTCCTACCGGAGCCGGTAAAACAACACTGGTGAATTTACTCATGCGCTTTTATGAAGTCAATAAGGGAGAAATTACCCTCGATGGTATCCCCTTAACCCATTATAGTTATCCCGCTTTACGTACCAGTTTTGGCATGGTGCTTCAAGATACGTGGCTCTTTAAAGGGACGATTCGCGACAACATTCGTTATGGTAAATCAGAAGCATCCCACGAAGAGGTGGAAGAAGCGTCGAAAGCAGCTTTAGCCCACTTCTTTATTTCCACCTTACCCGGTGGTTATGACTTTGAATTAAGTGAAGATGGCACGAATGTGTCTCAAGGGCAACGTCAATTAATCACCATTGCCCGTGCGATCTTAACCCAACCTAAAATTCTTATTCTTGATGAAGCGACGAGTTCAGTCGATACACGGACAGAAGCATCCATTCAAGAAGCCATGACTCGCCTGATGAAACAACGAACCTCGTTTGTCATCGCCCACCGTCTTTCCACGATTAAAAACGCGAAACTCATCTTAGTGATGAATAAAGGCAAAATCGTCGAAACAGGAACCCATATGTCCTTACTTGAAAAGAACGGGTTCTACGCAGAACTTTATAACGCCCAATTTACGGGTGGCCAACACGTTAACGGCACATCCGAAGCGAGTTAATCGATTACAAACAACTGAATCAACATTTCATCAGGATGAATCCCCGCATGATGGGCGACAAAGTTGAGTGGTTTTTGACCTATGGGAACGCCATGGGAAAACGATAACGACCCATGACTGATCGCCACAAAATCCCCTATAAAATCGTCAAATCGAGGATGATAGGATCCTTCGCCATAAAGATGTTGGGCTTTGACTTTATCTTTGGCAACAAGGGTAAAATCTTTTCCGTAATAACGGGCAAATAATCGTTCAAAATCGTTCTTTTTATCGGGCTTCACATAAAATGCTGCTGCGCGAGGTTCTAGAGCAAAACTACGTTCTAGGCATGCATAAAAATCATCATGTTCGTTGACCGGAATAAAGTGAACATCCACCAATCCATGATCGGCAAAAACAAGGAACAACGTATCCGGATGTTTTTCATGGAGACGGGCCATCATGGTATCGATATCATGAATAATGGCGTGAATGTTAGGGTGGCCAACCCCTTGGGTGTGAATCGATTTATCCGGGTCGAGCCAATATCCATAAAGTAAGACATCTGGTTGGCTTAAATGCATGTCGATTTGTGCTTCAAATTCAGCAAGTGTTTTGGCCCCATCCGGGCGAATGGCTGGCCAAACGTGACCCACGTGCATGTGAGGATGGGCGATTTGAATGGCATCAAAAATGGAAATATACGGAAGCATCTCCCGAATGTTTAACGGCTCAAGAAAGGGGGTTTGTGAAAAATAATCTTGTCCGGTAAAAAGTTCGATGAGACGATTGTGTTCTTTGAAATAGTGCGACCACCCTAACCACCCGATTTCTCCCGGATACTTTCCCGA
>JAURFC010000012.1 GCA_030834445.1 Bacillota bacterium
CAGCTTTCGCATAAGGTATAAGTTTACGAATCGGGGAGGCTGGATAACCTTGACTTCGAAGGGATAAAGGAAGCGAATCGTCCATTATTTTAATCCTAAGAAGGTGAAGCCTGCAGCGTTAATTTTTTGTTCAATGAGGGAGGCATCCACGTTTTGTTCGGCATCAAAGGTTGCATTTTCCTCCATGAGATCGACCTTAATATTGGAGACACCCGGAAGTGTGGCTAACGATTGATTCACTTTCATCATGCAATGTTGACAGTGCATGCCTTGAATCGAGACAGTATGTTTTTTGGCCATGATTTTTACCTCCTTTCATTATAGCGAGTCGGATAAAAACTGCGAAGACGAAGTGCATTGAGCACGACTGAAATTGAAGAAAGCGCCATCGCACCCGCGGCAATCATTGGAGATAAGAGCCATCCTGTAAAAGGGTAAAGTACTCCTGCCGCAAGAGGAATAGCGATGACATTATAAATAAACGCCCAAAATAAATTCACTTTCATATTAATGACGACTTTTTTGGCAAGGCGGATTGCATGAACGATTTGAAATAAATCCGATTGGAGTAACACCATATCCGCGGATTCAATGGCAATATCGGTACCCGAACCAATCGCAAGTCCAACATCCGCACGCATCAAGCTCGGAGCATCATTAATGCCGTCTCCGACCATGACCACTTTTTTTCCTTGCTGTTGTAAGGCTTGGATATGGGCATCTTTTTGATCCGGTAAGACATTGGCATGCACATCATCGATGGTCATGTCCTTGGCTAAACTTGCCGCCACAGGGGCTAAATCTCCTGTTAACATCACGACCTTTAAGCCTAACTGATGTAAAGCGTGAATCGCCGCTTTGGAGGTGGATTTAATCGTATCGGATAAAACAAAGTATCCGAGTATTTTTTCTTTGGTCGACGCTTGGATGATGGTTTTACCTTGCGCAAGGAACGTTGCCAAGCGGGGATCATCCAGAGACGAGATTTTCCCCATACGGTACGTCGTCCCATCAACGACACCACGCACGCCAACGCCTGGAACCATGACAAAGGCATCCACGGTTTTTAACGATAGTTTACTTTCTGCTGCGGCGTGAACAATGGCTTTCGCAAGGGGGTGTTCGGATTGGGATTCAATGGAGGCCGCCACCGTAAGCAGGAACGTTTCTTCGACACCCTTTTCACAAACAATCGTTTCAACCCGAGGCGTCCCTTGGGTAATCGTCCCCGTTTTATCGAGAACGACAGTATCAACCGTGGCAAGTTTTTCAACCGCTTCTGCGGATTTAATGAGAATGCCAAGTTCGGCACCTTTGCCGGTTCCTACCATCATGGCGACCGGAGTCGCTAATCCTAAGGCACACGGGCAAGAAATGACTAAAATACTAATCATGATTTGTAAGGCGAAGGCAAGCGGTTCACCCAGTAATAACCATAAACCAAAGGCACTTAAGGCAATGCACATCACAATGGGAACAAAGATACCGGCAACAGTATCCGCTAATTTCGCTAAGGGGGCTTTGGATTGCGACGCTTCTTCCACCAGGGCAATAATTTTACTCAACGTGGTATCACTGCCGGTATGGGTAATTTCAACATCGATGGAACCATATTGATTTAAGGTGGCCCCAATGACGTTATCCCCTTCTGCTTTTTCTACCGGAATCGATTCCCCCGTAATCGCTGCTTGATTTAAAGAGGATTGACCGCGTCGAATCACCCCGTCTAGTGGCACAATGGTTCCCGGTAAGACGCGAACAAGATCACCGACCGATAAGGAACTCACATCAACTTCAAACCATTGGTTATCGATCTGTTTAAGGGCTTTTTTCGGGGTTAAATCCATGAGTTTTTCGAGCGCACCCAAGGTTTTTTGTTTCGATACTTCTTCTAAGTATTTTCCTAACGTGACCAACGCTAAAATGGTGCCTGCAGATTCTAAATAAAGTTGATTCATGTACGACATTGCCTGCATCATGTCACCATTTAATTGGCCAAGCCAGGCCACCATACTAATATAAAAACCATAAATAACAGCCGCTCCTGTCCCTAAAGCGACTAAGGAATCCATGTTCGGATCTCGTTGAAAAAGTCGTTTGAATCCGACGGTAAAATACCGACGATTAAACCACAAAATGGGGGAGGTTAATAGCCATTGTAAGGTGAGGTTGATAAACGGATTCATGAACCATTCCGGAAAGGTTAAGCCAAGCATCGGTCCCATCGACACGATCATTAACGGGATTAAAAAGACAAAAGAAATGACCAAGCGACGTTGCATGTAACGTCGTGTTTTCTTTTTTTGATGTTGTAACGAGGCGGCAGAGGTTTCTGTTTTGACAGCCGCATCATAACCGGCTTCTTGAACCTCGGTAATAATGGTTTTTTCTAGACCGGGGGTATACGTCACGGTCATTGAATTCGTTAATAAATTCACTTGAACAGCTTCCACGCCAGGAACCGAGGCAACGGCTTTTTGAACCGAAGCTTGGCAAGCTGCACACGTCATACCACTGACAGAGAAGGTTTGTTTTTGTGTCATTGTTTTATACCCCCTCCTATAGGGGGGTTATTATTATCATAAATCAGTTAGCTTCTCATTTCAAGATAATGGCGCTTCACAAATTGAATCACACGATTTGAAAAATCAACCACTTGATAAGCTTCTACACGATTTTTAAGAGGTGGTGTATTCTTATTTTTTTGTATGGTTTGATGAATGCTCTCCCAATCAAAATGAGACAAGGTCGTAATCGGGAATTTCTCCGCTTCATCTCGTTCATGCGATTGACGTAAATTAATGCCATGAAAGCCAACAATATCCGCTTCCTCATTCAAACTTCCTGAATCCGATAAAACAAACAAGGAATCTTTCATTAACCGAAGATAGTCTACAATGCGAAAAGGCTCATGCAATTTAATTTGTGATGGTTTACTCCATTCCTTAGCGTGGAGACGGTCGATAAAGCGGGGGTGCCCCGTCACCCAAATCGGAAAGGAAGGATATGTTTTTGTAAGATTTTCCAGGGTGTTTAGTAAGCGTTGAAATACCTCAGGGTGATCCACATTTTCCGCACGATGCGTGGACCAAATAAAATAACTTTGAGGTTGAAGGTCAAGTTTTTCTAATATGGTCGATGTCTCCATCTTTTTTTCAAGTTTACGATAAACTTCACGAAGAGGTGATCCCGTAACAAAATGAGATTGAAGACACTGTTCTTCCAATAAGTGCTGTAACGATTCGTGGGAGTAACACCCATTGATATCAGCCTGTTGATCAAGGAGCTTTCGGTTTTTTTCTTCAGGACTAAGGGGATCATAACAGCGATTACCTGCTTCTAAATGAATAAGGCGAACCCCTAGCTTTCGCACGATGAGCGCTACTTTTGCAGAGTAAGTATCCCCTAAAACAAGACAGTAATTCGGTTTAAATTGATGACATAAAGCAATAAGTTTATGCTCGATGGTTTGAAGATGAAGGGGATCGATAAAGGAACCTGCTTCCCATGTGATATCGGGATGACGTAGGTTCAAGTCCTCAAAAAATGTATCTTTTAAGTAGGATTGTGCGTTTTGTCCTGTGTGAACGAAAACGTGCTCAAACGCGTTATCGTGATCGATGGCGGAAATAAGAGCAGATAAACGAATGAGTTCGGGTCGCGTACCGACTAAGGTGAGAACTTTAATCATTGTGGGGGTAAATAAGTATCGGATGATGAAGGATCATAAACAATACTGGACCACATTAATAAGGTGGCAGGTTCTGTTTGCTCATTTGTAAGTTGATGAATGACACCCGGTGGGATATCTATAATATGGAACGGTTCTTTCATCACCAATTCTTGCCAGGACGATTCAAAAGGATAACGCCATTTCAACGTGACTTGACCACGAAGTAATATAAATTTTTCAAAACGAATACGATGATAATGGTTGCCTTTGGATTGATGCGGTTGAATTTCATTGATCGACCATTGACCAAACCGAGGATCTTTACTGACTTCAATCAATGAACCACGATCATCTTTGTGTTGAATCATTGCATGTTTCGCATGGTCAGGCTGTACATAACTCATCCAGGTAACCGCAAGGCGTTGTTGAAATGCATCCGGATAGGGGAGCAATCTTTGTGATTGCCAATCGTCTTTAATAATCCGTAACAAATTTAAGATTTCTCGCGGTGTTTTTTCATACGTTCCTTCCACCATTGTTAATCCGTCGTTAGGTTGGTGAATCCACGCAAGAAACCGTTCGACTAAATCATCGATATAAATGAATTTTTTCGGTTGATCTTCATCAAATAAGGAATACGGAATTTGCTGCATCTCGCCGACAATAAATGTTGCAATCACCGAGTTATAAAAAGGTTTGGCCCATTTCCCAAACACATTATCTAAGCGAAAAATATGCACGTGTTGAAAATGATGTAACAAAGCTTGTTCTTCAGCATATTTTGTTTCAACATAACGATGATGGCGAGCAATCGCGTTCGTCGACGTAAAAAGGACCGTTAAATGCTTGGGAAGAACTTTTATAAGTTGTTGAGTAAAGGTAAGATTTTCTTGATACACATCGTGCGTTTCATGGGTCCGTGAATATCCTGCTAAATGAATGAGCATCGTGGCGGACTTCCCCCAAGATGCAATTGTTTCTATCGATGTTTTTGAATCGGCAAGAAAGAGTTCAAGGCCTTCTTCGTGAAGTAAGGCATCAACTAGATTTTTTCCAATAAATCCTGTGGACCCAGTCACGATGATTTTCATAACAAACCGTTCAATAAGGCGTCTTTCTCGAGTAAATTCTTTAAACTTTCTTCTGACATTAAATGATCAATGGATGTGTAAGCTTTCAATCCTGTAGGTTTCACATGCGAATCTAACTTCGGAATAATGAAATAATTATTTTCTTCAATGGCAAACGCGCCTTCTTGAGTTGTCATTAAAATTTCATGTTCTTTTTCGTTTGTTGGTAGTATTCGTTCTTCAAATGCAATTGATTTATTTAATTTCCTTGCCAAAAAAGTATAGAGGGATTTTAACGTTGTCGCTTGGGCTTTATGAATCCAAATTTCTCCGTGTTTGCCTCGCTGTAATGCTTCTTCAACAAGTTGGATTGATTCTTGAATTGTCATGAAAAAGCGTGATGTATTTTGACCATTTAATATCATTTTTCTTCCCGTTTTAAGCGCATCCACCATCATGGGAATGACGCTTCCTCGCGAAGCAAGTACGTTACCATAACGGACAATCACCATCTCTGGCTTTGCATAGTGTTTTGCTTTGGAGAGAATAACTTTTTCCATCAATGCTTTGGTTGTACCCATGACATTAATCGGTTCAACGGCTTTGTCTGTCGATAAAAAGATGATTTTTTCAATATGTAATTGAATGGCAATTTGGATAAGATTTTCAGTCCCAATTACATTCGTTTTAATCGCCTCAATAGGAAATTCCTCCATGTAGACAACATGTTTATAGGCCGCAGCATGAAAAATATAATGAACACCATAAACCGCATCAAATAAACTTTGTGAATCACGAATATCACCCAAAAAATAACGAACACGTTTGTCGCTTATTTTTTTGCGTAAATCATGTTGCTTTTTTTCATCGCGTGAAAAAATTCTTATTTCTTTAACGTCGGTCTGTAAACAATGCCGTAAAAAAGCTTCACCAAAAGACCCTGTTCCTCCGGTGATTAATATTTTTTTTCCTAATAAATTCATAGTTATAGTATAAAGGTCTTTATGGTTTTATTTGCTCAAAGAGTTCTTTCACCAAATCAGCATCATTGGCCAAGGAAAGGGCGACAAGTCGCTCATAACGGGCAGCGTCAAACGTTAATTTGGTTGTTCGTTCAATAAAGATTTTTTCATTCGGGGTGCGAATATTGGTTTGAGGATCGAGTAACAGCTCTTCATACATTTTTTCTCCCGGACGTAATCCTGTAAATTCAATATTAATTTCTTCATATGGAATATAACCGGATTGGCGAATCATTTTTTCCGCTAAATCAATGATCTTCACCGGTTTCCCCATATCGAGGACAAAGATTTCTCCACCCGTCGCATAAACACTGGATTGTAAAATAAGGCCGACTGCTTCAGGGATGGTCATAAAGTAACGGGTGATTTCTTTATGGGTGACGGTAACAGGTCCCCCTGTTTCAATTTGTTTTTTAAAGAGAGGAATCACACTCCCATTACTGGCTAAGACATTGCCAAAACGGACAGCACTGTAGGATGTTTTCTTGATATGTTGCGAAAAATGGCGAATGATGGCTTCTGCGTAATATTTCGTTGCCCCCATGACATTGGTGGGTCGTACCGCTTTATCCGTGGAAACGAGGACCATTTTTTTCACGTTCCATTCCGCAGAAAGCTTCGCAATATTGTAGGTCCCTAAGACGTTGGTTCGCACCGCTTCTTGGGGTGAATCTTCCATCAATGGGACGTGTTTATAGGCGGCAGCATGGAAAACAAGGTTAGGTTTAAACGATTCAAAAATTACATTCATTCGGTCGTAGTTATACGTAGAACCAATGTGCACATGCACCGGAATAGGTTTTTCCCGTTGGCGGTTCAATTTGACAAGTTCTTGTTGGACATCGTAAACCCCATTTTCATACAAGTCCACCAAGACTAATGCTTTGGGTTCATACGTAAAAATTTGGCGAACGAGTTCACTCCCAATCGAACCTCCCGCTCCGGTAACTAAGACGACTTGATTCCGAATAAAAGTTTCAATTTCTTCATTGATGAGTGGAATGACATCCCGTCCTAAAAGTTCGTTGACACTGACATCTTTCATCTTCATTTGTTGACCTTTTTCAAGTTCTTCCATTAACGGTAAACGGCGAATTTTTACATTCGCTTTTTCCATCAATCGTAGTATTTCAAACAAACGCATCCGTGTAATTTTCCCAATCGCAATAACTACTTGCTGAATGTTATATTGTTGAATCCATTGACTAAGTTGCGCCACCGGTCCAACGACAGGAATTCCTAAAAAGGAACGCCCGATTTTTTCATGGTCATCATCGACCACAACCACAACTTTGGCATTCAAACTAATGTTCGTTCGCATTTCATCAATGATGAGTTTGCCCGCTGATCCTGCGCCAATGACTAAGGTACGCGTTGCTTTTTTCTTGAGATTATCTTTAACATGCAACCATAAGGCAAGAATACGGCGTGACGCTCGTAATCCGACTAAAACAAATGGTAAAGATCCAAGGGCAAAGAATATTTCAAGTAAGGATAACTCATGCCCAGTCCATGCATATACGAGGGTAAAAAGTCCGTTAAAAATGAGTGCAAACCAGAATAGTCGGACCGCATCGAGTAATCCAAAATGAATCGTAATAATTTTATAGACGCGGAACGCCACGAGTAAAATTAATTGGATGAAGGCCGCTCCTAAAATGATGAGATATTCATGCTCAAAGTGACCATCATTCAACAAAATAATGGACCAAATCGTGAAAAAAGCGAAAAAGTCCGCCATGACGTACATGGTGAGCTTAAACCAGCGTGGTAATTTCATTTAGAGGTCCCCTAAGGGGATGAGTTGACTGACAATGCGACGAACAATGTCCTTGGCAAGTTCTTTCGATATGTCCCCTTTTAAATATCGATAGATAAGACGAGCCACATCGCGAGAAACTTCTTCCGTAATACCCCGCGTAGTTAAAGCGGCTAAGCCAATGCGTACGCCCGATGTTAATTGCGGCGTTTCGGTATCATTGGGTAACATATTTTTATTTAAGGTCACACCAATTTCATCGAGTTTAACTTGCGCTTCGACCCCTTTAAGACCAAAGGTTTGTTTGGTATCGACTAAAAAAAGATGCGTTTCTGTTCCAGAAACTACCGCACCCAATTGAGCAAATTCATCTTGGCAGGCTTTGGTATTATTTAAAATATTCTTTGCATATTCTTTAAAGTCTGGTTCAAGAGCTTCGGCAAATGCTTGGGCTTTACCAGCGATGACATGAACTAGCGGTCCCCCTTGGGCTCCTGGGAACGTCGCAGAATTTATTTTTTTACTCAGTGTTTCATCATTGGTTAAGATCATCCCACCCCGCGGACCACGAATAGTTTTGTGGGTAGTGGACGTAACGATATCCGCATATGGAAACGGGGAGGGGTGAACCCCCGCGGCCACTAAACCAGAGATGTGGGCCATATCCACGAGGAATTTCGCCCCCACGGCATCGGCTGCCGCTTTGAATTTCACGTAATCAGTGATATAAGGATAACTTGAAAATCCCGCGACAATGAGTTTGGGTTTTTCTTTCAAGGCAAGCGCATGCATACCTTCATAATCAAGACGCCCGTTGGGTAATAATCCGTAATGAATAAAACGGTACAGTTTTCCGGAAAAATTCACACTGGAACCATGGGTTAAATGGCCCCCTTCATTAAGACCTAGCGCCATGATGGTGTCCCCGGGTTGTAAGAGGGCACTATAAACAATAAAGTTGGCGGAGGACCCGGAGTGCGGTTGGACATTGGCAAACTGACAACCATACACTTGTTTGGCTAAGTCGATGGCAAGTTGTTCGATTTTATCGACCTCTTCACAACCCCCGTAATAACGTTTCCCAGGAAAGCCTTCAGCGTATTTATTCGTTAAAATCGATCCTTGCAGTTCTCGAACTGCATAGGAGGTATAGTTTTCGGAGGCGATGAGTTCTAAACCTTCATCTTGACGATGGGTTTCTAACGCGAGAAAGGCTTGTAATTCGGTGTGGATTTTTTTCATCATGTAACACTCTAATTGAACGATTTTTCCATTGTCTTCATCATACCTTATTTCCGCACAAATTGAATTAAAAACACGAATGTGAAGGTAAAAGACTTCAACCTTCCCCCTGCTTCTTTTATAATAATGCTATCTTCAGGGTCGGGTGCAATTCCCAATCGGCGGTCAACCCCGCGAGCCGTAAGGCAGGAACTTGTGTAATTCAAGTGGCGACAGTATAGTCTGGATAGAAGAAGATACCTTTTTTCTTGTTTCATTACCCTGAAGCAGAATCAGGGTTTTTTTATGGAAAAAAATGATGCTTATTTTATGGAACGCGCCTTCATGCTCGCGGCACAAGCCAAGGATGAAGACGTGTTAATCAACCCCAAAGTGGGTGCCGTCTATGTCAAGGATGGTCACATTCTTGCAGAAGGGTACCATCGTGGTTTTGGTCAACTTCATGCTGAATATGACGCCCTCAAAGATACGAACCTTTCGGTGGAAGGGGCAACCGTGTATGTCACCTTAGAACCGTGTGCCCATGATGATCTTTATCCATCATGCACCAAATTACTCATTGAAAAGAACGTTAAACGGGTGGTGATCGCCTCCCTTGATCCTAATCCCATTGAAGACGGGGATGGAGTGGCCGCATTATCGGCCGCCGGCATTGCCGTGACGACCGGTGTGTTAAGTGAAAAAAATAAAGCCTTAAACGCGGCGTACTTTGGGAGGTTTTAATTATGTTTTCAGGCATTATCGAAGAAAAAGGCCGTATTGAAAAAATGCTTCCGGTTCCCAAAGGATACCGTTTTGTCATTCGTGGAAAAAAAGCATTAAAGAAAACCAAACTTGGTGATTCGATCGCCGTGAATGGTATTTGTTTAACCGTCGTGAAAAAATCATGGTCGACCTTTGAGGTTGATGTGATGCAAGAAACCATTGACCGTACCGCGTTATCCCAATGGCAAAAAGGGATGGACGTCAATCTTGAACGTGCCTTAGTCGAAGGTCAACGCAACGGAGGTCACCACGTCTTAGGGCATGTGGATACCGTGGGTACCATTGTCTCCTTTATCGATGAAGGCATTGCGACGCGTGTCACGCTTTCCTTTGATCCCAAGTGGTCGAATTACATGATTGAAAAAGGCAGTGTCGCCTTGGATGGTATTTCTCTAACCTTAACGAAAGCAGACGTCGGTCTTCTTGAAGTTTCTCTTATTCCTCACACGAAAACCCAAACCACACTCATGCAAAAAAAGGTGGGTGATCGCGTGAATATTGAAGTCGATATCATGGGGAAATATATCGAAAAATGGATGGGAGCCCGCCGATGAGTTTTCATACCATTAAACAAGCACTTGAAGCTTTAAAAAAAGGCGACATCATTGTTGTCGTCGATGACATCCATCGCGAAAATGAAGGCGATCTTGTCATGGCCGCCCAATTTGCGAATGCTTCAAGCATCAATACGATGATTCATGAAGGGGGTGGTCTTATTTGTGTTCCTCTTCTTCCCGAACGTGCCCAAGAACTAAATTTACCCTTAATGATTCAACCGATGACTGATCCGTTAAAAACCGCTTTTACTGTCAGTGTAGATGCGATCGAAACGGGAACAGGGATCTCGGCGCATGAACGGGCGTTCACCATTACTCGCCTTGCGGATGCCAACGCGAGCGCCCAATCCTTCAAAAAACCCGGACACATCTTTCCGCTTATTGGTAAACCTGACGGGGTGTTAGTTCGTCCCGGGCATACCGAAGCCGTGATTGATTTATGTCGCCTAGCGGGTTTAACACCCGTCGGTGTCATCTGTGAAATTTTAAATGCGGATGGAACGATGGCCCGTCGTCCTGATTTACAACGCTATGCCCATGAAAAAAATCGTGTGATGATCACGATCGAACAACTCATCGCCTATCGAAAGGAGCATCCTTATGCCTAAACTTGTCCTTGTTATGTCGGAATTTAATCAACCGTATCCACAACGGTTACTCGATGGTGCCTTGGCCGCCATCAAGGATCACAGCATTCCCTTGAGCGATGTCACGATTGTCAAGGTTCCTGGTGCCTTTGAATTACCCATCACCGCGAAAGCGTATGCGTTAAAAAAAGAGGTCGATGCTGTTATCTGCTTAGGTGTTGTCATTCGTGGAGATACAACCCATTATGATTATGTTTGTAATGAAACCGCACGAGGCATCATGCAAGTCGGACTTGACACGTTAAAACCCATTTTATTTGGGGTCTTAACCACAGAAAACGAACACCAAGCCGAAGTGCGTAGTCTGCCGGACACAACCAATAAAGGTTATGAATGTGTCGTCGGTGCCTTAACGATGCTTAACGTGCTTCCGTAATCGAAGCCACGTCTTTCAGCGGTTTTTTAAATAATGTCGCTAGCGGAGGATATGTTAAATAGCCATCATAC
This sequence comes from Bacillota bacterium, assembly GCA_030834445.1. GTDB lineage: Bacteria > Bacillota_I > Bacilli_A > RFN20 > CAG-826 > UBA970. Next base: position 11,183 of record JAURFC010000012.1, read on the forward strand.
GTATTGAGACCATTCGCTAAATGCGCATCGTCTTTAAGCGCTTGAATAACCCCTTTATTGGCAATCGCTAAACCAAAGGGTAACGTCGCTTCGTTGAGACCAATCGTCGAGGTCCGAGGGACGGCACCAGGCATATTGGCGACACAATAATGGAGAACCCCATCGATTTCATAGACAGGTTGATCATGATAGGTTACGTGACTTGTTTCTGTACTGCCACCTTGATCAATAGCAACATCGACAATGACCGAGCCAGGTTGCATCATTTTTAAGTACGATTTTTTAATGAGTTTGGGGGCAGCATCTCCGGGAATAAGGACAGTAGAAATAACTAAATCCGCGGTTTTTAATGCATTGATGATATTACCTTCATTCGAAGGTAACATTGTTAAGGTGTTCGGATGTTTTTTCATTAAATCCACGACGTGATCAAACCGTAAATCGAGGGCGGTGACTTTCGCCTGCATGCCCAAGGCAATTTGAGTAGCGTTATAACCTGCTGCCCCATTCGCCCCCAAGACAACGACATGGCCGGGTTCAACACGGGTAATCCCCCCGAGTAAAATCCCTCGTCCCCCAAACGGTTTTTCTAAATATTTTGCTCCTTCTTGGACGGCAAGACGACCCGCGACTTCCGACATCGGTTTTAAGATAGGAAGTTGATGGGAGGCATTGGTAATGGTTTCATACGCAATCCCAATGACTTTTCGAGAAAGCAATGCTTCGGTGAGCGGCTTGGCTGCTGCAAGGTGTAAAAAGGTAAACAAAATTTGTCCGGGTTGTAGAAGGGAAAATTCTTCTTCTAACGGTTCTTTCACTTTAATAATCATCGCGTTTTCACGATAAATCGTCGCGATATCATCCGCGAGTTGACAACCAACTTTTTCATATTCTTCGTCTAAAAATCCCGAGCCAATCCCTGCCCCACGTTGAATCATCACTTCATGACCTGCGAGGATGTAATGACGGGCATGCATGGGTGTTAAACCCACACGATATTCTAACTTTTTAATTTCTTTGGGTACCCCAATTTTCATCGGTGGTTCTTCCTGTTCTTTAGGCTTGTTTGACCGTGTCTCCATGTTTGACAAAATACATGGTGAAGAAGGATAACAAGGCAAATACCGTTGCATAAGGGAATAACACCCTTAATCCTAACAAGGTCATTAGTGCCCCCGAGGCAAGCGGGGTAAAGATCTGTGCCGCCATCGAGGCGGTGTAATAATAACCAGTATATTTCCCAATATTACTCCCAGAAGACATTTCCACAATCATGGGATAGGAGTTGACATTAATCGCGGCAAAACCTAACCCTGCCACCGGCATAATCAAATAAATGATCCAAGCCGAAGAAACGGTTAAAAAGGATCCCACAAGCGTACCACTTGATAACATAAGAATACCCAATAAGACGGTTTTTCGTCGACCCATCTTATCCGCAAGTTTTGCTAACGGTAAAAAACCAATTAAGGCAGCAATATTGGCGACCGTCACGGGTAAGACGTAGTTGGTTAACTCTAAGACGTTACTTGCATAATCGGTAAACTTGGTCGTCACCGCATTAAAACTAAAGAACCATAAAAAGACACTTGCCATAATAAGCATAAAACTAAGACGATACTTTTGTGGCAACGGTTCCGCTTTGGCGGATTTAATGTTTTCAATTTCTTCCGCGGTTTCTAGGTTATGTTCTAAGGAAAACGCATGCATTTCTTTGACCCATGCGACTTCTTTGACGATAAAACGAAACAATAATAAAATCCCAAACATCACCATTGATAAGGTGACAAAAGAAGGAATATACGAGGTAAATTCTTGCGTTAAGGTGGAAATAATTAACGTCGCGACGATATACCCTAAAACCCCCATTAAATTGACGATCGCATTCGCTAAACTGCGGAACGGTTTCGGCGTAACATCGGGCATTAAACTCACCGCAGGGGTGCGATAAAACGCCATGGAAATCAGGGTGACAAATAAAATACCAATGTAAAGAATCAGAAAGATGGGATTGATGGAGGTAATGGATTCAAAAATCAGGGTATAGCGCACAAAACTTGCATCGAGTTTGGAGGTAAACATCACGCTATCTCCGAGGATCGTAAACACCCGGTTATTGGCATTTGCAATGGCTTGAATGCGTTCGATTAAGGATGCATCCGTTTGGAAATAATAATTAGATCCATCTTGAAGAATACTTAAAATGCCGGCATCCACGACAGCACTTTGTTGATAAAAATCAATGAGCGCCACGCCAATCACAAAAAATGCGGCAATCGAAAGGCCGATCGTAATAAAGGGCGTACGTTTACCATAACGACTTTTTGATTTGTCTGAAAGGGCCCCAAATAACGGTAATAAAATAAGCCCAATGAGATTATCAAACGTCATGACAAAATTGGACCAAAAGGGATTCAATCCAAACGAATCCACGAGCATTTTGGAAATGACCGCTTCATAGAAACCCCAAAAAAGCTGGATGGACAGAAACGCGAGACCAATAAGGATCGTACGCTGATAGTTTAGTTTCATGAATTAGATGGCTTTAACTTTAATGGTCGCTGCTAACGTTTCAATGTCTTGGAGTTGGGTAATTTCATTGCCTTCGACTTTTTTTACGGCCAATGCGGTGGCAAAGGCTAAGGCTAATTTAGGATCGGAAGTCTTATCAAACTTATACATATACCCGGCAAGTAAAGCATCGCCCGCTCCAATGGTATGTTTAACCTGGACATCCGGCGCTTCGACAACATAGGCTTTATGCTCATGGATGAGAACCGCACCTTGAGCACCCAAGGATAATAACACGGTATTTTTTGTAATTTCCGCAACCTTTTTTGCCAAGACAACCAGTTTCTTAGGATCTTCCAAATCGGTATCTGCTAAATATTGAAACTCAGGAAGATTGGGTTTAATAATCTTCGGTTCATATTTGATGAGTTTCTTTAACTCGGGACCAGAGACATCAAGGACAAATTCAATTTTACGTTGAATCAAATATTTAACGATTTGTTCAATTAACCCTGTTTTATCGTTCGCTGTCGTGGATCCAGAAATAACGACAAGATCTTTGGGGGATAACGAATTGAGTTGATTGAGTAAATTATTGAGTTCACTGCCAGAGACTTCTGGACCCGACGCATTAATTTCCGTTTCTTGATCATGAATGAGTTTGACATTGATGCGCGATTGGCCTTGAATACGCGTAGGTTTTAAGTGGATATGTAAGTAACGACGAAGTTGCTCGAGTAAATAGTCCCCCGTAAAGCCACCAAAAAAACCGAGAATGGTTGACTTCACACCTAAAATATTGAGCATCACCGAGACATTAATCCCTTTACCCGCTGGGGCAATATGACATCCTTGCGTACGATTGAGCTGGCCAAGTTTTACCTTGGAATTTTGCATATAATAATCGACGCTAGGATTCAGAGTAATCGTATAAATCATTCTACTTTTCCTTTACCATTTCTATAGAGAACATTACTTGGGGACAAAGACTTTTGCTTCGAAATGGGGGCAACTTGCATGGGCGCTTTTGGGTAATGACCAACGCTGACAAAGTGCTTTTGCTTTTGGATCATATTCCCAAAACCCACCTTTCGGCGATCGTGGTTTAATATGCTGGTTCGTAGGATCATACCAAAACTTACAAAAGGCACATAAGCGAGCGACTTTGACGTTTGCAACTGCCATATTAATATTTTACAATAAAGCGCATGCTATTGATAGGTGGAAAAAAACAACCCTTTTTCTGTCTTAATAAGTGAAAGGACGTCTTACCTTATGAAAAAATTAACATCCTGGACTCCATTTATGCTCACCTTGATCACGCTTGCGAGCTGTGGAACCCATATTCCTACCATTGATGATCGCTTGCCAACCTCCGTTCGTTCCCTTCAATCGCGAGAAGAGATTGAAGCCCTACTTGATGAAGGGTCTGAAAATAAAGGATACTTTAACGAAATCCTCACACCGGGTGTTGCCGAAGATGGCGCCACTGCAGAATCATCGAATACCAATTCGTTTGTCGATACCAACGTCCAAGTTCAAGGCGTACAAGAAGGGGATATCGTCAAAACTGATGGCAACTTTATTTATTATGTTTCCCCTTGGAGTTCGACCATTCGTGTTTTCAACGTGAGCACAAGTAATGTGGTCACGGAAGTGACTTCGATTCAACTACAAACAGAAACCGATACGATCTACACCGATAGCATGTATCTAACCGATCGCTATCTTGTTGTTATTGGGTATCGTTATGATTTAACCAATTATGCAGGGTGCGTGGAAGTCGATGAAGCAGGTCAGGATGTTTTCTGTGATTATTTCCCTTTCTGGCAACCAACAGGATCGGTGGTCTTTATCAACCGTAATACATATCAAATCGACTATAGTTTACGTACCGATGCGGCCTTTATGGATCACCGTATTGTTCCTAACTTCGATACGAACGGCCACCTCCTTCAAGAAACATTATTCTTAGTCGGCCACAACTACTTCTATTATAACTACCACGATCAAACCGCTGAACTTCGTCCGTACTTCATCGAAAATGATGGTGACAAAGTGTATCTAGACTACGAAGATATGTATTATTTCGAAAATAGTTACATATATGGTATGACCACGCTTGTAGGTATTCCTCTGCTTGCGAATGCTGAGGCGATTACGTATTCAGCATCGGCGTATTTAGGCGCCATCGCTGATTATAAAAAAGTGTATGTGAATTTTGATTCGCTCTATCTTGCCCAATCAAATTACCATTGGGATGAAACGACTAGTTATCAAACGACAACGCTCTCCAAATTTTCCTTAAATGTCATGGAGGCGACGTTAGAATTTGAAGCCGTCATCAATCTATTAGGCACCGCGATTAACCAATTCGCCTTAGACGAGTTTGATGGTTATTTCCGCATTGCCACGACCAATGAAACGTATACGTACACGAACACCGATACATGGATTTGGTCCAATGAAAATCGCACGATTACCAATCGACTTTATATTTTAGAAGACAATGATGAAGGTTCCTTTAATACCATTGCGGTGCTTGAAGAAGGTTTAGGAAAACCAGGGGAACGTATTTATTCGGTTCGCTTTGAAGGACCCCTCGCTTATATCGTCACCTTTGAACGCATTGATCCCCTATACATCATTGATTTAAGTGATCCGTTAAATCCTTCCTTCCGTTCCGAAATTGTTTTACCCGGCTTTGATACGTATCAACATCCGTGGTCGAATGACCATCTCATTGGGATTGGTTATAACGTGGATGAAGAAACGGGTTGGATGAGCGGCATGAAAATCACCGCGTATGATGTCGGTGAGGATGCCCGTGAATTACAAACACTCAATATTAGTGAATATGTTCAACAAACGTTGCCCGATAACTTAGACTTGACATGGTCTTTTGCCTACTCGGAAGCATTATGGAACCATAAAGCGATTCTAGTTTCACCCGAAGAAAACGTCTTTGGATTTGCCGTGAATGCCTGGTCTGGAGGGTATCGCCAAAACGATGGAAGCGAACCTGGTGCTGATGACGAAACACGCGAAGAGGGAAGTTATGAGTATTTCTATGAATACCATAGTCTTTACTTCCTCTTCCGCTTTGATTTCACCACGGATGAACCCATTCTTGATCCCATCCTAATCGAACATCCTACGAGCGAAGTGGATTACGTCCAAGTCGATCGTGCGGTGATGATTAACGATGTGATTCACACCTTATCCAATCGTCAAATCGTCAGTTACTCGTTATCCCAAGAAACCATTATTCAGACGCTGGTTTACGAAGCATAAAGAAAAAACCTCAGGTCATCCTGAGGTTTTTAATTGTGAGGAATGAGTTTAAATTTTTTCGGCCACGGACTTCGTCGTAAGGCTTTGACCATATTGCTAATGGCAGGACCAAAGGCAACACCCAGGAAAAACGATAATACAGTAATACTACTCGCGTTCGTCCCCGAGATCCATCCATAAAGGATGGCAAGTACATAAGCAGCATACGAAATGACGATCCGATACATGGAATACGATTTTCCCTTAAAGAGTTTCATGATTGCGAAGGTAAATTCTTCAAGCACCATGCCAGGAATACCAGAAATGATAATCCAGGACGTACCAAAGACATAGCCAAAAAAACCAAGGCTATGGACAGCAATACCTTCATAGACAGTTTGAACATCAAACGTAGGAAAGACGATTAAATCAAAGCCATCGACCAAGAAGTTTAAAAAGAAAATCGAAAAAATGACAAAGGTGGTTTTTAATTTACGTTGAATGATGAGCACTAAAAATAACATCGTGTACGTATGAATCGCGCTCGCCATGCCAAAGGTAAAGAAACCAAAAACGGGTTCTAATAGGTTTTGAAGTTCTAAGGCTGCAACCCCCCAAGGACCCAGGCCCAATTCACTATTCTTCATCAAAAAAATACCCAATGCGGCGATCATCATCCCGAGGGTATAAATGATCATGTGGGGAATTTTGGCTTGGATTTTCTTTCTCATAAAACGTCTCGATTCATGAGTTTAAGCGCTTTAAACATTTTGATGTATTGTTTGATAATCGTACCAAAAACAGCGGCTAATCCAATCGATAAAAA
>JAURFC010000031.1 GCA_030834445.1 Bacillota bacterium
GTTTTATCGAGCACGACGATATCGATACCTTGGGTTTTTTCAAGGTGACGACCACTTTTAATCAAAATGCCTTTTTTCGCTCCATGCGACAAGGTGGATAAAATGGCAGGCGTAATCGAAGCCACCAACGCACAAGGTGATGCGACGACTAAGACAATGACCCCACGACGAAAGGCTTCTTCGGCCTCTAACCAACCCAGCATCGGGGTGATAAAAGCAACAACCAAAGCAAGGGCAATCACGACATAAACATAGACTTTTTCAAAAATGGTAATTGTTTTTTCCGACTTCGTTTTTTCTTCTTGCGCTTTCTTCACAAAGGCAATCATCTTTTGGACAACCGATTCTTTGGGATCCTTGGTGACCTTCACATACACGGTGGCATCCACCACCAGACTACCTGCGTATACAAAATCGCCTACCGAACGTAAAACCGGAACAAACTCTCCAGTAATCGAGGCTTGGTTAAAAGAAGCTTGCCCTTGAAGAATTTCTCCATCGGCAGGGACTTGTTGACCGACCTTGACGACGACCGTATCCCCGACATTGAGACCCGAAATGGGGACAATGATTTCTTTATCATCCACGATTTTAATCGCATTTTGAGGGGCAATCTTTAATAAATTGGTGAGCGCTTTTTCACTTTGTGCGGTTGCAAACCCTTCAAGAACCCCACTGACAGCAAAAATAAAGATTAAAATAGCACCTTCGGCAAAGTCACCCGTAGTAAAAGCAGCCAAGGCGGCCGCAATCATCAAAAATTCAACATTAAGAGCCTTTTCACGGAGCGTGCTTTTAAAACCTTCAACCGCTTTAAAAAAGCCGCCAATAATAAACGCTGCGCCCCAAAAGAATGGCGCAAGCTGGGAAGAAAGAAAGGAAGCTACCACCATCAAAAGAAATGAAAGAATAGCCGCTAACGTTTCCCAATAAAGAGGTTTCATCAATGATAAAAATTTCAATTTCATATGTTAAAGTATAGTCCTTTCTTCACGGCAATTTATGAATTCGGTGATAAAATCCGTTGTATCGTTTGTTGAGTCCATCGTAAAACCTCATGACTGTACGGGGAAGGTTGTGCATGCGTTGCCACTTCTGAGAGTGACGTTAAATAAAAATAATGGCCTGCATATTCGTCGACTGTAGGATGATTGGCTAAATAATAAAGCGCGTCCGAGGAACGGTGGACATCCTTGAGCATTAAACCAATAAACCAACGTTTGAAGGTTCGATACAGCCAACCGTTATTAAGACCGATGTTCGATTTGACTTCACCGGGGTGCATGGCGACTAAGGTAATACCTTGTTTTTTAAGTTCAGGGGCAAGCGCCCAAACGGTATGCAACTGGGCGGTTTTACTCGATCCATAACTTCGTAAACCGGTATAACGACGTTTTATAAAATTAGGGTCAAGAATCGGGAAGCCACTAAAGCGATGACCTTCGGAGTTCACTTGGATAATGCGACCGCCTGGTTTTTTCATCGAGGCTTGAAGTTGCTCGGTAAGATGAAAGCTTGCTAAATGATTCACCGTTAGTCCTAATTCAACTTGATCGCGGGTTAAGATTTTTTTGGTGGAATAAACACCCGCGTTATTAATCAAAACGTCAAGGACAACCCCATCGTCCTTGATTTTTTTTATCGCCTTGTTTAAGGACGCTAAACTCGAAAAATCAGCGATATAGGTTTTTACTTCGATCGCAAAACGATTTTTTAAATCAAGTTTTTGTTGGTTTAACTTATCGGGGTTTCGACCCATTAAGACTAAATTGGCATGGCCTTGGGCAAAGCGCTCTGCTGTTGCTAAACCAATACCTGAGGTGGATCCTGTAATCAACACCCATTGGTTGGTCATCACCTCATCGGAAGTTAAAACCGGTTGTTTCGCACCTTTAAGAAACGCTAAGGGGGATGGTTTTTTCATGATTATCCAAACACTTTCTTCATAAACCAGCGATAAAAGCGTCGCCAGCCAGGAACGTTATTGTAAATGTCACCCCACAAATCATAAAAATCACGTTGATGGATAATGCGACCATCGTCATGAAGGGTGAGTTGCGTGGCTCCATACATGGGGGTACTTGGTGCTTTTTTATACACAATCGTCATCGTCCACGTAAAGAGAAGTTTATTGTCCGCTTGAGAAATCGTGTGCAGATCCATGACGAGTTTTTGACTTCGTTTGGTCAGACGTTGACACATGCGTAAAAACGGTTCACGTCCGTGAATAATTTGAATCGAGTCATGAAACGTCATGTCGGGATGATAAAAGGGAAAGATATGAGACCAGTCTGGTTTGCCTTGATCGTTGTAGGTTTTCGACCAATACACTTTTAAGGAATCAACGGTGAGGGGTTCGGGTAAGGGACCGACCTCAGGGAGAGGGGGTAATTTTTTGCTCATAGCCTTATTATAATGAAATTTGCTAGGAGTAGGTTGAGATTAATTTTGCTACACTTATATGTATGAACTATACCTATGATGTAGTCGTCGTCGGCTCCGGTATGGGTGGCTTAACAACCGCCTGTTACACCGCCAAAGAAGGTCACCGTGTCGTCATCTTAGAAAAACAAAAACAACCGGGAGGACTCTTTGGAAGCTTTACCTCCGGTGAATATGTTTTTGATCATGGCGCCCGTGCTGTAGAAAACTCTGGCATTATGTTCCCAATGTTCAAACAACTCGGTCTTAATCTCGACTTTGTGAAAAGTCCGGTCCATATTCGTACCCAAGATCATTGGGTCCCGATTACCAGTGATGTTGAACTCGATGATTATGAAGCCTTTCTGGGTAAGCTCTTCCCTAACGATAAAGAAGCGATTCATAACATTTGTTTAGATGTAATTTCTATTTCCAAACAAATGCGTGTGCTTTATGGCATTGATAATCCTCTATTCGTGGAAAATGCCTTTACCGACATGAAGTATTTATCGAAGGTATTATTACCCTGGTTTTTTAAATTTATTTTTACGATTCCCCGTACCCAACGTTTTTTTACCCCGGTGATTCAACACTTACAAAAATTTACGCAAAATCAACAACTTGTTGATTTTATTTCTCAACATTTCTTTGAAGAAACTCCCGCGATTTTTGCAATGTCCTATTTCTCTTTATACACGGATTATAACTATCCCAAAGGCGGAACGGGAAAAGTGGTTCAAGAAATGGTCCGATACTTCAAAGATCATCATGGGACCTTAAAACTTGATCAAGAAGTCATACATATTGATAGTGATCAAAAAACGGTCCTCACGAAAAACGGGGATATGTACCATTATAAAAAACTCGTTTGGGCAGGAAGCACCACCCGTCTTCACCAACTCACAACCACCATCGATGAAAAAACATTAACCAAA
>JAURFC010000006.1 GCA_030834445.1 Bacillota bacterium
GTTTTAATTCATGGTGGTATTCTCGCCAGCATGGCTTTAACTGGAAAAGTTAAAGAAGGCATTGCTGCTCTAGCAGTGTTCTTAGGGATTTCGTTTGGTGTTTTTGTGGCGATCGCCGGTGGTAGTGGCGCTCACATTAACCCTGCAGTGACGGCCGCTTTCTTAGTGGAAGGTAGTGTTGATATCGTCGAAGCTTTAACCTATATCTTAGGTCAATTAGTCGGTGGTTTTGTTGGTGGTTTACTCCTTTGGGTGATTTACCGTCCTCAATTCGCTGCTGCGAAAGATCCTCTTGCCCCATTAACGGGTAACCCAGAACAAAAAGATGTGGTTCAAAATCTTATCACCTCGTTCTTAGGATCCTTTACGTTAGCCTTACTTGTTTTAATTACCGTGAATGCTCTAGGTGGAAGTGAATTGACTCCTTTAGCTGTTGGTGCTGCTGTGTTAGCGGCGGCGCTTGCTTTCGGTGGTGCATCCTACGCGATGGTCAACGTAGCTCGCGACTTAGGTCCTCGTTTAACGGCAACCGTTTTAAAATTAGGTCAACCTGTTTGGGTTCCAGCCTTACTCCTTGTGCTCGCTTCCTTAGCGGGTGGTGCGTTAGCAGGATTTGTGGCTACGATTCTTTAATCCACTAAAATTGATTAACAAAAAAGTAGGTATTATGCCTACTTTTTTTGTTCTTCGATACATTGGGAATCATTATTTGTGACTCGATTCACATACATACTGATGGGATGATGGCGCCACGGAGGGGCATTATACGGTTGAAATAAAAATGCAAGTTCATCGATGGGGGTTGTTGATTTTGTCCAAAATTCGTATTGATCGGGGGCTAACACCACCGGGAGTCGATCGTGGATAGGGGCCATCGAGGTGCCATGAGAAGTAGTGGTTAGTAAAGTAAGTGCAAATTTTTTCTGATTTTGTTCATCCAGGTATGAAGTCCAAAGCCCCGCAAAACAAAACGGTTGATAGTTTTCAAGATAAAAATAGTGAGGTTGACTTGGTTTTTGTTGGCGATCCCATTCATAAAAACCATCGGCAAGGATCAAGCATCGCTTTTGCCGAAAACTTTGTCGGAACGTCGGTTTTTCGTGTACAGTTTCACTTCGGGCATTGGCCATAAAACTTATTTTTTGAGAGGCGGTTTTGATAGGGAAGCCCCACGATAAATATCCCCCTTTAAATGCTTGACCATCATGAAGAATCGTGATGACGGATTGTGAGGGAGCAATGTTGTAGGAAGACTGAAAGTTTTCAAGAAATTGATTATGGTTTAAATGAAAGGTTTTGTCGATGAACGCGACGACTTCATCTTGGTTTTTTGTTAAGGTAAAGCGACCACACATAAAGTAATTATAATATCTTTTGTAAAGTTAGCAGGTGTATAATTAAAGAAATGAATTATCGCAGTGTCTCCACCATAATTTTGGTCACTTTTTTAACGAGTTCGTGTGATCTTGGTATTTCTTTTCCTAATTCATCGACTCCCTCTTCCCATTTTTCAAGTTCTGTTGAATCTTCGCAAACCAATTATTTTTATCCGCAAGTATTTCCTTATGATGGATTACGGATTGATTCATCGTATCTCGGTACGAGTACGTTTTATGTCAATCAATCGGGAACAAAATGGGGGAATGGGGGAACCTTTAGCGTTCAATATAATCCTGCTAATGGAATCGGATCCTGCGTGGATGGGGATACGACCGTCTTTGGCTTTCCGAGCGAGGTTGCTTCACTCATTGAAAGTAGTCCAAAACGAGTGCGTTATCTTAATATGGATACTCCAGAAACCTCGGGAAATCCCGAGAAATGGGGATTACTAGCAAAACAATATACGTGTGATCGTTTATTACGTGCTGAAACAATTCTTATTCAAACCGATCCGGGTGATAAATTACTCGATCCTTACGGGCGATTATTAGGATGGATTTGGATTCAAGATGCAGGGCAATCGGACTATGAACTGCTCAATTATTGGCTCGTTCGTCAAGGACTTGCCGAAGTAAAATATCTTTTTGGTGCGGGGGAAACAAGTGCCACCCAATATCAAGAAAAGACGTATACAGAGTGGATGTTCCTAGCCCAAGATCGCGCAATGCAAGATGAATATGGCATGCATTCATCGCTTCAAGATCCTTACACCAATTAACAAGAAAGTAGGCAGGACAATGACATCGGGGGATAAGTTAAAACGGTTACGCTTAGAGCGTGGACTCAGTCAAGAAGAGGTCGCAGCAGGTTTATACTTTTCGAATCGCACCATTAGTAGTTGGGAAAACAATTCACGACAAATTAGTGCAGAAAATCTTAAAATGATTGCGGAGTATTTTCATGTTCCCATCACTTATTTCTATGAAGATGACGTTCAACCCCCTAAAGTTGATTCCCAAGCTTACCAACAAATTCGGCTCAAACAAATCCAAGTCAATGATCGATATTTTTTTCTCCTGCTTGGGCTCATCGTGATCCAAGCCATACTTATCTTTTTTCCTTTCCTTTCACGAATCAATACATTACTTATCACTTTTATTTTTTGGCTAGGTTTTTCCTTACTCACCGTGTTGCGATACATTCATCTCGATCGTCAGCGTACCAAAGATTATTTACTTCCCTTAGACATCAAAGCTATTTATCAAACAACGGTGTCGGCCAAGGAGCGAAAACGTATTTTTATGATGATGTTAGGTACATATGTAGGTTCGGTTATACCTGTATTTATGTTTTATGCGGGTGTGTATTCGCTTTTTAATCTCAAAGGTGAAAGTTCCACGTTTCTCTTTTTTGTAGTCCTCTACTTATTATTCATGCTTATAGGTCATGGTATTGGATTTTTTTCAGTTCTTCGAAAAGGAATTCCTAAAGAACAACTTGATTATGATATTCATAAATACGACTTTGGGGTGTATGTCCACCGAAGTTTTGTGACACTCCATTATATTGCCATTATCTTTTTATTAAATATGACCTCGGGTTTGCCCTTATTATCAACGGATTACACGCTTGTCGCCATCATTGTTACTTCGGGATTATTACTTATTATTTACTTGCGACAATTTTTGAATATCGTTACGAAATTTTACTCATCCTATCGCATTGATCCGCTCTTTAGTTCTGCCAACAATAACCAAAAATCCACTCCACGGAATGTGGAATAATTCCACACCTTACATGGTCCTCTTGAATACGTACTTTTTCATGTTTTAATGATGCCATGGGATAACAATACCCACGAGATTGAATGGGGAACCCCGTATAAGAAAAACGTTGTCTTAATCCCGAGTTTATATTCAACGACTATCTTATGTGGCGATCAATTCGTGGGTATTTTTTTATGGTAAAATAACGCTGTGATAACCATTCAACGTACACCACGTTTCCTTCCGGAATTAAAGCGGGATGCCATTGTCTATGTGGCCTTACCGAAAGACTATTTTTCAAATACCAATCGCCGCTATCCGGTGCTTTATTGTCATGATGGTCATAACCTTTTTTATGAAGCGGATAGTTATGGGGGCGCAACCTGGGGCATGCAAGACGCCATGGCCTTATCGACGATGCCCTCCTTTATTGTAGTGTCCATCAGTTGTGCTCAAAAAGGCAATCAACGCTTGGAAGAATATAATATGTATCCTGGGCGTTTTCCTTCTCATCCTTTATGGAAAATTGAACCTCGTGGTAAACAATATCTTGATTATGTCTTCGGTCCTTTCAAAAACGAAATCGATCAAACCTATCGAACGTTACCCGAGGCTCAGCATACGTTTATGATGGGTTCATCCATGGGAGGCGTCATCTCCTTACAAGCCGCCTATCACTATGCTGACCGTGTTCACCATATTGCAGGTTTATCGAATGCGTTTTATGTTTCACCGAATGAACTTGAGTCCATGATTCATCATGCGACCCACACGATTGAAACCGTTTATTTAGATACCGGCGATCAAGAAGAGGGATTAGAAGTCACCTCGAGTTATCTCGATTCAAACCGCCGTATTCATCACGCAATCGTAGAAAAAGGGAATGTTAAACGGTATCATTATGAAGAAATAACGGGTGGGATTCATCATGAATCCAGTTGGTGTAAACGCTTGCCATCCGTTTTAAAATTTTTATTTCAAGATTACCAATAAAATACATACCCCCGTTGTTTAATGAACGAAAAGGAGATTAGTATGATAAACAAAAAACTAGTCGGAACTGCCTTTGCTGCCGTAGGATTAATGGTCAGCTGTGGCACCAATATCCCCAGTGTGAGCTCTTCACTCCCTGAAGAAACCACATTACTTTCCCAGGATGTCAAAGAAAAAGTGGGAATGAAAACCATTACTGGTTTAAGCATCTTATCCTCGAGTGCGTTTGTATCGACTGCAGGTGCGTTTCAAGATCAACCGTTTTTCGTTGAAGGTGAAACCGATCCAGTCACAGAAGAAGTTGCAGTGGAAGATTTCACGCAATACATTACCTTAATGGATTTATTGCTCAGTGAAGAAGGGGCTCCCTTTACCGTTGTAGAACGTGTCAGTGATCGTCCTGAATATGCGTATTTACTAGACATTACGACTCGTGATCTTGCCGGAGTATCCCTTACTTACACAATGTACTTTAACTATTTGGGTGATCCAAATGAAGAAAATACCTCCTCAGAAACAAGCTCTGAAGTGGTCACCAGTGAGGACCCCGTAAGTTCGGAAGAAGCAAGCTCAGAAGCGGTTGTAAGTTCTGAAGAACCAAGTTCAGAAGTGATTGTGAGCTCCGAAGATGCGAGTTCAGAAACCATTGTCAGTTCGGAAGACATTTCTAGCTCTGACGTTGTCACGAGTTCTGAAGACGTTGTCACTTCTTCGGAAGCAACGACGAGTGACGTCACAACTTCTGAAGATCCCACATCCTCTACGGAAACCCCTGCGCCTCGAATGCCAGGTCGGGATGATGACCACGACGATGAAGATAAAGACGATGATGAAGATCGCCAAGATCACGATGATTATGATGACTCAGAACTTCGTGATGAATCAGATCGTGAAGAACATGACCGTTATAAAGATCGTGAATTAGGTGATGATATCGATGGTCAAGAAATCTTTATCGAAGGGGTTGCTATCTTTGATGGCGTCGAATATGCCTTGATTGGTGCCCAAGAAATCGATAATGATGACGATGAAATGGAAACGGAAACGAAATTCTTCATTACGTTGGATGATCAAAATTGGATCAAGATCAAAACCGAAGTTGAAATTGATTTAGAAGATAACTCCACGGAAGAAAAATACAGTGTCGCGATGAAAAAAGACGGTGAATTTTCAAAAATGAGTTTTAAATCGGAAACTGAAAGTGATGGCGAACTCAAAGTCAGTCTTAAAACCTTGATTCAAGGGGAACTCGTCTCCTATACATTCCGTCGTCAAATCAATGACGAAACGGGTCAAGAATACATTCTTATTCGTGTCATTGAAAATGGGCAAGTCCTCCATATTGAAGCCGTTCCAACCTTGGATGAAGTCACAGGTGAAATTGTGTATGAATTCACGGTTCGTGAAACAGGAAAAGGTTATGAAGGTCGCCCTGGTCACGGGGATCATGGTCACCGAGATCGCGATTAAATCCTAAATTTTCTTAGTAAAAAGAGTGCCTCAGCACTCTTTTTATTTTAAAGAAAACAGCGTCTTTTTCGCGTAATGTTCTAGTGCAGTATCAATTTCTGTTAAATCATAAATTTCATTCATGACCGCACTGTAAATGATTAAGTCAAAATAGTCACTGTGATTAAACGCGTACCCAGCACTTGCAAGAAACGCTTCAGCTTCGTCAATCTTAAGACGGAAACCAATCACTAATTTGAACATCGTTGGTTTTTTAGGAAGCATATCATCGTTGGATTTTAGTTTGGACCAATTGGAACGGGTAATTTGTATGTGGGTATAAAAAGCAACTTCGTCAAAGTCATCATTTTGGTCCATGAGTTCAAACAACATTTGGTTAAAGTTTTTCTTTTTTGGAAACGGTACAATGCTGCGATTTTCAAAAAGGGCATCAATGGAATGATCGACTTTATAGTTGGAACGTTGAGGCGTTTTCTCGGAGGGTGAGAAAAGTTTAAAATCTTCATTATCTTCAGGTAAATAATGACGTTTTGCAAAAGCGATTAATGCTTTAGCGACTACGGTTAGTGCTCGTTTCGGCGTTTTTTTCATAATTTGATTATACTATTGAAGAGGACCGAATTATGCAAACAAATACAACGACCGAGCAAACCATTTTAGACCAACAACGGACGTTTTTTCTTACTGATCAAACAAAATCATATGCCTTTCGTGTTCAACAATTAAGAACATTACGAAAAGCCATCTTAACGTTTCAAAAAGAAATTCTTGAGGCACTCATGCTGGATCTTCATAAAGGGGAATTTGAGGCGTACACAACCGAAGTGGGATTTAATCTTCGCTCGATTCGTGATACGTTAAAAAACTTAAAAAAATGGATGAAACCAAAAAAAGTGAAAGGCGAACTCTTTTTACCGTTTACGTCTTCCAAGGTCATGCTTGAACCCAAAGGTCAAGTCTTGGTTATCGGTCCCTTTAATTATCCATTCCAACTCGTCATTGAGCCGTTGATTGGAGCGATGGCAGCGGGAAATACGGTGATATTAAAACCTTCTGAATTCACGCCTCACGTCTCGCGTGTCATTAAAAAAATGGTGGAAGCTTTTTTTCCGTCGCATTATTTGGCTGTCATGGAAGGCGATGCGACGGTCACGCAAGCGTTATTAGCATTACGTTTTGACCATATTTTCTTTACCGGTTCCACCCGTGTGGGGCAAATCGTCTATGAAGCGGCGAGTAAACATCTCACGCCGGTTACGCTTGAATTAGGGGGGAAGTCACCTACCATTATTGATGAAACAGCCAACTTAAAGATTGCTGCTGAAAGGATTGCGTTTGCCAAATTTACCAATGCGGGCCAAACATGTATTGCTCCTGATTATGTTTATGTCCATACTTCCGTCAAAGATGCTTTTTTAAATGCTTTTAACGCCGTCATTCAAAAACGTTATGCGGATCCTACAACGTTTGGGCATATTGTTTCTGACCGGCATGTGGACCGTCTAAAAAAATTAGTAGGAACGAAAGAAGTCGCCGTGGAACATAAGTACTTTCCTCCGACGATAATTGACAACGCCTCCTGGCAAGATCCTGTCATGCAAGAAGAAATTTTTGGGCCGATTCTCCCCATCTTAACATTTGAATCTCTTGAAGATGTGATTGCCACTTTAAAAACCAAAGAAAAACCTCTTGCCTTATATTTCTTTAGTGAAAACAAAACGGCACAAAAACGTGTTTGGCAAGCGTTATCGTTTGGTAATGGCGCGATTAATGATGCCTTAATGCAAGTGGCATCAAGCCATCTCCCTTTTGGGGGTGTGGGTCAATCAGGGTTTGGCGCCTATCACGGCTATGCCTCGTTTGTAACCTTTTCCCATCAAAAATCATTTATCCATAAATCAACGAAAGTGGATATTCCGGTTGCCTATCCACCTTATTCAAAGGCACAACTCAAAATCATTAAGCAACTCATTAAGTAAGTTAAATGCAACTTACCGTCTTACTTTGGCAACTTAACCAAGGTTTGCTTTTTTCTTGACGGACATGACTATAGTAAAGACAAGGAGAAATCAAAATGAAAAAACTAGGATTAAGTTTACTCGGAGTGGGGTTGCTCGTTGCCGGTTGTGCAAGTACCTCTTCCACCCCCCTCATGGCGTTTGCCGACACGACAACAAGTACCAAAGAATTAGATACGGCAATGACGGAAATGAGTATGATCGACTCGTTTCAATCCATGGGGAGATTGGGACAAATGCCCATGGGTTTTGGTGTCGGTATGCACGATGACACAGTGTCAGAAGATGTTTTGAACCTTCAAGAAACGTTAGGACAAATTCATGAAACGATGCAAACGGTCCATGCACTTCGTTTTTATGTGGTGTTAGAAGGGGATGTTTTTAAGACCCTTGCGATTGCTTTTGAAGATCAAGCGCTTCAATTTTCAGAAGCGGATGCCGTTGCTTTTAATGAACTTGTGGATACTTTTTCCCTCACGAAAGCTAATGTGAAAAGTATTCACGATGAAGGAAAATCCATCCGTCAGGAAATGGGATCGATTATTCGGTCGATGAATCGCCCCCGAACCTTTGATGTGACGCAAATTGCTACCTTACAAGCGTTAGCGGATTCCTTATATGAAACGATCCTTCCTCTTCCTGAACTTGTGAGTTCGATGCTTGATCACGTTCAAGCAGGACAAGCGTTATTAGAACCTTACTTTTTAGAAGGGACTTCACCGATTTCCGTCGAAACACGTGACCAACTCCAACGAATTTATGAACTTAAAGTCCAGCTTGATGAAAAACAAGTGTTATTAAAACAAAACGCATTGGCGATTCGTGAGGCCATCCAAGCCATTCGAGAATCCTTGGCTGCCCTCAAAGATGCAGGTGTTTCCTTAACAGCAGAAGATCAAGCTCAATTAAATTTACTGCGAATCACATTACAAAATCGAATGGAAAATCATCGGGGTCAACGAGAAGGAATGCGTTCTCTCTTTGAAAGTTTACGCGGAAACGTACGTGTTGAATTCTTGGATATGATTGAAGAAAAATTCACTTTAATTAATGACGCGCTTGATGAAACGATACTCACTTCACAATCGTGGTTGGCAACCCTTCAACAATGGGTTATGACACTGGCTGCTTATTAGTTGTAATAAACCTATAAATAAGCCATTAAGAAAACACACGGTTATTCATACCGTGTGTTTTTTGCTACCATAGTAACCATGATTACTCATGCGGTTGCTGCAGTCATTGTTCGTCCCGGAGCATTTTTGGCGGTACGACGAAAAGCAACGATGAAGCGCGATCCCGGGGTTTGGGAATTTCCGGGAGGAAAAATTGAACCCGGTGAAACCATGGAAGCGGCTGTTCTTCGTGAAGTGAAAGAAGAACTCGGTGTTTCGATTTCGATCAAACAATCGTTGTTATTTTATCCGTTCACCGTTCATGATCAAACCATCCACTTAACCTATTATTTGTGTGAGCTTCTTTCCGATCCTTCAAAGATTCAATTAACAGATCATGATGCGTGGCAATGGTTTCAAGAAAAGGATTTTGTTGCTTCTGCTTGGTTAGATGGAGATGAGCAAATCCTAGAGATTTTAAAAAAGATGAAGATTCTGTAAATTTTGTAAGCGTTTTCAAGACGTGATGTAAATTTTCATTACTGATCAAAATGACACCCTTATTTTTTAAACCCTATTCAATAGAATGGAATGCGTGTGTTATCGAAAATTAATTATTTTTTACGATAAATAACGCTTTATTGAGCGATTATTAATCAATGATCTAAGTGAATAAAAGAAATGAACTCGGATTAGGATGTCAGTATCGGTTGCTAAAAAGCTTTTTGAGAAGAAAAAATATTAAATTATATGTATTGACACAATTTTGAGAGGTGTTAAGATAACTCTACAATTTGAAATTGTCATAAAGAAAGGAGAAAGTATTTTTATGCACAATCAAAAGCTTACACTGTTAACTACTTTTGGTGCAATGCTCTTAGTGGCATGTGGTGGCACGTCCTCCTCAACCGCTTCGTCAACGCCTGCAAGCTCAACCGCTTCTAGTGCTGTTAGCGAAACCTCGAGTGAATTTGTCATCCCTAGTTCTGAAGCATTACCGGATTTACCATTGGCGGATGGTATCTTCGATTACACCGCAGCGAGCTTTACACAAAAAGGCGAAATTCTTGGTCAACTTGAAAAATTTGCTCAAGACGAATTTATCGCCGGTATTCCGATGTATGATAGCGCCGCGAACGTTCTCTATAACTCCCGTTTAACCATCCCAAGTGATGTCTTCATCCCTAACTATGGTTTCGGTGTTTCTGAAGGAACGATCACCGCACCATTAACCGCGGAACAAGAACCTGTTGAAGCCTATCGCAGCTATTTCCACAGCTGGCAACAAACCGAGCCAGCAACCTTAAATATCATGAATGACCAAACTTCGGTTGTTTCGGATATTGCATCCTTATTCAAACTTTCATACTGGAGCACACGCTTCAATGATGACAAGTCTGGATATGAATGGTTCCCGTTACTCGCCACAACGGAACGTCCTATTCCTTTAAACGCAAACGCCAATGGTTTAGCCACACAATGGAGAGTCAAGGTGAGAACCGGTGCTCCTTTAGTGTACTCTACCCTCTCTGATGATTCAGCTTTAACTGGATTCAATGGACGCGCAGTTGCGCTTGAAGACTACCTCACCCCATTCAAACTTATGCTCGACAACAACTTCGTTCGTGCAACTGATCTTGCTTCGGCAACATCTGGTTTCGCGGGTGTCGCTGAATACCTTGCAGAAGTTGCCAAAGGTGATGAAGGTAATCCTGATTTTGATTCAGTTGGTATCAAGTTGAATGAAGCTGAAAGTGCGATTGAGTTTACCCTCAACCGTCCCTTAAGCGAATTCTACGCAATGTATACCTTATCTTCGAACATCTACTCACCATTACCTCAAGCTTTCATCGATGCAATCGGTGGACCTTTAGAATATGGTAAGCCAACCGAAGCGGTTGATAACTTATTATCCTTAGGTGCCTACACCATTGAAGAATGGGAACCACTTAAGCAAATCGTTTTCAAGAAAAACACTGCTTCGATCGAAGCCGATCGTTATAACTTCGCTGGTTACATGTACACCATCATTCCTGGTGGTTCACTCGTTGCCTTCGACGAATTCTTAGCCGGTAAATTAGATGGCGTTGGTATCCCAGCGACTCGTTTACAAGAATTCAAATCCGACCCACGTCGTCGTAAGACGCTTGGTGCTACCACCTTCAAGATCCAAGTTAACGCTGCCGATCAAGAACGTTGGGAAGAACTCTTCGGTGTGAATGGTTCCGTCCTTCAAACCCCAGAAGCGGATTATTATGAAGTTGAACCGATTATGTCGAACAAAGACTTCTTAAACGCAGTCTACTTCGCCATTGACCGTGATTCCTTAGCGGATTACACCGGTCGTAACCCAGCTCAATGGTTTATCTCTGAAGCTTACATGATTGACCCTGAAAACGGTGTCTCTTACCGTAGCTCGGAAGCTGGCCAAGGTGCTTATGCTGAACGCTTACCTGAAACCAATGGTTTCTCGGAAGAATTAGCTCGTGCCTACTTCAAACGTGCGATTGATACCTTAGTGGAAGAAGGAACCTACTTCCCAGGTACTGCAGATGAACCAACGGTGATCACACTTGACGTTCACATGCAAACCCAAACCTCCGTCGATATCGAAGGTGCTTTAATCAAAGACTACGTCGAATCTGTGTTCAACTCCGTTGATCCACGCTTCGAACTCGCCTTGAATACCTTTGCTACCGCGAACTGGTATGACGTTTACTATAACTCAATGCTCACAGGTCAATTCGATATGGCAGTTGGTGCGATCTCTGGTAACACCTTAGACCCACTTAACTTCATGGATGTCTTAGCCTCTGACCAACGTACTGGCTTCACCTTATCGTGGGGTGCTGACACTGCTGAACCAACGCAAGCAATTCGCTTTGATGGTAAAGCATGGTCCTATAACGCCCTCTACGAAGCGTCACAATCTGGTGCTGTTGTTGCGCAAGGTCGCTCTGCCTCCTTGTTCACCTTAGACAGTGCTGCAGTCCCAACCACACCAGTGGATGGTGCTTATGATGTGTCAATCGGTGGTACCTTATTAACGGGTGTCACGGGTGTTGAAGTTGAAATCGATGCCATTACCTTATGGAGCTATACCACAGGTGGAGACGAATACGTCTTTACAGGTGAAACGCTTGCTAATGTCTTGACTGTTAACCCAGATGGCTCGTTCACCGTTAACATCGAAGATGTGCCTGTTGCAGAAGGACCGTTCTCGGTTGACTTCTACTACACGGTCACCATCAATGGTAGCGCTGCTGCGCAATACACTTACCGTGACATTGCGTATCCAGACGGTTTCTTCGCAGCCTAGTACGCTTAACTTTCTGACGGATTAGAGTGGTCTCCACTCTAGTAAAGTGATATAGTTTAATTACGCACAAACATTGCCGATCCGTCGGCAATGTTTGTTTCTAAAAATACATATATTTTGGAGAAAACGCTATGTTAAGATACACCCTGCAACGTATTGGTCTCATCTTCGTAACTGCATTTATTATTCTTACTTTGTCGTTCATTTTAATGAAGTTATTACCATTTGAACGTCCAGTCGGATTAATTGATCAGCTTATCGCTTTTTATGAAAAAGAAGTTGCTCTAGGGTATTTTACCCGCGTCGATCCTTCAACGCCGGAATTAGCCCAAGTTATTCTTACGCGTGGGGAAATTCAATATTTATATCGTCAAACCCCTGTTATTTCTCAATATTTTACGTGGTTAAATAACATTGTAACCCGTTGGGATTGGGGTACATCTACGGCCATTTCATTAAACGTAAGTGCCATTGAAATTATTGCTCAACGTTTGCCCTTCTCGATGCAACTAAACTTTGTTGCCTTATTTACGTCGGTCCCTTTTGGTTTTATCTTAGGAATCTGGGCAGCTCTCAAAAAGAACAAACTTACCGACCACGTTATTTCGACGTCGATTATGGTCTTTATTTCCATTCCTAGTTTCGTTGTTATCTCTTTCTTGATGGGCATCTTTGCATATGGTTTAGGATGGTTACCTTCCCAATGGCCATCAAGTTCTGCCGATGCAACCACGCGGACCTTAGCCTTTGTCATTCCAGTCGCCGCATTAAGTTTTGGAACGATTGCTGGTTTTGCCCGATTTACGCGTGCTGAATTAACCGAAATTATGTCTTCTGAATTCCTATTACTAGCGCGTACCAAAGGGTTAACGAAGGCACAAGCGATTATTCGTCATGCCATGCGAAACTCCTTAGTCCCTTTAGTTCCTGGCATTATTGGGCAATTTATTGGGATTCTTTCGGGGTCGATTGTTTTAGAACGACTTTATGGGATTCCGGGTATTGGTGGTTTATTTATTACCGCGATTCAACAAAAAGACTATAACGTCGTTATGGTCGATATGGCGATTTATACATTAATTGGTTTATTTGCAACCTTATTAGTCGATTTAACCTACGGGATTGTGGATCCACGTATTCGTATGGGAGCGAGAAAATAATTATGGCAAACGAAAAGAAAACGACAATTTCCGAAAAAGACTTTGTTTTCGTTCAAGAAAAGAAAACCATTGTCGATGTCAAATTACAAACGAAACCTACCACATTCTTTAATGATGCAATGAAGCGCTTTGTGAAAAATAAAGCTTCGGTTATTGCTGCATCACTCATTGGGTTTTTAGTTTCTTTGTCTGTTTTAGTGCCGATTTTCAATACGAACAATATTGAAGCCGCTGCAAGTCACCAACGTTTCTTACCGCCACGTTGGGCAGGTTTTGAAGATTTAGGCATCGCGGACGGAACGATTGTTTATAAAAATATTATTGTTGACTACATCACCAATCCAGAACAACCACGACCTGTGGGTTATGATTTATCTGCCGTTGTTGGTGGATCGGATGGCCTTGATATTTATGAAGACAAAATCAACGCAGCCTCTGAATATGCTACCGGAGGGATGCTCAACCTTCGTCCGGACAAGCGTGATCGTAATGGCGGGATTATTTCTCCTGCCGTTTTCTTAACGCGTTTCAGTGAATTTGAATTAACGATTGATTTACCCCAAGAAGAAAATGTGAGTCATTCTGTGATTCCTGAATATCAACTTTCATTGGATGTTCGTTATGCGTCCAGCGGTACAGAATACACGCGCATCAATCTTAATGATTTCAATTCCGAATTTGGTGTTATCAAAGTCAATAACATCATGGCAACAATCATTGATAATGCACCGGAAGGCTTTAATATTAATTCCATTGGGGCATTCTCAGCCCGTTTCCGTATTTCCGTGAAAACTGCGGCAGAAGGCGCCTTCCCAAGTTTATATATTCAATCGTTTGAAGTTTTGGATGTGAATAATGAAGAAAATGATGCCACATTCAATATGAATTTCTACTCCGGAAATGAACTCATCTTACGTGATTTATCTACAGATACCTCCAATGCTTGGGCGTTCTCAGGAAGTGCCCAAAAAACCGTTTATCAAGCAACGCTTTTCCGAGCGACCTTCCGTTATAATCCTTACCAAGCCGTCTTTGGTGAAAAGACACGTATTATTGGTGAAACCGACTTAAATCGTTATATTGCTGAAGGTTACCTTACCTATGATTTTAATGTAGGACCGAGTTCTCTTGTCTTACTCCGTGATGACTCTCCTGTTCGTGAAGTGCTTTCGCAAAAAATCGTAACAGGTCCTGGCGGCGTTTCTGCCCGTGAAGTGACGGCCGTGTTATCGATGTATCGTTTTTATGGGTATGATTCGATGCCGTATTTCTTTTTTGGTACGAACCATATTGGTCACGATTATGCTAAAGTGGTTTTTTCCGGGTTATCCACCTCGCTTTTATTAGGTTTAGCAGGGATGCTCATTAACGTCTCGTTTGGGATGGTTTGGGGATCGATTTCTGGTTACTTTGGTGGCAACATTGACCTTGCGATGGAACGTTTTACCGAAATCCTAGGGGGGGTTCCTTGGATCGTCATTATGACCCTTGCTATTCTTCACTTAGGTAATAATTTCTCTACCTTCTTATTAGCGATTACCCTTACGGGTTGGATTGGGATGTCGAGTTTAACGCGATCTCAATTTTATCGGTATAAGCGGCGAGAATATGTCCTTGCTTCACGGACACTCGGTGCGAGTGACTGGCGTCTTATCTTCCGTCATATTCTACCGAACTCCATTGGTCCGATTGTCACCAGTTCGGTCTTACTCATTCCCGGGATTATCTTTACCGAAGCAACCATCTCTTACCTTGGTTTAGGGTTACAAGGTTTACCCAGTTTAGGGGTTGCACTTTCGGAAGCCCAAAACTACTTATCAACCTCTCCTTATCTCATCGGTTGGGGTTCAGTTATTATTTCGATTTTGATGATTTCCTTTAACTTGTTTGGTAACGGATTACGCGATGCGTTCAATCCTTCCTTAAAGGGGGTTGACCAATAATGAAAAAAGAAGAAGTCGTCATTTCGGCGAAAGATTTAAAGTTATCCTTTTACACGGATAAAGGGCGAGTGAAAGCCTTACGAGGCGTTTCCTTTGATCTCTACAAAGGGGAAGTTCTTTGTATTGTTGGCGAATCCGGTTCAGGGAAGTCGGTCACCGCAAAAATGATCATGGGAATTTTGCCAGGGAACGCGCGTATTGATGGCGGATCTATTTACTACCAAAACGAAGATTTAACCAAAGTTTCTGAAGAAGAATTCCATAACATTCGTGGTAAAAAAATTGGTCTTATTTTCCAAGATCCATTATCCTCACTCAACCCCATTATGCGCATTGGTAAACAAATTACCGAAGCGCTCATCATCAACGGAGATAAAGTCAAACGTCTTTATAAAGACCTTATTTCTCCCGCGCTCATTAAATACAAAAACGCGATCCAATTACGTAACTTAGAACTCGATCGTTTACGTAGTGAATTTTTAGACAGTCGTTTTGAAATACGTAATAATCCCGACATTAAATTTGTTGATGGCACCAAACAAATTCAAGCACTTCGTAAACAACTTCGTGTTGATCTAAAGAAAGTCATGGACGACACCAAAGGTAATATTGCTGCATTAAAAAAAGTACTCGATGAAAAGAAAGTCTTTGCTCAAAAAGAAGCGCAAGCTTTCAAGCAAAGTTTAGTGAATGCGTATAAGGAAAAGATTGCTCCGTTACAAGCGCAATTAAAAACTGCATCTGAAGGTCAAAAGAAAGAAATTCAAGCACAATTGGATGCCGAAAAACTCGCATTTACGAATTCATTACGTTTAACCCCTGCAGAAGCCAAACGTCGTGCGATTAAAGTCATGGAAGAAGTTGGGATTCCCAATGCAACCCGTCGCTTCCGTCAATACCCCTTTGAATTTTCTGGAGGGATGCGACAACGGATTGTTATCGCGATTGCCTTAACACAAGATCCTGATGTTCTTATTTTAGATGAACCAACCACCGCGTTGGACGTTACCATTCAAGCCCAAATTTTAGATTTGGTAAAGAAACTTCAAAAAGATCGTCAATTATCGGCCATCTTTATTACCCACGATTTAGGCGTTGTTGCGAACATGGCCGACCGTATCGCCGTTATGTACGCCGGTAAGATTGTAGAATATGGAAAAGCGGAAGAAATCTTCTATAACCCTCAACATCCTTATACATGGGCGTTATTATCTTCCATCCCTGATATTGATTCTAAAGAACGTCTTGAATCGATTCCTGGGACACCGCCTAATATGATTTATCCTCCCAAAGGGGATGCCTTTGCTGAACGTAGTAAATATGCCATGGCGATTGACTTTAAAGAAGAACCGCCTTATTTCCAATTATCAGAAACCCATTTTGCTGCGACATGGCTATTAGATCCGCGTTCTCCGAAGGCGGAATTGCCAAAGATCGTCTCGGAACGCATCAAAAATAGTTTGAAGAAGGCAGGAAAAGTCCATGGCTAAGAGCGTTAAATTTAAACAAGAACTCGTTGATCGCGATACGATTTTATCCGTTCGTCATTTAAAACAATTTTTTACCGTCGGTGTTGGTAAAAATAAATTCCGCACCAAAGCGGTCCACGATATTTCCTTTGATATCCAACGTGGGGAAGTTTTTGGTCTTGTCGGTGAATCTGGTTGTGGAAAAACAACCACAGGGCGTTCGATTATTCGTCTTTATGACATTACCTCGGGAAGTGTGTATTTTAAAGGCCATCGCATCACTGCTGGTGACCGTTGGAATCGTAAAGAAATTAAGTTTTCAACTCTACGCACCCAACGCGCCATTAAAGACTTAAAACAAAAGATGAAAGACGATATCCAAGATGCACGATCAGAAAAACAAGAAAATAACGATGAAATAATTGCTAAAATTAAAAAGCAATACGATGATCAAATCAAAGCTTTAACTTCAGAATTACAAACACTAATTAAAGTCCAAAAAGAAAAAATTCGCCAAATTGCGTATGACAACAAGCATATTGACCCTGCCCTTTTATCGAAGATTCAAATGATTTTCCAAGACCCGGTGGATAGTCTTGATCCACGCATGACGGTGGAAGATATTATTCAAGAAGGATTAATGATCCAAGGTCAACGCAACAAAAAAGAAAATAGTCAAAAAGTCGTTGAAGTGCTTAATCAAGTCGGATTAATCCCCGAATATGCGTCCCGTTATCCGCACGAATTCTCCGGCGGTCAACGGCAACGTATTGGGATTGCCCGTGCGATTATTATGAATCCTGAATTACTTATTTGTGATGAACCGATTTCGGCTTTAGACGTGTCGATTCGTGCGCAGATCATTAACCTTCTCAATGATTTGAAAGAACAATATAAGTTAACCATTTTATTCATTGCCCACGATTTGTCTGTGGTTAAATATTTCTGTGATCGTATTGCTGTTATGTATTATGGTGAAATCGTGGAATTAACGACGAGTGAAGAACTTTTTAAACATCCGCTTCATCCCTATACCAAAGCGTTACTTTCGGCGATTCCTAAACCCGATCCGATTACCGAACGTAATCGTACGCGTATTCCTTATAATCCAATGACCGATCACGATTATTCCAAAGAAAAACCAACCCTTCAAGAAATTCGTCCTGGACACTTTGTCTTAGCCAACTCTGCGGAAATTAAAAAATACAACGCAGAGATTAAGGCCATCGACGCGAAATAACGATGAACACCGTCCTTAAAGCGTGGGGCTTTCCTTTCGCGATAGGACTCATCCTGGCGTTATTTGTTTATGTCTTGCGCGGGCAATATGACTTATATGGTCTCTCCGATGCCTTTTTGTTCCCTGGCATGTTCATGGTGGGGATAATCTTACTGAGAATGATGAGCCGTACCGGGGTTTATGATGTTGCCGGTTATGGGGTTGCTTCCTTCCGAGATGCCTTTCGTCGTGATGGAAAAAAAGTCTATGATTCGATGCTAGATTACCGTGATAAACAAACGTCTTTACGAAAAAATAAACCACTCATGTTTTTACCAACATTGATGATTGGTTTAGGTTTTATTGCGATTGCCTTTATTTTGGCCGAAATCGCACTCGCTTAACATGAAAAAAACCTCCCTCACGTTTTTATTCAAACGTTTTTTTATGTTGGGAATGACGACCTTTGGTGGGGGACTTGCGATGTTACCTGCAATGAAACTTCTTGCCATCGAACAAGGATGGATAACGGAAGAAGAGTGGACAGATACCGTAACGCTTTCTCAACTTGTGCCTGGCGCGATTGCCATTAATGTGGTCCATTTACTAGGTTATCGAGCTCGCAAGCATCTTGGAGGCCTTGTGAGCGTTTTAGGCATGGTTTTACCTTCGGTGATTGTCATTATCCTTGTCGCCACCTTTTTGCAACCTTGGATTCAACATCCTCGCGTTCAAGGCGTACTAGAAGGTATTTTCCTTGCCGTCGTTTTACTTATTACAAAAGCATGGTTTGATTTAGCGAAGGTAACTAAGGGTCAATGGATCCCCATGGTCTTTGTGGGTTTTATGTTTACCTTGGTGTATGTGGGTATCCTTAACGCGATGATGGCCTTGTTATTATCCTTGTTCCTTGGCTTGGGTATTGCATTGATGCCTCGGAGACGACGATGAGTTTATTCGAATTGATGGTGGTTTTTTTTGGTGTGGGTCTTCTCACGATTGGGGGAGGCTTAGTATCCATTCCCCTTTTATTGAATATCTTTGTGGAAGGTGGTGTTTTAACGTCAACTTTCTTTTATCAACTTGTTTCGATTGCCGAATCGACACCAGGACCGATAGCAATTAACTTGGCCACCTATCTAGGGTATATACAGGCCAATGTTTTCGGTGCGTTACTTGCCACCGTATCCTTTATTTTTCCTTCGTATCTCTTGGTAGAATTGATGTATCCTTTTTTTATCAAATTTCGCCATCTTCACGTCATCGATATCACGATGAAAGTCTTGAAATTGACGGTTCTCAGTTTAATCGGCATTACCCTGGTGCGCATGATGGAACATCTGATTGAAGTGACATTCATCCAAGGGATAATGCCTTGGATTGGTTTTGGTATCTTGGCTGTTATTTATTTTTTCAATCAAAAACGCCCCTTCCTTTTGATCGGATGTGGGGCGCTTTTTGGACTTTTCTTTTTAGGCTAAGGTTTAGTACATATCGCCAGGATTTGGCATCATCGGCGCAGGAGAGGCTTTTTCTTCCTTGATGTCGGTGACAGCCGCTTCGGAGGTGACAAGTAATGCCGAAATCGAGGTGGCGTTTAAGATGGCACTGCGCGTCACTTTGGTAGGATCAATAATCCCTTCTTGAATGAGATTCACCCAACGGCCGAGTTTAGCATCAAACCCGAATTCAGGTTTTTGTGTTTTTTGTTTTTCAATAATATCGACGCCGTTGAAGCCTGCATTTTCTGCAATATTCAATAACGGGGCAGAAAGCGCATCTAAGACCGCTTGAATCCCACGTTGAACATCCGTGTTCTCATCTTTTAAAGTATCCTTGAGTTCGTTATAAACTTCCATCAAGGCAGCACCACCCCCAGGAACAATCCCTTCAAGGACGGCGGCTTTGGTTGCATTCAAAGCATCTTCGATATGAAGTTTCTTTTCTTTGAGTTCGGTTTCTGTGGTTGCACCGACTTTAATCACGGCGACACCGCCGGATAACTTGGCTAAGCGTTCTTGTAAGTTTTTCTTATCGTATTCCGAGGTTGATTTCGCAATAAGACCTTCGATTTCTTTCATCCGCTCTTCCAGGTAAGGATTTTTGGTCGAACCACCGAC
This sequence comes from Bacillota bacterium, assembly GCA_030834445.1. GTDB lineage: Bacteria > Bacillota_I > Bacilli_A > RFN20 > CAG-826 > UBA970. Next base: position 19,973 of record JAURFC010000006.1, read on the forward strand.
TAACGTCGTCGTGTCCTTTTTGATGATCGCACGGGTAATGGTTCCTAAATCATCCACCGACGTATCGGATAGCTTTAAGGCTAAGTCTTTGGTGATGAATTTCGCACCGGTTAAGATGGCAATATCTTGAAGTTGATCTTTTTGGGAATCGCCAAAACCAGGGGCTTTGGTGACGACGACATTAAAGGTTCCCCGAAGTTTATTCACGATGAGCGTGTTAGTGACTTCTGTTTCCACATCTTCGGCAATAATGAGTAACGGTTTGCCCATTTTAACGACTTGTTCTAAGACGGGAAGAATGTCTTGAATGGTCGCAATCTTTTGATCGGTGACAAGCACAAGAGGATCTTCGAGTTCCACGGTCATCGTTTCCCGATTGGTGACAAAATAAGGAGATAAAAATCCTTTATCGTATTGTAAGCCTTCTACGACTTGAAGTTCGGTATCAAATCCTTTGGATTCATCGACATTGATAACGCCATTTTTCGATACTTTTTCCATGGCATCGGCGATGATTTTACCGATTTCTGCACTTCCAGCAGAAATGGTTGCCACGTTTTCAATATCCGCCCGTGTTTTTAAAGGACGGGATTTCTTGAGTAAGGCTTCAGCGACTGCTTTGCCCGCACGGTCAACCCCTTGTTTAACTAAGACTGGGTTGGCACCTTTTTCGAGCGCTTTAAATCCTTGATGAATGATGGCTTGAGCAAGCACGGTGGACGTAGTGGTTCCATCTCCTGCCATTTCGTTGGTGTTGCTTGCCACTTCATAGACAAGTTTTGCCCCCATATTTTCAAAGGGATCTTTGAGTTCGATTTCTTTGGCGATACTGACCCCATCATCCACGATGGAAGGAGAGCCGTAACCTTTATCTAAAATCACATTACGCCCTTTGGGTCCTAATGAGACTTTCACGGTATCGGCAAGGGTATCGACCCCTTGAAGTAATTTTTTCTTTAAATCGCGACCAAATAAAATTTGTTTAGCCATATTGTGCTCCTTATTTTGTGACTTTCGCTAAAATATTTTCAGCTTTAATGAGTAAATAGTCTTGCCCGTCTATTTTCACATTCGTTCCCGAATACGTTTGATAGACGACAACATCCCCCGTTGAAAGATTGTCAACTTTTGGGCCAACCGCAAGGATTTTCCCAAAGGCGGGTTTGTCTTTAGCATCCGTGGTTAAAATAATCCCGGATGCGGTTGTCTTTTCTTCCTTTTCAATGGAAAGAACGACATAGTGATCGAGTGGCTGTAACATTTTGCATCCTCCTTTTAGCACTCTGCTACAATAAGTGCTAACATTAATGTAATCAAATTTGAAAGAGGTGTCAAGAGGGACACTTATTACATGATGTGAGAAATGAAAAATTGTAATTCTTTGGATTTAGGAAAGGTCAAAATCGTGGGTAAACCGTGTTCAATGATGTTGCCTTGATCCATAAAAATGACATAGTCGGCAAATTCTTTTACAAAGCTCATCACATGAGTGACAAAAACAAAACTCTTGCCGAGTTTCTTTAAATCTTTGACTGCGGATAAGACTTCATAGGTTAAGACGGGATCTAAACTAGACGTTGGCTCATCGAGGAAAATTAAATCAGGATTTAAGGCAAACGCGCGGGCAATCGAAGCGCGTTGGGCTTGTCCCCCTGAAACATTCTTAGGGAGTTTGTAGGTTTGATCAGACAGTTGCACTAACGCTAGACTTTCTAAGGCGATGCGTTTGGCTTCTATGGGATCAACACCCCGTGTTTTTTCAAGAATCAGGGAAATATTACGTTCAAGGGTTAGATGGGGAAATAAGTTATGTTGTTGGAAAACAAAACCAATTTTTTTACGATAGACTTCATCATCGACCGCATAGTCATTCACGACTAACGAACCTTTAGTTGGTTTCTCTAAACCCGAAAGCAAACGTAGTAACGTGGACTTACCAGATCCGGATGCCCCGATGATGGCAATCGAATTATACCCTTCCAGTTCAAATTGAAGGTTTTTGCACACATCCGTATCATAGGTGTGAGTAACATTTTTGATCGATAGTTTCATGTGCGTAACGCCCTTTCGATCCATTTGGTGAATTGCGATAACGGGATGGTAATGAGCAAGTACATCATCCATAAAAGCATGTACCCTTCCACAAATAAGAAGGTTTGGCTTTGCGCGACATTGATCACGTAATACAGTTCTGGGAACGCTAGTACATAAAGTAAGGCACTCCCTTTGATAATAAGCGAGAAGTTATTCATTAAAGGGGGCATGAGCACACGAATAACTTGCGGAATAATTAAATAGCGATACCGTTGAATCGGGGTAAAACCAAATAAGTCCATCGCCATATATTGATCTTTGGAGATCGAAGAAAAAGAAGATTGGTACACATTTTTCATATACGGAGAAATGTAAAGAATAAGACCCAGGGTACCCATCACAGGGCGGTTAAAGTTTCGAAATGCAGGTCCGATAAGGAACGCCATTAAGACAATCATGACCAGTAATGGGGTTCCGTAAATAACCTCGGTAAAGACATCGACAACGGCAACAAAATAAGGGATTTTGGAAATGGAAAGAAGATAAAGGATAAAACCGAATAAAAGACTTCCGACTAAAGTGATGAGGGAGACGAGAATGGTATTCCCAAACCCCGTGAGTAATAGACTACTGTACGTGGTGATTAAACGATCAAGCGTAAACTCGGCATCCCGAACAAAAATAACATAAAGAACAAAGCTAACGATGGTTGCAATCGCAAGCACATAATTAAGGACTTTGTTCTTCATGGTTTAAATTCGTCTCGCTTATTCGGCGGTGATGTAAAAATCTAAACCGTATCGTTCAAGTTGTTCAAGAATGACACTGTCATATTTTTCACGGAGCACATCGTACAAACCACCTTCATCATCAAAGGTTGCGATAAATTCGTTTGCTTGTTCTAAAAGTTCCGTGTTGCCCTTTTGAACGGCCATACCGATAGGACTGGCAACCCATGGATCCCAGACGACCATCGTCGTGTCACGGTTTGCTTTATAACCACTGACAACGGGGGAAGCTGACATGAGTAAAATATCCGCCGTGCCTTGGGCGACGTTTTCAATCGCCGTGCCTAAGTCAGGATATTCGGTGACGGTTTTGCCATAACTTGCAGGAATGGTTGCAGAGACTTGCGAGGCAATCCCGGCAAAAGAAGCATCTTCAAGCGCAAGTAAATCTTCCACGGTGGAATCTTCCGTTAAGGAATTCGCATCCGCAAAGTCTTGATTCACTAACGTAATAATCTTGAAGTAGAAGTAAGGATTCGAGAAATCCACGACTTCTTGGCGAGCCGCCGTGATCGACATACTGGCAATCGCAATATCGACTTCTTCGGCTTGAATCGCAGGAATGATGCCGCCAAAGTTCGTATTGACGATTTCTGCATCACGGTTTAAAAATTCGCCGAATGCTAAGGCAATGTCCACCGAAATACCTTCTGGGGCATTTTCACTATTCACCGTTTCAAAGGGTGGATAGCGTAGATCCATCGCGACGCGAAGCGGCGCTTCACCACCACAACTCGCAAGTGTGGATAAGGCAGCGACAGAAGCAAGTAAGAAAAATGTTTTTTTCATAAAAAACCTCCTTGTAATACTTATCTATTTTGGACTTGGCGAACGACTATCTCAAATGATTTACTCAAAGAATTTTCGACTAAGGCGTTGTTCGTGGACAGCTGGGAGACCAAAGCGTTGAGCCGTTAAGGCACCGAGTAACATCCCTCGTTCCGAGATAGCTCCGGAAATTAGAGCATTTTTTTCAAGCATATCTTCAAAGGATGTCACGCGAGAAAGAAGGTGAAATACAATCGGAATACTTTGTTGAATGGAACAGGCGGTTCCTGCATACGTTTTGACAAAGGTAGCGGTATCTTCCATTTCAACTGCCTTTTTCAACGTGATTTGAAAGCGTTTTGGCGCGATGGCCGCTGCTTCAAGTAAGACAGATTTTAAATCGGGTTCTTGAATACGTTGAAAGACAATTTCTAGCACCTTCATTAAGCCTAGATAATCATCTTTTGAAGAAAATAATTGTGTCAATTCAAAGGCTTTTTCAGTGGGTAAACCGAGTTCTTGTGTGACAAGAAAAGGAAGAAAACCTACGAGATGATCATCATCGTTTTCAAACGGAGCATCAGGTCGCTTGAATTTAGATAATGTCGCATTGAACAGCAGCTTATAAATATATGTTTCGGCATAACCAACATACGTGCCACCGGGTTGAAATGCATCGAGGATTAGTTTTTGATAGTCTTCAACGGTAAGATTGGGATTTTCTTTCAGCGCCCGGTAAAGCCAAAATAGAATCATCCCTTGACTTGAAACATCCCCAATGTCTGCATGAGGATACGCAAAATAGGAAGGAGAAACCGATGCATAAAAAGTGGCATCTTGCTTTCGCCAAAATAAAGAAGCTTTCTTTGCCTCTTGTTTTAAAAATTCAGGATTATAAATCCAGTGAATACCTAAACCTGCCGCATTAGCGGTCAACGCGGGTAAAATGTATTTTTTCATGAAGAAACCTCCTATTTAAAGTGTAGACTTCAATAGGGGTTTTAACAACTTAGATACTAATGCCCATGCGAGAAATGTGGCAAGATAGTTGACGATGACAATTCCCCACCAGACACCGTTCATTCCTAGACCGAGGAGATCACCAAGAACATAAAACACGAGTATCGGGGATAATTGGCGAAGTAAACCAATGAGTAAGCCTAAGTAAGGTTTTTTAATCGCTTGTAAAATACTCGTAGAAATACCGATTAACGAATACGTAAAGATGGCTAAGCCTTCGATGCGAAGATAACCCACGCCCTCGGCGATCACTTGGGGATCGTTGTTGAAAAAGGCAACAAGTTGGGGAGCAAAAGGATATAAAATGAGTAAACCAATGCCTAATAAAATGACCGCATACTTGATGGCCTGACGGTACGTTTGCTCGATACGGGCATACAACTGTGCCCCATAGTTTTGTCCGGCGATGGCCAGCGTGGCAATGTTAAGACCAATGGTCGGTAATAACGCAATTTGTTCAATGCGAACCGCGACGCCATAGCCTGCGAGGGTTTGGTCGTTTCCATAACGATAAATAAAAAATTGAATGACAAAGATACCAATGGCAATGGTCGCATTACTTAATGAGACCGGTAAGCCTTGTTTAAATAATGCCTTCATCGTTCCTTGATTAATTTTTACTTCACGAAACTGTTGCTTATCAAATAAGGGTGAACGGAAGAAACTCCATCCTAAATACAAGGTTCCTAACGCTTGAACGACCACGGTTGCTAGAGCAACCCCTGCTGTTCCCAGTTCGGGTAAACCAAACCAGCCAAAGATAAATAAAGGATCGAGAAATAAATTTAATAAAAAACCAATAATGAGAAAGTTTCGAAAGGGTTTGGTATTGCCTTGTGCGGACAATAGACCATTAAACGTAAAATTAAGAATTTGGAAAATGGCAGCCCCCATGATGATGTACATGTAGGAGATACCCGCATCTAAGACGGCTCCTTCTGCACCAGAAATGGAGAAAAGCACGGGCAGGATAAAAGGCATCATAATGACGAGGAAGATCGCAATTAATGAGGAGAAGAAGAGGGCGTTTTTAGCAAGTTTGTGGTAATCATGATGATCTTTTTTCCCTAGACTAATCGCGGCTAAGGCGGTGGATCCTGTGCCCACTCCACTCGCTAAGGCAATGATAATAATAAAAATGGGGAAGGCTGCAGTAAGACCCGCTAATGCGGTGACAGAAAGTTGACCTGCATAAAAGGTATCTACGACATTGAATAACGTATTAAACAAAAATCCAATCGAAGAAGGGATGGCAATCCGACGAAGGGCGTCTTTAATCGACCCTTGGGTTAAATCATTTTTATTCATAACTTCACAAGTGTAGCACAAATTTTCACACCCGAAGGCGTGATAAATCGCCTATAATAAAAAACGATGACGAAGTTTCAACATCTTATTACCAAACTACTATCCTGGCTTGACCGTTATCAATTTGAGGTGATTGCCTGCTTTTTACTTCTATTTGGTATCATCGTTCGCTTGAATGTGTCGTACTTTATTTCAGGAGACTATGTAAGTTTTCTTCGCCCATGGATGAATCAAATTGTTGAGAATGGTGGGTTTGCCTCGTTGCGATTAACGATTGGCGATTACACACCGCCTTACATGTACTTGTTAACCATACTTTCGTATTTCCCTTCCGCCTCTGAGAATCATCCCTTTTTATTCGGTATAAAATTTTACTCCCTTGGTTTCGACCTACTTTTAGTGGTTGCCGTTTATTTGAATGTGCGACTCCTTCATAAAACGCATGGTCATCAATGGGGTGTTTTAGCGGGTTTATTAATTTTCTTTCTCCCTACCGTGATTCTCAATAGTGCGTATTGGGGTCAAATTGATGCGAGTTATACCGCGTTTTCCTTATTCGCCCTCTATTACTTACAAAAAGAAAGATTGATTCCTTCCATGCTTTGGTATGGTGTGGCGTTGTCGTTTAAACTCCAATCGATTTTCTTTCTCCCCGTCTTCATTCTTTATTTTTGGTTTAAATATCGCGGAAAACTCCATTATTTCTTTCTTTTACCCTTAGTCTATTACGGACTCGCGATTCCTTCATTGATCACGGGACGATCGTTTTTAGACATTACCTTGATTTATGTCAATCAAGCGGAAAATTACCGAGCCTTAACACTCAATATGCCGAATTTATATCAATGGTTACCGAATCGTTATGATGATTTAAGTGGACTTGGTTTTGCTGTATTTACCTCTTTAATGGGTCTTGTCTTTTTAACGATGACGATGCAAAAAACCAAGTTATCTTCATCGATGGTTATTCCTTTAGCATTTTGGAGTGTCCTCATGGCAAACTTTTTCTTACCCGCGATGCATGAACGTTATTTATTTGGCGCGGATATCACGAGTATCATTTTGCTCTTTATGATGCCGAAAGCTTGGATCTATCCTGTGGTCACACAGTTTATCTCCTTACTTGCGTATACACCGTTCTTATTTGGAACTGAGATTGTGAAACACGAAGAGGTTGCCGTAGTCTATTTACTATTCTTAGCATATGTTAACTATCAATTCATTCGACCGCTAATAAACGTGTCGCTACCATCGCTTAAATTTCACGATTAAACGTGTTTGAAATTTTAATCAAATTTACTTATCTTTACACCTTTTTATGCTAAAATACAACTAACAAAAAGGTGGTTTTGTATGAAAAAATTAGGCAATCTATTATTAGTTTTACTCGGCCTTGCATGGGTGGGAATTGTTGTCGGTTATGGTGCTGTCAATAATTTTGCGTTTGAACCTTTGCTTGATAGTCTTATCGCTCTTGGAACAGGGACAATCGACCATTTATTATCTTTTATTAATCCGTTAACCCTTGGATTAAGATTGTACGTATATGCTGGCGTCCTCATCCTTGGGTTAGTTCTGGGTTTATTTATTTTTATTCGATTATTAAAACAAGGACGTATTTTCAAAGCATTACTTGGATTTGTAAGTCCACTGATTGTGGCAGGTTTAGGTATTGCCTTCGTTGCCCCAGACTATTTTTCAACCGGATTGGCATTTTACGAATATCTATTATCCGTAGTTACTACGAGTCTACCAACAGTTCTTTTCCTGGGTACATTAACGATTATTCCGGTTCTATTTTTTGGCATTGTCACTTTACAAGGTTTATTTTCAACACGTAATCGATTAGCTAAAGCCGGTAAACCTAAAAAAGTCGTTATAAAGAAAACAAAAGCTCAAGCGTTAGAATCATCAGTAGCCGCTTCCGCAGTGCCACTTGCTCAAGCCACTCCAATCACTGCGCCCATTCCAGCTTCAGCGTCATCCAATTCAGATTTACAATTGACTGAACTCGTTAAATTAGTGTTAGCGGAAGAACTCACCGGAGCTCGTCAACCCGCTTACAATCCGTATGCAACCCCCGCGATGGATCCCAATCTTATCCGCCGAATTGTAGCGGAAGAATTAGCGAAATTCCAAACGCACTTCATTACGCGCGCTGAAGCACAAACGCTCGTTGCCCAAGAAATTGCTGCCTTAAAAGCCCAATTAAAAGTTAAATAGTTTCTTGCCAATCGACGTAAATTGAATCACCATCAATTCCTAACGGATAGGTGGTGATTTTTTCTGGTCCAAAATCAAAATAAAGCATTTTACTCACTTCATCAATGTCCCCTGTCACAACATCAAACGTGGCTTTATGAAGCGGGCATGTCACACAATTTTCTTGAAGGGTACCTTCATAGAGGGATGCATCTTGATGGGGACACGTATCGGGAATCATATAGGGTTTATCCCCGACCAAGACAATTAAGTAGGGTGTTTTACCAATCAAAACACGTCGTTTTTTTTCGGCTTGTAATTGCTGTAAGGTGGTTAATTGTATTTTCATACTTCAAGCATAGGGGATAAAAACAACGCGTATCAAGGAATATACAAAATAAAAACATCCATTATGGGGGATAATGGATGTTCTGTAGTGGCATACGCCATAACAGCAAATTAGTGTGGCACATGTTAAGTATTGCTTAACAGGAGCAACATAAGAGTATAATATTTTTTAGATGTTGTCAAAAGAAATCATACGATTTGCAATCCCCTCCGATTTACCCCCTATTATGGAGGGGATAAATCGTTGTAAGAAGCAACTTTTTTTCCATGAAAGTGGGCAATGGCAATCTGGAGAACCGAGTGAAGAAACCATACTAAATGATATCGAAAATCACCAGTATATTGTGCTTGAAAGTGAAGGTCTTATCTTAGGTGGCATGGCAGTACTTATGCATGAACCAGCGTATGATCACCTCCTTGAAGGGGCATGGTTAAACGAAGACCCTTATGGGGTTCTGCATCGCTTTTATATTCATCCGGATTATCAACAACAAGGCAATGCCCAGCGGTTATTCGCGTGGGCATGTGAATACCTTTCTCAGCAAGGCATCTTGAATATTCGAATTGATACCCATGAAAAGAATGTTCCAATGCGAAATTCGTTAACGAAGTTTGGTTTTTTGCATGTAGGGAAAGCATATTTACCCGGCGCAGGGGAACGGTGGGTGTATCATAAAATGTATGAAAAAAAGTAACTATTCATCGCAGTCTTTAAAGGATAAGGTCGTCATTGTCACCGGGGGTAATTCCGGGATTGGTTTGTTTTCCGTTTTGGATGCACTTCACGATGGGGCGTATGTAGTCATGGCGTCCCGTTCGATGCAAAAAGCAGAAGAAGCAAAACAATTTCTTGCGACAAAAACATCCGTCGAACGGCTAACCATTCTTTCTCTTGATGTCAGTTCATTATCCTCCGTCCAAACCTTTGTACAAACATTTTTAAAAACGTTTCAACATGTTGATATTTTAGTGAATAACGCAGGCATTATGTTTGGTGATTATCACCGCACCGAGGACGGATTTGAACGGCAAATGGCAACCAACCACTTCGGTCATTTTGCCTTAACGGCTTCATTATTTCCGATGATGGCGAAAGATGCGCGCATTATTCAAGTCTCAAGCATTGCCCATAAACGGGCGGAAATGGATCTGAATCAACTCGCGTATGAGGATGGCAAAGGGTACACGCCCTGGGGGGCATATAGTCGGAGTAAACTTGCCAATCTTTGGTTTGCCTTCGCTCTCGCCGATCGCTTAAAAGCCTACAATCGTACGATAAAATCCCTGGTCGTTCACCCTGGTGTATCAAAGACCAATTTATTTTTCAAAGAAAAAGGCAAACAACCCCTTTACAATCTATTAAAAGTACTCATGCCGTTACAATCAGCGGAAAAAGGCGCATTACCGACCTTGCGCGCGATGCATGATGTCGATGCACAAAATGGCGATTTCTTTGGTCCAGAAGGGTTGGCAGAATTTGGTGGAAAAGCGGTTCGCGTTCAGGCAAGTCGTCTGGCGCAAAATCGCTTGCTTGCAGACCAATTTTTTACGTTATCCGAAACTTTAACCAAAACAAAATTTATTTTTTAACAGTCGGTTTGTAAGGGCATGTACGAATGCCTAAAAACGCATAAATTCCACAAAAACCAGTAAAGATCGTGATGGTTAACATCAGGGAAAATAAGAGTAACCACCATTGTTGGGTGAGCACTGCGGCGATTGTAATACCGACCACGAGAATGGCGCGAATTACTTTATCTTTTTTTCCTACATTGATATTCATTTTGCATTCTCCTTTATCCATTGGTGAACTTCCTCGACATGGGGAAACGCAGGAATGGCTCCGGGTCGTGTGCACACGATAGCCGCCGCTGCATTGGCAAATTGTAAGGCTTCAATCAGTAATGTCGCATTGTGCGATAAAGTTTCTTTTGTCACATTGCCGGCAAGGAGTCGAGAAAGGAACGCGCCGAGTAATCCATCGCCTGCACCGGTTGTGTCTAACACTTTTTTTGGATAGGCAGGGAGATGAAATTCAAAGCCTTGATTAGTGTATAAAGAGACTCCTTCAGCCCCTTTGGAATAAATTAACACCCGTATCTTTTGTTGAAAAATGGTTTGAATGGCTTCTTTTTCGCTTGTATTTGGAAATAAGAAGGGTAACTCTTCATCAGAGATTTTTAGGATATCGACGCCGACCATATGTTCTAAGACGTTGTCACGTAACATCGTTTCATTCGGCCATAATGCAAACCGCAAATTAGGATCAAACGAGAGGATAAGGTCATGCTGTTGCGCATAACGTTTTCCTTCGAGCGTTGCTTCTTTGGTGAGAGAAGGGACGAGATCTACCGAGCCAAAATGGTAAATATCGTTTTTATGAAAGGCACGTCGGGGAAGTTCTTCGGGTGTGATGAATAAATCGGCGGCATTACGGCGGTCAAATTGAAACGTCCGTTGTCCATCTGTTGCGACAGTAACTTCGGCAATGGTCGTGTTGTGCGTATTTGTCGTCAGGATCGAATGTTGATCAAGATGAAAGGGGGCTAACGTATCAAGAATAAGTTTTCCTTCCGCATCCTCTCCGACTTTGGTAATCAGCATCGCCTCTTGACCAAGTTTACGAACCGCGACGGCGACATTCGCAGGCGCACCTCCCGGAAGTTGCATCACCCGTCCATCAGGATAGTAGATACGGTCGATGAGGGCTTCGCCAATACTAATGAGTTTTGCCATGGTCGAGTGCTTCTTGATAAAACGATTCCCATTGTTTGAGAATGGTTGATTTTTTATAGTGATTAACGAGCCATTTTGGATGCTCTAATGACGCTTCATAGAAGGAGGGATCGTCTGAGAGTTGTTTAAGTTGTTGAGTAAAACCCTCAACGGAATGAGCCGATAAATATTGATCATGAAAGACGGGTTTATAAAGAGGAAGATCACGTAAAAGAATCGGACATTTTAAGACAGCCGCTTCTAAGACACTCATGGGCATGAGTTCGTCAAAGGAAGGTAAGAAGAACACATCCGCCGCTTTGTAGTATTCAATCAATTTTTCTCGAGGAATAATGCCGAGGAATTGGACGTTTTGGGGAGGGTTATCCATCACTTCTTTGAGCTCTTGATAACCGGCAGTGATTTCTTTAAAGGAGAAGCCTCCCGCCCAAATAAAATCGATGTGGGGTAAGCGACGAGCAACTTCCACAAAGTCTAAAATACCTTTACGATGTTGAACTTGACCGACCCCAAGAACGGTAAAACGAGGAAGATTTAATGATTTTTTAAGCGTTGCCTTGGATTGCGGTAAGCTAAATTTATCATTGTCCACATAATTGGGAATAAAGATAATGCGTTCTTTGGGAATTTTAAGGTAAACAAGGGGTTCAATAAAGATAGGATTCACCACGATTAAGTAATCGGCGACTTGATAAAATCGTTTGATGTACCATTTAAAAACATTGAAGGCAAATTTAGGAAGCTTAATCGAGTTTTCTAACGTCGTTGGTAAAAAGTGAACATACACAATCGTGGTTTTTTTGGTAATCAATAATTTTAAGAAATAACGAAAATTAATCGTATGAATGTGGATCAAATCATAATCTTTCGCATTTTTAGGAACAATCGTAATTTTGGACGATTGCTTGATGAGATTAATTTGTTCAAGATACGCAGAGCCTACGCCTTGTCCGGGAACGGAGGTAGCCGTAGAAAGAATTTTAAGTCGTATAGAATCAGAATTCACAACGACATTATACCTTGTTTTTGGTGAATTAGATGAATCCGGTCTTCAAGAGTGATAAATGTTTAAGTTGAGGTGAACATTTTGTATAATATTGCTCGTGAAAGGATTCTTATTATGAAAAACTTACTCTATTTTCAATCCGGCGGTCCAACTTCTGTGATTAACACGTCCCTCTATGGTGTCATTAAAGAAGCCAAAAAGCATCCTGAAATTGGGGGGATTTATGGGTCTCTCTATGGTGTTGAAGGTGTCCTCAATGACAATTTAATTGATTTACGAAAAGAAACCGAAGAAACGATTGAATTGCTTCAACAAACGCCTGGAGCGATTTTAGGAACGACCCGTTATAAATTAAGCGCGGATCTTTCGCATCCTGATTATCAAAAGATTTTAGCCACCTTAAAGAAACATAATATTGGATACTTGATGGTCAATGGGGGGAATGACTCCATGGATACATGCCATAAGTTATCTAAACTTGTTAAAGAAGCCAACTATGACTGCAACGTCATCGGGATTCCCAAGACGATTGATAATGACTTAGCCAATACGGATCACTGTTTGGGATTTCCTTCTGCCGCTAAATTTGTCTTACAAACGTTACAAGATGTTGCGATTGATAACCTCGTTTATAACAAAGGAAAAGTGGCCATCGTCGAAGTCATGGGACGTAATGCGGGATGGTTAACTGCGGTCGCTGCCTTATTAGAAGGGGATGTCAAAGCAGATCGTATTTACTTACCCGAAGACCGTTTTGATTTAGAGGTTTTCTTGAGTGAAGTGAAAGCCGTCTACGAAAAGAAGAAAAAAGGTTTATTTGTGATTTCCGAAGGTATCCTTGCCCAAATGCCCGTCAATGTTAAAGAAGTGGATGGCTTTGGTCATATGCAAATGGGGGGTGCCGCGTATCAACTTGGACAAATCGTCAAAGAACGTTTAGGGTTGAGTACTCGTCCCATTGAATTCTCCTTAATGCAACGTGCTGCTGCCCAATACATTTCCCTTGTCGACTCCAAAGAAGCGATTAAAGTTTCTTCCGTCGCGGTCAAAAAAGCGCTCGCAGGAAAAACCGATTCGATGGTGGTCATCGTCCGTAAACCTGGGGAAGAATACAAAGTGTCCTATAAATTATTTAAGCTAAATAAGATTGCAAACGTTGAAAAGAAACTTACGCCGGAACTCATCGCCGATGTTCATGGTGATGGTTCCCTCATGAAAGCCTACGTCCGTCCTTTACTCAAAGGCTCTCCAAAGTTTGTCTTTGATCAAGGGGTCGTTAAACGCGCGGTTCTTAAAAAAGTCAAAGTCGGTTAATGAAAAACCCATCAACATGATGGGTTTTCTTTTATAATATCGTTAAGATGAAAAAGAAACTTCCTTTAAAGAAAGGTGTTTATTTTAACTATTTTTTACAAAGTTTACCGGCGGTCATTGCCTGGAAACTCTTGCGAATTAAACCTAATCCATCCCGGTTTCTTGAGCCTAAACAACTCGATTTAACCACCTCGGATACGATGTTAAAAAATGCCATTCTCACCGGAGAACCGTTTGCGGCTATTCGGATTGGTGCGGTCGAAATGGGCGCTATCCATAACTATGAGCGCATGCAACTAGGTTTAATGAAAACGTTTAAACCTTCCGTTCGCTATAGTATGAAAAACAATGCTGGATTCTTTCCTACCGATGATAAAAATTTAACGTATTACGCCAAACATTTTATCAAGGATGCGCCGAAAACGGATTTACTTGGGATTTCTGGTTTGCATATGGAAAAATACATGGCAAAACGTTATTTTTCCAATGCGGAGTATCTCCTTTATGAAGCTTTTGAACCATTACGAGGCACGTGGATTCAGGCGTTAGCAGGAAAAAAAGTGTTAGTGATTTCCCCCTTTGCCGATCAAATCAAACAACAATATCAACACAAGGATAAACTATTTCCTCAAGGTGTATTACCTTCCTTTGAACTCATCACGTATCCTGCCGTTCTTTCCTTAGGAAAAGCGACACCCGAGTATCCTTCGTGGTTTGAAGCATTGGATGCCATGAAAGTGGATATTCTCAAGCTCGATTTTGATGTCGCATTAATTGGGGCCGGGGCGTATGGATCTCATTTAGCCTGGTTTATTAAATCCTCGTTACGAAAACCTGCCATTCAAACGGGAGGAGCAACCCAAACCTTATTCGGCCTTTTAGGTCGACGTTGGGAAAAGCGTCCTCACGTCAGTCAGTATGTCAATGACTTTTGGAAACGACCAGAACGAAAGCCCGATGGGTATGAGGACGTAGAACATGGTGCGTATTGGTAAAACCACGCTCCTTCAAGGCATCACGCTTGGCCTTTTAGTTTCTTTTATCATCGATTTAGCCCATCTCCGTATCGTGTGGGGAATCTTGTTTTTTGCGTTAGCTATGATGCGCTACCAACAACAAAAGACACGCCTCAATAGCGATCAATGGACTGATCGATGGCTATTATTATCCCTGCTCGTTAGTTTTATATTATTTCTTGCGATTTCACCCTTAGGACTTGCAACCCAAACCCTTTGGTTCCGTATCATCGACATCAGCGTCATTGTCCTCGTCTTCTTGGGGACGAGCTTATTATCCTTTGTGAATGCATTTTCGTTTCAACAATTTTATGGGACCGTGCTTATCGCGGTGAGTGTGGTTTTAGTGATCAGTGGCATCGCCACGCTGATACAATATGGTCCTTTTTATCGTCTGCTTTATGCAGGACAAGTGATCTATGTTGAAGGTGAACAATACTCCCTGACCCAAGAATTTCTTTTATGGCATGGTTGGGGTTGGATCACCACGCGTTTGGATGCCTTACAAGGTTGGGTAATCCTTGGTTTATTACCGTTACTAAAACGGACGGTATTTCAGCATAAAATAACTCGGTTAGAATGGGTACCGCTCATCGTATCGTTCACCATAATCGGATTTTTAACGTATTGGACACCACTCATCTATGTCGGACTTATCGTGCTTTTTTGGGGCGTTGCAAGCTGGCTAAATTGCTATTCAGCAAAAACACAAAAACGTATCCTTTTCGGGATACTTGCTTTGGTTGTTCTTGGTATCAGCATCGGTATTCTTGATACATTTAACGTCTTTGGTATTGGGGATGTTCTCGCTTCCACCCCGTTAAATATGGTGTTGAATCATCCTTTTGTGAATCGATATCAAGCCATTATTTTCTTTGTAAGTCAACATGTCTTTAGTGCCTATGGCCAACTTATATTCCAAAATCAGTTTATAGAAGCAACCGGAAGCTTTTTCTTTGATGTTGTTTATCAAGGGGGTTGGTTATCGTTTGTTTCGCTTCTTATTGGGATGATTTTTGTACCTTTGTTTATTCACAAAGCAGCGATAAGCAATGTTGAAAAACGAGTGGGTTATACCGTCCTGCTTGCCATTTACTTACCGTGGCTTTTTCAATACCCATTATTCCCGTATGTTCGGGAAGTCAATGGGTGGACAGCGCAATTATTATTCACGCATCCTTTATTTATGGTGAGTCTTGTTCTTGCAGCGATGGTCGCTCAAGATCCTTTTAACGTGTTAAAAAAAGTTTAAGCCCAGCGTGCGTTGGGAAATAATACTTCGTATAAAAAGATTCCCGTTTTATCTTGCATTGGTTCAAGCGGAATCGGATCAAGAATGGTGTAAGTAAATCCAAAAGCCACACTGTCTTGGACGATTTCGTTCGGTAAATCGATGCTGTAATATCCGGGAAAGTTTGAAGGAACGAGATTTTCAATCGTCACGTCAAAGGTGTGACGGACATACCCATTCTCAACAGGGCGGTAAAACGAAAGATGAACGATAAAATCTTGAATTTTCTCCGCTCCGGCATTCGTGTCGGCACCTGCTTTCATAAACAAGACGAGGTTTTGAATTTCCTTTAAGGGGCGGGGAAAATGAAAACCCGTACCTGTTGGTAAGAGTTGTAAGCGCGATTTAGAAAGACGTTGGGCATCTGTGCAATACAAGATTCCATCAAATAATTTGGATTCATAACCATATTTAAGGGAGGAAAAGCGATTGGAAAGACGGTACTGCATGGCAAAGCTATCCCCATTAGGATCATTGGAGAGTGGTTGGTTTGTATCATAGGTTAGTCCTTGATACGTTTCCGTGGTTTGTAATTGAGTATTCATGGCGTCAAAAAATACATCTTCATAAAAGTTCGCGGAAAAATCTTGGGTATGGTAAAGAAGTGGATCATAGGTTCCTTGTGAGGGAATACATCCCACAAGTAGTGGGAGAACAAGTAATGATATTTTTTTTAATAATGTCATTAAGGTAACCAAACCCCCATCATCACATCAACCTGTGGATCAAGCATGTTAAGCGTGCCTTTCGCAGGTGTAAACGTGAGTTCTGATAAATATATTTTATCGTGAATGACATACATATCAACACGGACAAACGGAAAAGGTTTAGCAAGTTTTTCTGCGTAGGCAATCATCTCGTCAAATACTGTGGGTTGAAGGATCGGATAATCCGACGATTGCCATCCATTAAACTGGGCACCCGGTAACGGTGACCAATCGCGCAGGAAGTGGGTATAACGAATATCATGACCGCGACCGGACACGACGTATAAATATTTCATTTCGCCTTGAAAACAGTGCAATTTGTATTCTAGGGGTAAACTTTTTTCTTGCCCTAGATAGGTTTCAATGAGGATACGAGGGGGAATCGAAGAATAGTGAGGTTCTAAGGTCTTTTTACCATAATCCGTTTTGAGCCAACGGTTAAACTGGCGTTTTAATTTTGGGAGATCGATCTCGTTTTTATCGTAAATAATTTTGTTAAATCCCGAGGCGTGGGTGCATTTCATGACAAAAGAAGAAGGTAATGAAGCAAAAGGAATATCATCAAATCGATGGTATGTACCAAGAATGGGAACTTGAATCGCAGAGAGATCATTTTCTTGAAGATAATCCTTGAGACCCAAACGATCGGTACAACGAATCACAAGAGGGTCAAAAGGATATTGCTTTAATCGGTAGTATTGTAATTTTTCGGTATATGTTTTAGGATGCGTCAACGATAAAGATCTTCCGGTGATATACCGATATTGCATCCGTAAATAATGGGTTGGAAAAATACGTATCCATAACCAGCGGATCGGTGAGAAGAGAAAGCGAATCATCGCAGGAAGACGTCGATTCATGGTGAGGTATGGTCCTTGTTCCATTATAATTTAAATACGATGAAAATCCTCATGGTATCCAATTACTACGCTCCAGAAAATTTTTCCATCACACCCTTGTGTGAAGCCATGGTGGCACTAGGTCATGAGGTCACGGTTATCACGGGCTATCCCCAATACGGGTTTCCTAAACGAAAATCAAACGATGCATTAATTTATGAAGAAATATTAAATGGGGTGCGAGTTGTTCGGTTAAAGACGCATTCTCCCGTGGGAAGTTTTTTGCATCGGTTATGGCATTATGGCTCGTTTTTGTCGGCATCCAAACGTTATTTAAAATATCATCATGGCGGCTATGATCTTGCTATGGCGATGTCCTTGTCGCCGCTTATGAGTATTTCTGGCGTCCTAACTTTTGCGAAAAAACATGCCATTCCTGTCGGTTTATACTGTGTAGACCTTTGGCCAGAATCGTTAGTGGCAACAGGGTTATTAAAAAAGCATTCCCTTTTGTATCGCGTCATTAACCGCTGGAGTCGAACCCTTTATGTTCGCTTTGATCGCATCTGGGTGGGTTCCCCATCGTATCAAACCTATTTACGGGATTATCATCAGTTAAAAAATGTTGCCAGAAAGACGCTCTACCAACCCGTCCTCCCCATCTCAACCGAAATCAGTCCCTCCAAAGACAGTCGTTTTCAACTTGTTTATACCGGTCATGTTGGACGGGGTCATACGATAATCCCAATCCTTCAATGTATTGATGACCATGCTCTCCCCATTCAACTTCACATCGTGGGTCATGGAGAAGGAATTGCAACTTTAAAACATCTTCAACAACAAAAAGGATGGGCCCATTTACGGATACATTCTCCCGTTCCTTCTCATGAACTTGGTCCATTGATTGCCCAAGCCGATGCTATGTTCGTCACGCTTGATTTGCCGACCGTAGTCGGTGAAACGATGCCCCATAAATTATTACAAGCTTTCCAACTACAAAAACCTGTGCTTGCCTACTTGCGCGGGGATGGGGCATATCATCTTCAACAAAGTAAAGGAGGATGGCTAATATCTCCTGGCGCAACAAAAGAAGACATAAAAAATCAATTAGTCAAAATGCTAGAAGCTAGCGAGGAACAACGGAAAACAATGGGACAATATAACAAAGATTATTTTGAAAAAGAACTCAATGGACTAGTTTATTTACCCCAGGTTTTAGACGAACTCACGGCATTCAAAAAATCTGTCAAGGTTGACGAATAACGACTCGGTTCATAGTCTTTTAAAATCATGGCTTTTAAGCGTTGGGCTTTTTCCATCGCTAAAAGGCGATCACCAGAAAGAAAGTTTCGTAACTGCTGGGTCCATGCTTCGGGGGTATTCATTTCAATCCATTCGCTTTCTTTGGCAAAACGAGGGAAAAAGAAAGGATGAAGTGTACTCATTGTCGGGGCACCCGAAGAAAAATATTCAAAAAGTTTACTAGGAATGGAATCCATATCCCTTTGGGCATCCAAAGGCCGAGGATGAAGATTGAGTAAGGTATTGCCTTGATATTGATACACTTTTTGATGATCGATTAAACCTAAATAGCGAATATGAGCATGTTGCATCGCAAGCCGTTCAATCAGCGAGGATTCAGGGCCGTGACCCGCAATAATCAAGTCGATATCGTTTCGATTTAGTTGGAGAAATGCTTGTAGAAGAATGTTAATCCCGTATTTTTCATACAAGGCGCCGGAAAAGAAAAAATAAGGACGTTTTTGAGGTGAAGATACTTGTCTTGCTTCGGCAAATCCTGGGACAATCAAAGAAGGTTTTCCTTGGCGGTTAAACGCATCATTTAACGAAGGTGTAAGACAAAGATAACCATCGAAACCAGAAACATGTTGGAAGAATTTCTTGATGGAACGAGGCTTGGCATGTTCAAGCTGTTGGGGATGATCGGTGATGATGACAATTTTAGGAGAAGTCGTGATTTTTTTTGCTAGGTTTAAAAGTAGACGTGAGGCGCTATCAACGATGATGATAAACGGTTCTTTGATCGATTGAAGTGCAGTAAATACTAAACGACGGTATCGCCACCACCGGAGGATAAACGAGGCGGTCGGCTGTGCATAATGAAACGTTGCTTTTTGAAAACCACGTTTCGATTTCATCATGTTAGGAACCCGTGTTCGAGGAAATAAGGAATAGACTGCTACATCATGCTGAAGACCCAACGCTTTAATTAATGATACGTAGTAATGTTGATGCGATGGATTTAATGATATCCCCGAACGAATCACATTATCAAAGTCGATGGGATGTAGGACCGAACTTAAGAGGACAACTTTCATGGTTGAAGTATTTCCTTAAGCACGATGCGATGGGCTTCAACCATCGTTTCAAAAGTATTTTCTTTGGCTTTATTAAGACAAGGTTGAATGTTTTTAATGCGCAAGAGGGCTTCGAACGCTGATCGCCAGGAAGCAGGTTGATGGACATCTACCAATTGCCCGATTGTCTCGTTAAGAAGTTGTTTTCCTGAAATGGTTTGAAACGTTGTCATGACCGGTAAACCCTGGGATAACGCTTCATTGATCACATGACCATAGATATCTTCTTTACTAAGTAAAATAAACGCATCGGAAGCTTGATACATTTCGAGAAGGGAATATTTTGGTTGGAACGGTTTTAGGGTGACGTTATACATGTGATTTTTACGAATAAAGGTTTCATAGCGCCGTAGTAAAGGACCATCACCCACAAGTAATAAATGAAAAGAGGATGGAAGCGTCTTCCAAAAATGGAGTAATGCTAAAAAGTTTTTACGGGGAATAAATTGTCCAACTGAAATGGTCAAATGGTCGTGCGATAGTTGATACCGATCTCGTAAGGGCATTTTGGCTTCTCGCGATAAAGGTTGTTTGAGGACATCGTCTGCAAAAATGGTCGCGTAAGGATAATGATAAATATGCTTTGGATTTGCACCATAGTGAATCAGATAAGGATCTACAAAGGAAGACGGCGAAAAGTATCCTTTTGCGTGGGAAATAAGAAAACGTTTAATGCGTTTTTTGAGAGGATTTTCTCGACGAATGACGCCGCCATTCACATAAAGATAATAAGGAATACGGTGTTGGATTAAATAACGTATGGTTATTATTTCCGTTAATGAAGAATAACCATTCATGATGATAAGGTCATAGCTATTTTTTTTGAGATGCTGAATAAGACTACGAGAAAAATGGTTTTCTTTGCCAAGCGTTAATCCAACCAAATCGAGTGCTTGAAAAGCAAAAGGAGGGTTGTTTTGATATTGTTTTTTGCTGTACGAACCGAGTTGGCGCTCAAAGGCTACGGTTAAATTTACGTATTGAGAAAGCATATTAAAAAAATGAACTTTATAGGGAGCCGGGTGAGAAAAAACAAACAAGACTTTTTTCATCTTAATTTAATTATACAAAAACCCATACAAATCCACGGATTTTTATTAAGATAGTAGCAAGATGATTAAAACGTGGTCGGTGTTTATGGATTCAATTAAACAAAAACCATACTTTTTGTTATTGGAAACGCTCACGGAAGCGGCGTATCAAAACCAATCGATTTATCCTAAAAAAGAAGATCGATTTGCGGCGTTCGCATTAACCCCATTAGAAAAAGTCCGCGTCGTTATTTTAGGGCAAGATCCATACCATCAACCCCATCAAGCTCATGGTTTAGCGTTTTCGGTTCCTTCAGGCATTGCTTTGCCACCAAGTCTAAGAAATATTTATCGAGAGATTGAATCCGATTTAAGCGTCACGATGAATTATCAGTTAGGAGACTTAACGCATTGGGCCAGCCAAGGGGTACTTTTGTTAAACACGTCCTTAACCGTAGAGGAAGGAAAGCCATTATCTCACTATGATTGGCCTTATCCATTGTTGATCAAAGACATATTTGATGTTCTCAATGAACAAAATCGCCCGATGGTCTTTTTACTTTGGGGAAAGCATGCCCAATCGTATGAAAAAATGATTGCTTCTCATCACTCTATTTTGAAGGCAAATCATCCTTCTCCTTTAAGCGCCAACCGTGGTGGGTGGTTTGGTTGTAAACACTTCTCGAAGACCAACCACTGGCTCATTGAAAAAGGAGAAATTCCGATTCAATGGCAAAACGCTATTTTACTTTAAACTTTTTCGAAGGTTTGTTATATTACCTTTATCGGGAGCTAAGTGAACTTGGCTGAGAGGATAATGATACATTATCGACCGGACCTGAACTAGGTAATGCTAGCGTAGGAAAGAAAACCCTTCTTTTCCTTGCTAAGCAAGGATTTTTTCTTAAAAGGAGGAAGAAAATCATGCTTCGCAAACCCATTATAACCATCAAGGAAATGACCTTAATGGCTGTCTTAGTCGCAATTACGATTGCTTTAGATGCAATAAAATTACTCCCCATGATCAATGGCGGATCGATTAACGGAGCAATGATTGGTTTAGCCCTCATTGCTTTATGTTTTTCACCCATCAAAACGTTCATTGCCACTTCGCTCATTTTTGGATTACTGACCGCACTTTTAGATGGGTATCTTGCTTTTTACGTGTTTGATTATTTCTTTGCATTAAGTGGATTTTTTATGATTTCACTTTTTCGAGAACTTATTTTAAAAGGCGATAAGCGTGTTGCAATCCCCACCTTATATGTTGCTTTTTTCTTTGCTTTCTTAGTGCGATTTACGAGCCATGTCATTAGCGGAATCCTTTATTTTGAAGTCGATTTTGCCGGTTCAGTTGCGTATAACATCACCTATCTTGCCCCAAGTTTTTTATTAACCCTTATTGCCTTGGGCTTTTTTATGCTTTCAAGCTTAAGGAATCAAATCGCCAAAATAACCCTTGTTAGTTATTTTGACCGCTAAAATGCTATAATTTTTCTTGTCCGTTAGGATAAGAAAATGTCATCACAAGGTTCTTGGTTAAAAATTCAAAGTTATAAACATGACGGATCTCTTCATCGGTGTTGGGAACGCAATTATGTTCTCATCGATGATGATGATTTTTTTGTTACTGCCAATCATAAAACCAAAGTGACTGAAGCGAATGGGCGACGTTGGTTTTCCAAAGAACCTGCGATTTCCTTTTTCTCCAAAAAAGACTGGTTTAATGTCATTGGCATGATTAAAGATCGTGGGGTTGTTTTTTATGTCAATATTGCCACCCCCACCTTACTTCATAACGGAATCTTGAAATACATTGATTACGATTTAGACTACAAACTCTTTCCGGACGGTTACATCATGACCCTAGATGAACGTGAGTTTGAAAAACATAAAATTCAATATGGGTACCCTCAAGCATTAGTCGATGCCTTGAAGAAAACCACCCAACAACTCTTTAAGAAGCTACAAGAACGGGAATATCCGTTTCAAATGCATATGATTCAAACGCTTTATCAACAATTCATCAAAGAAAAGAAGTTTATTTTCTAATGGAACACAACGTCATTACCTACTCCGTGGAAGAAACGCATGCGTTAGGAATTCGTCTTGCTTCGGTTTTACGATTAGGGGATATTATTGCCCTTTCAGGATCCTTAGGTGTTGGAAAAACAGTTTTTGTTCATGGGATTGGCAAAGGCTTAGGCATCGAAGGTGCAATGCCTTCGCCGACGTTTGCCATTATGCGTTCTTATCCCTTACAACCCAAAGGCGAGTTATTACACCTTGATGCATATCGTCTGCATCAACAAGATACTGACCACGGTTTGGATGATACCCCACCCATGTCCATCTTGTGTGTCGAATGGCCAGAACATGTTCCGTATCTTTTTCAACAAGCGACATTATTTGTCCAGATTCACTTACTCGGACCCACTCAACGACATTTTCGTTTTACGTATACCGATGTTCGTTTTGAAAGGCTCTTTCATCATGAAAACGCTCGTTCTTGATACATCAACCCCCTACTTAGTCATGGGGATTTTGCAACATGATCATTGTTTAGCATCTTCGGTACATTTGCTTGAGCGGCAACACGCTGAACAACTCCTTCCCACACTCCAAGCGTTACTCGAACAAGCCCAAAGCTCCCTTGAAGAGATTCAAGAAATAATCTTTTCGCATGGACCGGGTTCCTTTACCGGCATTCGCTTAGCATTAACGATGGTCAAAACACTCGGATTAACCCAAACGATTGATGTTTATGCGATACCTTCTCTTTACTTTTTAGCCTTGCCGAATCAAAAAGTTATCGCGACGATGGATGCACGTGGACATCGTTATTATGTGGCGATATTGGATGGTTATCACATGATTCAAGCACCCCACATCGTGGATGAATCATCCCTTGAAGCAAGGTTAATAGAGGATCCAGAATGGAAAAAACGGTCGATAGAAACAGCGTTTCATGAACCAAAAACATTATTTAACGCCGCGTATCACGCTAAACAGCAATTCCCGAAAGTGACTTCATTAGGAACGCTTGTTCCGATGTATTTAAAGGATATTCAATGATTATTCGGCCCGCAACCAAAGATGATTTACCCGCGATTCTACGCATTGAATCGGTGACCTTTGATGCCCCGTGGACAGAGGCCCATTTTCTTTATGAACTTGAAAAAAATCCGTTTAGTTTTCTTTTTGTCGCGATGGAAGAACAACACCTTGTTGGTTATGTCGACTGGTGGAAAACATTTGAAGTCGGTCAACTGAACAACCTTGCGGTGGCTGGACCCTTACGGGGGAAAGGTATCGGCCGTATTTTGTTGAAGGATACCTTGCAACGCATGAAAGAAGCGGGATGTGATAAAGCTATTCTTGAAGTTCGAGTGAGTAATGAGACCGCAATTGCCCTATACCAGTCCGAAGGGTTTCAAACCTCACATCGAAAACCTCACTATTATGAAAATGGAGAAGACGCATGGGCGATGATCAAAACTTTATAAAACCACGCATTCTTGCCATTGAGTCATCCTGTGATGATACCAGTGTTTGTTTACTGCATGATGGTAAAGTTCACGCGTTAGTGACAGCATCCCAAATCGATCATGTTCAATTTGGCGGTGTTTTTCCAGAACTTGCGAGTCGTCTCCATGCCGAAAAAATCACATTAATCATTGAAAAAGCGCTTTTAGACGCAAAATGGAAGCTCGATGATGTCGATGCATTTGCTGCCACGTCTGGCCCTGGATTAATTGGGTCGCTTCATATTGGCGTCATGGCCGCAAAAACACTCGCGTTTCGATATCAAAAACCGTATATTCCCGTCCATCATCTTGCTGCACATATTGAAGCAGGGCGGTTTGTTCAACCTTTTCAATATCCCTTGCTTTCCTTACTCGTTTCTGGCGGTCATACGATGTTGATTGAAATGGAAAAATCTTTTCATTATCGGTTGATCGGTCAAACGAGGGATGATGCTGCAGGAGAAGCGTTTGATAAAGTCGCTCGGATGATGGGATTGCCCTATCCCGGTGGTCCTCATATCGATGCGCTTGCCCATCAAGGAAAACCGCATTACGCCTTACCGCTCCCGTTAGATGATGACAGTTTTGATTTTTCATTTTCGGGGTTAAAAACATCCGTACAACAACGCCTTCAAGCGAGTGAACGTGACAAGCAACCGCTTAATCAAGCAGATCTAGCATATGCCGTTCAAAACACGATTATTGAAGCGCTACTTCGTAAGACAAAACGTGCTTTTGCCCAAAAACCCTATAAAATGCTTGTCCTCGCAGGGGGTGTTGCAAGCAATAAAGGACTACGCCATGCGTTTCAAGCATGGGCCAACGAATCTAACTTACCGCTTGTTATTCCTCCCTCGTGGGCATGCACGGACAATGGCGCGATGATTGCTCTGGTTGCAGAAACGCTTTATTCCCATGGAGGTGCCCAACCTCTTTCTCATAAAGTTGATCCAAATTGGTCCTTAACGGACGTACATTTTGAGGTATAATATCGCTATGAAATTAAAACAAACTCACTCCATTCGCCAACTTTATGCTCAATTTTCATCCCTTCATGGCGAAACCAATGTTTTGCGTGTCAGTGGATGGATTCGCACTAATCGCATCAATGGTTCGATTGGATTTATTGAACTCAATGATGGCAGTGGTTTTAAAAACCTACAATGTGTTTATGATAAAAATCGTGTCACCGATTTTGATACCATCACGAAATGGGGTACGGGAAGTGCCATTACGGTCGAAGGACATCTTGTTTTAACACCGACGATGAAGCAACCTTTTGAACTTCATGTGACTCAAGCTGAACTGGTTGGAAGAGCTCCGGAAGAATATCCCTTACAAAAGAAACGACATGGTTTTGATTTTTTACGGGAAATCGCTCATTTACGAACACGAACGAATACCTTTACGGCGTTATTTCGTTTACGTTCTGTGGTCGCGATGGCGATTCATCAATTTTTTCAAGAACGGGAATTTGTGTATGTACATACGCCAATTTTAACGGGGAACGATGCGGAAGGAGCAGGACAAGTTTTTCAAGTGCTCGTCGATCCCAAAGATCCAACCGCCTTCTTTAAAAAACAAGCATCCCTAACGGTTTCTGGACAACTGCATGTCGAAGCTTTTTCCGAAGCCTTTAAAAAAGTATATACCTTTGGACCAACGTTCCGGGCAGAACCGAGTAACACGACGCGCCATGCGTCTGAATTTTGGATGATTGAACCGGAAATTTCTTTTGCCGATCTCCAGGACGACATGGAACTCATTGAAGCCTGTGTTCGTTATGTGATTGACTACACCCTTCGGGAATGTCCACAAGAAATTGAATTCTTTAACACGTTTATTGATACGAACCTAAAAGAACGCCTTCACGCAGTTTTAAAAACGCCTTTTGTCAAAATGACGTATACCGAGGCCATTGAAAAACTGAAAGAAGCGGTTGCCCAAGGGGTTCGCTTCGAGAAAGCATCGATTACGTGGGGCATGGATTTACAAACCGAACACGAACGTTATTTAGCAGAACAACTCGTCAAGGGTCCGGTTTTCCTCACGAATTATCCAAAAGAAATTAAGGCATTTTATATGCGCCTCAATGACGATCAAAAGACCGTTGCTGCCTGTGATTTACTTGTCCCCGGTGTCGGGGAACTCGTCGGTGGTTCCCAACGGGAAGAACGCCTTGATCAATTGACCGCTCGCATGGAAAAAGAAGGTAATCTTGAAGGATTACAGTGGTATGTGGATTTACGTAAATACGGGGGCACACCTCATGCCGGCTTTGGCATTGGCTTTGACCGCTTACTGATGTATTTAACGGGTATGAATAATATTCGGGATGTCCAACCCTACCCGCGTACACCCGGGAGTTTACTTTACTAATGGATCAACAACCCCCGTTAGAAGCACTCGAATCCATTGATGTTGAAAAAGTTCGTTATCAACGAAAAAAACTTTCGTTACAACGATTGACGTTTCTTTTTATTGGACTGGATATTATTTTACTCGTAATGGTGATCATTGAACTGATTCAATGGATTAATCGTCTTGCAAACTAAAGATTTTTAGCGACGTCTTTTAGGGATTTCGTAAAAAATGTATTCGCATCGCGGTAAATGCGTGTGGTTCGTGCATAAAGCGCGAGTACCGCGCGAATGAGTAATAAAATTCCGATGACGGTAATGAAGAAAAGCACATAAGAAATCATCGCCGCAGGCACAAAACGTGGTGAATTAAGTAAGGGTGGGAAGTCCGACCAAATGGTGAACCCAAAAAATTCATTCTTGGGAATATTATCCCAATCCACGATGGGAAATAATGTGTTAAACCCTCGACCCGTGTAATCAAATAAGTCTGCAAAGGTTAACGTCGGATCAATCCATTGTTGATAGCCTAAAAAGATCACAGTCACAAGGGCGAATAAAAGATACGGCCAAAAGAAATCTTTTAAGGCATGACGATGGCTTTTTTTTAAGGCAATGCGCTTGAATTGTTGAGGAGAAGTCACAATACGTGTATCAATAAGTTTCCATGTATCCGCATCCACTTGTCGTTCTAAGCGGGCGATGTAGCGTTCAAAAAGCCAGCCAATGCCTCCGATAAGGGTAAAGAGTAAGAGGATAATACTAATAATCCAAAAAAGAATTTGATTTCGTTGATTCGCGGTGATGGGAGCGGCGACAAGCCAATACATCCAAATTATCATGATTGGGTTTCTCCTTCTGAAGGAGTGGTTTGTCGATGAGAAGACGGGTGATTGCGTTGCATAAAATCATACCGCGTCGCGGCTTTTAAATCTTCTTCAAAGGGTGAAAACACCCCTTGACCGGAAAAGAATAAATAAATCGATTGAATACTCGAAAAAAGGAAAACAAGGGTTCCATACAACCAAAACAAGATAAAGACCATGGCAATAATGGGAGAGCCAAGGACATAAGCAACTCCGATAAAAGTTCGTTTGATAAAGCCTGCTAATTCTTTCATGCTATTAGTTTAGCCGATTTTTGGGTGAGATGGTGAACGACTTATCAAGGGTAAAACGATGGCAACAAAAGGAATCGCTAATAAACTCCAAGGTAACGCCCACGAGGTAAGATAGGTTGCGATCAGCGCGTGAAGCATGGGATAAAAAAGGAAGACACCGATCAAAATCCATAACGTCGTTTTCTTTGAACTGAATGCGTAAATTAGAATCTGATGGGTTGAAAGTAAAAGCAAAGGACCTATTAACCATAAGAAAGGTGTTTGGGGTAACCAAAGCGTTCCGGCATAAACAACGATGAGGATAAGAAGTTCCCATGAAGTTTTAAAGGGTTTAGTTTCCGTATGCTTAAATGAAAATACATGAGGTATCGCGTGGATCAACGTCCATAAAAGCATCATTTGAAATAAGCCTAGCGCATAAAGTAAGACGTAAAGAAGTGATGGATATAATGAAAAATCCAGACCGAAAAGTCCAAGGAAAAGGGTTTGATAATTCACACCATAAAGCCATAGGGTTGCTTCGTTGAGGATGACTACCATCAAAAATTGGACCACGGTGATACGAGAAAACGTGAGGATGGATTCAGTAGATTGAACTACGCGCAAAAAACCACCTAATAAAATGGCCGGAACAATCAATAACACGTACCAATCGATCGGCATACCAAAGACACCCACTTGGATGGAAAAGGTAGCAACACCATAGACAATCCATCCTCGAAAGCGTGTGACTTCAACCACTTTGTAGGCAAAATAAGGAAGGATGAGGGTGCTAAGAAACGAAAACTGAGGCAACGCTTGAATCCAACTCGAAAAAATAACATGCAATCCAATCCAAAGACTCAGCCACGTCAACTGCTTCGTTTTCATGCTTCTTATTATACCTTGATTGTCGTGTTGCTTGGTTTGGTTTCTTGCCAATCGATGTCGTATCACGTCTATCCGTTTTCAAGAACTCCCCAAGCGATTCGCTTGGAGTGGCATCGTTATGCGCATTGTCACTACGCTGATGAAGTTCAACCCTATTGGGACGCTTATCGAAAAGGGGATAAGTTTTATCAATGGGAGGTTTTTCCTTCCCATTATTTTCCATCCCCAACATTGGTCATTGATTTTGGGGAAAATGTCGAAATTTATTCGGGAGTGAATAAAATAAAAAATGCGTTTCAAACGCATTTTATTTTTCAACATTTGGTTAGTAATTCACCCTTAATATTGCTAAAATAGAAGGGTGGAAATTTCATTAA
>JAURFC010000023.1 GCA_030834445.1 Bacillota bacterium
ATTATGACGGAACCAATGGAAAACCTGCTTATGTGGGTTTTGAAGGATCGATTTACGATGTAACCAACGCTTCAGGGTGGTCCAATGGCATGCACGAAGGAATGCATTTAGCCGGACAAGACTGCACTTCGATTTTAAAGAGCGCCCCACACGGTACGAGTGTTCTTAATCAAATTCCCGTCATTGGGGAAGTTGTTGACATTGCTGTCACTTCCGAAGTGACTAATAGCATTAGCGTAACATCTTCAAGTGGTGCAGTTACCATCTCGGTGGAATATTGACCATGGATCGAAACGGATGACGCACCTCGTTTCAGTGATGACGATGATGACGATGACCACGATGATGACGATGACCATGATGATGACGATGACCATGATGATGACGATGACGATGATGACCATGATGATGACGACGATGATGATGGTTATTGGAGTTGTACGTCAGGCGGGGTTGTTCCCGGATCGTCCGTTACTGATCCAACTACATACCCAGATAGTCCTGCCTCGGATGGTATGTATTACCTTACGCTTGATCAATTAGCCTATTACGATGGTACGAATGGAAAACCGGCATGGGTCGCAGTCTACGGAAATATTTACGATGTAACCCGTGAATCCGCCTGGTCAAACGGGGTGCATCGTGGCATGCATTTAGCAGGAAAAGATGCGAGCAGTACCTTTGATAGTTCTCCTCATTCACAAAGCTTACTAAATTCAATGAAGCACATTGGTTATTTAATTTAACGAACTCTAAAGAGTACTATTTATAAGCAAATATAGTTAATACATGTAAACTAAATTTGCTTTTTTTTATAAATTAAGGTATTTTTGTAACGCTTTAATAGGAGGCATTTATGGCCAAAAAATCATTCAAAGAAAAATTCAATGAATTTATCTCAGATCGCAAGAAGCTTACTTTACTATTATTACTACTTGGAGGTGGTGGGGTTGTGACAACCTCAGTTGCTCTCTTAGCAAGTAACCCCAACTCATCTCAACCCAACGGTTCCTCCGTTTCTACAAGCATTACAGGTTCAAGCGGTGTGACCACCTCAACAGCTGGTTCCTCAGCACCTTTGACTTCACTGGATGGTGAATTGCCCGACTTAAATTTGGATAATGCCACGATTAATTTTGAAAGTGATGGCGGTCTATCATTTGGTTTTGACCGTGTTTGGGGAAATTTCTACAAACAAAATTATTTATATCAAATAGGTATCAATTATTTTGATGGGGTTACCGAAGAAACTGCCAATAGTTGGAACAAGGGATTTGTCGGTTTTGTCGTTTATAACTTTGAAACCAATGTGATTGAATTTGAATTCACCTTCAATCCTGGTCAAACCTATATTGATGCTGTTATGAATGATGGAGTAAATCCTATTTACACCACCGGCTACTCCTCCATGGAAATTTACGAAGGCTACCTTTACGTATTATCTGATTACGTCCAGTTTCAAAGTAACGAACTTGTCCTTGGGGGAGATTATCAACCTATTATTGATTTTCTAGAAACTGAAGGTATTAGTTATAGGAACACCAATTTCAACATGTTACTTCGTTTTGATTTAGCCCAACCCGGTGACTATGAAGTTGTATTTTTAGAATCGAATAACTTTTATTCAAGTGTGACAAGCATCACCTTTCACAATGATGAATTACATGTGTTAGCAAACAATCGAAACCAGGCAAATAATAATGTGTCTGAACATATTTCATTCTTTGATCCCTTTACCCTTCCAGAAACTGTTATTGCGAATGAGTATTTTGTAAGTTATACAATTCATCCCATGACGGATGGTTTGACCATAGGTAAACAACGTTATCAAACATTTTTTGAAACAGAATCGACGAATTCAATTAGTTATGTTAATTATGGCCGTTTCACTGCTATCTCCGAAGGTCTGGTTTATACGAATTTTGATGAAAATGGCAACCCGTTCATTTCCCTAAATACGTATTTAAACAGCAACTCATTAATAACCATTAATAATGTGTCAGAAAGTATCGATGCACTCCAAGCCATTCAAGGTGTCTCTGCTAACGATCTTTCCAACATTAAAGGTTCCTTAAACGCTTTCTATGATGAAATTCGAGGCGATGAATACGTGGACGAAACTACTTCCATTTATGTGCAATTTAGCTATATGGGATTATTCTCTCTTGAAGCGGATGAATTTGAATTTGCTATTCATACAAATTCATGGCTCAATTTTTATTGGACCGATAATCTCAATGAAGATTATTATTTTCAGTCCAACATTTATACATCTCTGGTAAAAGTCCTAGACTCTTATTTTTTAACCTCAACGTTTACGCAATATGTTTACCCACAGATCACTCAAAATGGCAGCAATATATATGATAATGAAGGCACCATCATTGTGGATTATTTTGCAACGATCAAACAATTTGATAGCGTCAATAAAACATTTACCAATATTGATGTTCCACGCGATGATTTATACAATATCGCCGGCTTATACCCTCGTGATGGCGGTTACTATTTATCGAGCACTATTATTGAAAATGAAACGAACGGGGTCAAAGGTTTAGCTGCCGCATTATTCCTTCTTGATGAAAACTTCGAAGTTGAAGACTCCTTAATTCTTGATGGTTCAAAAACCGATTTTGCAAACATTCTTACGATAAATTCGTCTGGAAGAATCATTTGGATAATCTATTCGAGTTCAATTGATGAAGATTTCGAAGGTGCAGCAACGGTAAATACGGGCTATTCGATAAAGCAATACGCTGTATTCTTCTAAATTAATCCTTACAACCACTACTATAAGAAATTGCCCGCAATGCGGGCATTTTTTATGGTTGATTCTTATATAAGTCTGGTGAATTTTTGCATGACACCCCATTCTTTGGTATGGTTAAAAGATGGGTATGCTCTGGATTATTTCAAATCGTTTGCCATTTTCAGTTCAATTACAAGAAGACAACATTGTACTAAAACCAAGCGTTGGGGGTCTTGCTACGGGACTTCATGCTGTACATGATTCTCAACCCTTTCAATGGGTTGGTTGGCCAGGAATTGCTCGCGATAAAATCAAGGATTCTGATTGGGATTCGTTACACGATGTGCTCGCGAAAAAAGCAGCAATTCCCGTTGCCTTAACTTCGCAAGACATTGAACGTTATTATCATGGATATGCTAATTCCACCCTTTGGCCTTTATCCCATTATTTTTTAGAGAAAACGAAACAATACGAAGACACATGGCAAGCTTATGTTGATGTGAATAAAAAGTTTTTCGATGTTTTGTGTCGCCATATTCAACCCAACGATACGGTATGGGTTCATGATTATCAATTAATGCTACTTCCTGCGTTATTGCGACAAACATTTCCGCAACTTAAAATAGGGTATTTTCACCATATTCCCTTCCCTTCCTTTGAACTTTTTCGGACATTAACTCATAAAAAAGAATTACTTGAAGGTTTGTTAGGCGCAGACTTAATCGGTTTTCACACCTATGATTATGTCCGCCACTTTATGTCCAGTGTTATGCGGATTTTACAATTAGATCGTCACCTATTTACCTTGCCTTATCAACAACGGACTGTGACGGTGGATGCCTTCCCCATGGGGATTGATGTCCAACACTTTTCCTCCACCAAAATAACGCCGAAAAAATCAATTTATAAAATGATTTTATCCATTGATCGATTAGATTATTCCAAAGGAATTCCTGAACGCTTACTTGGATACGAACATTTCTTGCAACATCATCCCGAATTTCATGGAAACGTGAATCTTAAACTCATGATTGCCCCCTCTCGAGAGGTAATGGATAGTTATGATCAACTCAAATCACTCATCGAACAAAAAGTAGCAGAAATTAATGGAAAATATGGCTCACAATCATGGATGCCCATTTGGTACCTATACCAAAGTTTTCCTCAAGAAGATCTTATTCCTTTATATCAATCCGCGGATGTTATGCTCGTAACGCCGCTTCGCGATGGAATGAATTTAGTGGCTAAAGAGTATCTCGCATCCCGCCACGATGGGAAAGGCGTGTTGGTTTTATCTGAAACCGCAGGCGCAAGTCATGAACTTTCAGAAGCCTTACGTATAAATCCTTTTGATGTCGAAGCGATTGGGAATGCCATCGCAGAGGCATTAACAATGACGGAATCCGAAAAGAAACGGCGACATCATGCGATGATGCAACGGATTCAACGAACAAATGTTCATTATTGGGTGGTTAATTTCCTGGAACGCCTATCTCACCAAAGAATCGACGATAGCTCTATTGCCACCCTCACGTTCCGCCCTTTAAAGGAAATCATCCCTGCGTGGAAAAAAGCACGTAAACCTCTTTTTATTTTTGATTATGACGGCACTTTATTGCCAATCCAATCGCGACCAGACGACGCCCAACCCACCCAAAAAGTTTATGAGCTCCTTAAACGACTAAGTGGGACTCCTTCTTCCTCTGTTGCCATTGTCTCTGGTAGGGATGGAAAACAACTGAAGCAATGGTTTGGCCATCGCCCGCTCTTTTTAGCAGGAAATCACGGAAGAACCATTCGTGATCCTCAAGGTCATGAAGAAAAGTTTGGGAGTCCCCTTCCTTGGAAAAAAGATGTCTTACGTATATTACAACGTTACATGGATGAAATGCCAGGCAGCTTGATTGAAGAAAAAACGGGCGGAATTGCCTTTCATTATCGCTTATGCGAACCGGATATGGTTGCAATACGTAAGGGCGATATCCTCCACACCTTAGAAACGTTAAAGAGTCGAACCACGATGCAAATCATGCTCGGACACAAGGTGATTGAAATCAAAGATCCTTCCGTCGATAAAGGTCTCGCCGTTCGCCGGATTGTGGAAAAAGTTCAACCTGATTTTGTTTTGATTGCAGGGGATGATGAGACGGATGAATTAATGTTTTCCGCCTTACCAAACGCCCATACGATTCATGTGGGACAAGGAAAGAGTCACGCAACATATCATGTCGATTCCGTGGAAGACTTATCTACTTTTTTATCCTCGCTTTTTCTGAAATAAACGCTGTGATAATAAAACGAATATCAACAAAAATCCGCCTCCAAGCGCACTCCATTTCGCCACACTCAAAATAACTCCGAGACTCACCCAAAAGGTAGTCGCGGTTGGAAACGTCGCAGCAGCAAGCGTAAAAATAATATTTTCCAAATAATCAAAAGAGGATGCAATAAGTCCTAACCAAGCCACACGTTGAAAGGGTTTACCATGAAGTAACCCGTAAAGACTGAGTGAAATGGGAATCCCATAAACAAGTGGATAATAAAGGTCAAAGGTCCAACGTTGAAGAATATAATACGCCCGTCCTTCCTCACCATATGTTTCTAAGATACGAACAAGGTCAGGTATGGAGAAGGAAAAATTGGTATCAATCGATTCAAGTAATCCGTTCGCTTCATTCGCTTGAGAGACGTCTGGTAACACAAACGCTAATACAACGATAAAAATAAGCCAACTCAGTCCGATCGACCACGGTAAATATTTTTTCATAATTCTATGATAAAAATAACACCTTAGGTTGTCTATACGAACACCTTAGAAACGTTTATGCTTAAAGAGAGGATGACATCATGAAACAAAAAATAGTCTTAGTTGGCACGGGGTTTGTTGGCATGTCCTATGCCTATAGCCTTATCAACCAAGGAATCGGCGAAGAAATCGTCCTTATTGATATTAATTTTGCCAAAGCCGAAGGCGAGGCCATGGATTTAAACCACGGTTTATCCTTTTCCCCAAAACGCATGCACGTTAAGGCAGGTACATACGCAGATTGTAAGGACGCTTCGCTTGTGGTCATTGCCGCAGGTGTGAATCAAAAACCGGGGGAAACGCGATTGATGTTACTGCAAAAAAATGCGGCGATCATTCGTAGCATTGTAAAGGACGTGATGGCCTCTGGATTTGATGGCATCTTCTTACTGGCAACCAATCCGGTCGATATTCTTACCCACATCGCTTGGCAAACATCCGGTTTACCCGCCTCCCGTGTCATCGGCAGCGGAACCTCGTTAGATACCGC